>CANRBT010000041.1 GCA_947628935.1 uncultured Roseburia sp. | reverse complement strand
GCGGGCAGTCCTGTATCTGGTTCCTTCAGGAAAAAGTGATCGATGAAGGGATCGCGGCGTATCTCCGGGAAAACGGGATCGAGACAAGACCGTACGACGCGATCTACTCTTATGTTTTGGGCGTTCCGGCGGACAGCTGTGTGCTCCTGAATGAGAAGCTGGTCAACTACCGCATCCGGAACAGTCTGCCGGATGCTGTGCGGGTCGTGGATGCGCCGAATCCGACGGAGCTGATGAAGGCGGTCAAGAACCCGACAGAGATCGAGAACATCCGAAGGGCGCATGTCAAGGACGGCGTCGCATTTACAAAGTTCATGTACTGGCTCAAGACGAACGTCGGGAAGATCCCGATGACGGAGATCAGCGCTTCCGACTACCTGGAGGAGCGGAGGAGGGAGCAGGAGCATTTTCTTGAGCCGAGCTTTGACACGATCTGCGCTTACGGCGCGAACGCGGCGATGATGCATTACGCCGCGACGCCGGAATCGGACGCCGCGCTTGCGCCGGAGGGGTTTCTTCTGGTGGATTCCGGGGGACACTATCTGGAGGGGACGACGGACATCACGCGCACGATGGCGCTGGGACCGATCACGGATGAGATGAGGGAGCATTTTACGGCGGTCTGCCGTTCCAACCTGAATCTTGCGCATGCAAAGTTTCTGCATGGGTGCACGGGGCTGAACCTGGATATCCTTGCGCGCGGACCGCTCTGGGAGCTGGGCATCGACTACCGGTGCGGGACGGGGCACGGCGTGGGCTATGTGCTCAATGTGCATGAGGGTCCGAACGGATTTCGGTGGCGCGCCGTCCCGGAGCGTCTCGACAGCGGCGTTCTGGAGCCCGGTATGGTGACGACGGACGAGCCCGGCGTCTACATCGAGGGCAGCTATGGCATCCGCACGGAGAACGAGCTGGTCTGCCGGGAGGCGGAGAAGAACGAGTATGGGCAGTTTTTGTGCTTTGAGAACATCACCTACGCGCCGATCGACCTCGACGCCATAGATCCGGAGCAGATGAGCGGGCGCGAGCGGGAGCTTTTGAATGCGTACCACGCGACTGTGAGGGACACGCTCTCGCCGTATCTGACCGAGGAGGAAAACGCATGGCTCGCCGTTTACACGAGAGCAGTGTGAGCGGCAGGGTGATTTTAGATGGGAGAAGGACATGGACGGTAAGCTGGTATTGATAGACGGACACAGCATTCTCAATCGCGCATTTTTTGGGATCCCTGATCTGACCAATTCGGAGGGGCTCCACACCAATGCGGTATACGGCTTCCTCAACATCCTGTTCAAGATCCTGGAGGAGGAGCAGCCGGATTACCTGACGGTGGCTTTCGACATGCCGCAGCCGACGTTCCGCCATGAGATGTATGCGGAGTACAAGGGGACGCGCAAACCGATGGCGCCGGAGCTGCGGGAGCAGGTGCCCGTGATGAAGGAGATGCTCCGGGCGATGGGCGTGGCGATGGTCGAGAAGGGAGGCTATGAGGCGGACGACCTGCTCGGGACCCTTGCGAGGAGAGGGGAGGAAAGCGGGCTTACCGTGTCCGTCGTATCGGGGGACCGGGATCTGCTGCAGCTTGCGACCGACCGCGTGAAGATCCGGATCCCGAAGACAAAACGTACCGGCACGGAGATCGAGGACTACAACGCAAAGGAGGTCCTGGAGCGCTATCAGGTGACGCCGTCGCAGTTTATCGACGTCAAGGCGCTGATGGGGGACGCTTCCGACAATATCCCCGGCGTGCCCGGCATCGGGGAAAAGACCGCGACGGCGCTCATCGCGCAGTACGGAAGCATCGAGGAGGCGTACGCCCACGCCGGGGAGATCCGGCCGCCGCGCGCGGGAAAGAATCTGTTGGAGCACTATGATCTCGCGCAGATGAGCAAGACGCTCGCGACGATTGAGACGCATGCGGAGCTTGCCTTTGATCTTCAGGAAGCGCGTCTGGGCGCGGTCGGGGATCTGTTCACGAAAGAGGCGTATCTGCTCTGCAGACAGTTGGAGTTCCGGCAGCTGCTGGGGCGGTTCGAGAGGGCGGAAAGAGAGCAGCCGGAGGGACCGGAGTTCGCGCGCATCACGAAAAGGGAGGACGCCGAGAGGCTGTTTGCGGAGCTGGAGGGTCAGGAGTGCGGATTTTTCATCGCTGCGCCGGAGGGAACGCGCGGGGTCTGCGGGGCGGACGGCGGGGAGTCGTTCCTCGGGATCGCCGTCGCCTGCGGGGACATGCCCGTCCGCTATGTGGAGGCGGGGGAGGAGCTGGACTGCGACGCGCTGAGGAACATGTTCGTCTCCTGCAAAGCGGTTTCCTATGCGACGCTCGACCTGAAGCCGCAGCTTTCGTATCTGGGGATGCTGGGGAGGAGGAGCGTCGGCACTGTGACGCGGGAAAAGCTGTTTGACGGCGTGATCGCGGCGTATCTGCTCAACCCGATCAGGAACGAGTACCCCTATGAGGATATCGCGAAGGACTACGCGGACAGGCTGCTGCCGTCGCGCAGGGATCTTTTGGAAAAGCTGAGCTGGGAGGAGGCGTCCGAAAAAAAGCCCGACGATTTTCTCGCCTGTGTCTGCTACGAGGCGTACACGGCGCTCGCCTCCCAAAGGGCGCTGACGGAGGAGCTGCAGAGGACCGGGATGGCGCGGCTGTTCGCCGAGGTGGAGATGCCGCTGGTGTTCACGCTTGCCGATATGGAGCGGGAGGGCATCCTGACGTCCGCCGAGGGACTGAAGGCTTACGGGGACAGGCTTGCCGTCCGCATCGCGGAGCTTGAAAAAACGATCTACGAGGAGGCGGGCGAGGAGTTCAACATCCTCTCGCCCAAGCAGCTCGGCGCGATCCTTTTTGAAAAGCTGAACCTTCCCAATGGGAAGAAGACCAAGACGGGCTACTCGACGGCGGCGGATGTGCTGGAGCGCCTGGCGCCGGAGCACAAGATCGTGGCGGATATTCTGGAATACCGGCAGTTTACCAAGCTCAAATCCACCTATGCGGACGGGCTGGTGAACTATATCGCGCAGGACGGGCGGATCCACACCTCCTTCAACCAGACGATCACGGCGACCGGGCGGCTGAGCAGCACGGAGCCGAACCTGCAGAATATCCCGATGCGCATTGAGCTGGGTCGGCTGATCCGCAAGGCGTTTCTCCCGAGGGAGGGGGCTGTGTTCGTCGACGCGGACTACTCGCAGATCGAGCTGCGCGTGCTGGCGCATCTCTCGGGCGACGAAAAGCTGATCGAGGCGTACCGGGAGGCGCAGGATATCCACAGAACGACGGCGTCGCAGGTCTTCCATGTGCCGTTCGACGAGGTGACGGATCTGCAGCGGCGCAATGCGAAGGCGGTCAATTTTGGCATCGTCTACGGCATCAGCTCCTTTGGGCTGAGTCAGGATCTGAGCATCACAAAGCAGGAGGCTGCGGAGTATATCGAGCGGTATTTTGAGACGTACCCCAAGATCAAGGGATATCTGGACGGTCTTGTGGCGGAGGCGAAAGAGAAGGGCTATGTGACGACGATGTTCGGCAGGCGCCGTCCGGTCCCCGAACTTTCCAGCAGCAATTTCATGCAGCGGTCGTTCGGGGAGCGCATCGCGATGAACTCCCCGATCCAGGGAACGGCGGCGGACATCATCAAGATCGCGATGATCCGCGTCCACGACCGTCTGCAGGAGGAGGGGCTTGCCTCGAGGCTGATTTTGACGGTGCACGACGAGCTTCTGGTGGAGGCGGCAGCCGCGGAGCAGGAGCAGGTGATCCGGATCCTCACGGAGGAGATGCACGGAGCGGCGGAGCTCGCCGTCTGCCTGGAGATCGATGTGCACGTGGGAAACAACTGGTACGAAGCGAAATAGGGTGGACGTCATGAAATTTATCGGGATTACGGGGGGTGTCGGCGCGGGGAAATCCGCGCTGCTGGCGCACCTGAAACAGAGAGAGGGCACGCGCGTCCTGCTGGCGGACGAGATCGCGCATGAGCTGATGGAGCCGGGGACGGAGTGCTATGCGCACATCCGGCAGGCGTTTGCCGGCGAGGATATCTTTTTGCCGGAGGGCGGATTGGACCGGGGACGGCTGGCGGGAGTCCTTTTTTCGGACGCCGCAAAGCGGGAACGGATGAACGCCATCGTGCACCCCGCGGTGAAGGATTATGTCCTGCGGGTGGCGGGGGAGGAGCGGAAACGGGGAGAGCTCTCCCTGCTGGTTTTGGAGGCAGCGCTTTTGATCGAGCAACATTATGATGAAATTTGTGACGAACTCTGGTATATTGATACGAGAGAGGAAATTCGACGGGAGCGCCTGATGAGAGACCGGGGCTATTCCCGTGAGAAGGTGGAGCAGATCCTTGCCAGTCAGCTGGACGAGGAGAGCTATCGGAAGCATTGTGTGCGCGTCATTGACAATAACGGTCCCGTGGAGGACGCGGTGCGCCGGATGGATCAGATATTGGTAACTCTGATGGATGAGAAGTAGGAGAGGCATGGATGAGTGATAGAAGCTTATACGAGGAACCGTTGGTATTCGGACTCGACATTGGAACCAGAAATGTGGTCGGAACTGTGGGCTATCGCACGGAGAGCAATGAGTTCATCGTCGTGGCGCAGTATGTGGTAGAGCATGAGACGCGCGCGATGCTGGACGGGCAGATCCACGATATCGGCCGCGTGGGGAGGACGATCGGCGTCGTGAAGGCGGAGCTGGAGGAGCAGATCGGGCAGCCATTGACGGAGGTCTGTATCGCGGCGGCGGGTCGTGTGCTGAAAACGGTGACGACGAACATCCGGCAGGAGTTCCCGGAGGAGACTGTGGTGACCGGGGAGCACGTCCACACGCTGGATCTTCTCGGCATTGAGAAGGCGCAGTCGATCTTAAAGGAGATGAACGACACGCAGTACAAGTTTTACTGTGTGGGCTATTCGGTCATCAAATACTATCTGAACGGCGAGCCGTTCGCCAGCCTGGAATCGCACAAGGCGGACGACATCAGCGAGGACATCATCGTGACCTTCCTGCCGGAGGATGTCGTGGACGGACTTTACGCGGCGGTCGGCAAGGCGGGGCTTTCTGTGGCGAACCTCACGCTGGAGCCTATCGCGGCGATCAATGTTGCGATCCCCGAGAATTACAGGCTTTTGAATATCGCGCTGGTCGATATCGGGGCGGGGACCTCCGATATCTCCGTGACGCGGGAGGGCAGTATCATTGCGTACGGTATGATCCCGCTGGCGGGAGATGAGATTACGGAGCTGATCGTGCAGCATTATCTGGTGGACTTTAAGACGGCGGAGCACATCAAGCTGTGCAGCAGCATGTACGATAAGGTGACTTACCAGGATATCATGCTCATTGAGCACACGGTCCCGTCCAAGGAGATCTGGGAGCTGACGAAGCCTGTGGTCGAGAAGATGACGACGGAGGTCGCGACCAAGATCAAGGAGCTCAACGGCGGGGAGAGCGTCGCGGCGACGTTCGTGGTCGGAGGAGGCGGAAAGATCCATGGCTATACGGAGATGCTGGCGGAGAAGCTCGGCATCCCGCCGGAGAGGGTCGCGCTGCGCGGTGAGGAGGTATTGCAGGAGGTGACTTTCCTGCAGGCGGAGATCAAAAAGGATCCGCTGCTTGTCACGCCGATCGGTATCTGTCTCAACTACTACGATCAGAGGAATAATTTTATCATGGTCCGCTTTAACGGAGAGCGCGTCAAGCTCTACGACAACAGCAGACTCACGATCGTGGATGCGGCGCTGCAGGCGGGCTTTCCGAATGAAGATCTGTTCCCCAAGCGCGGGCAGGAGCTGCAGTTTGTGGTGAACGGGACGCCCCGGATCGTGCGCGGCGAGCCCGGGGAATCCGCGCTCGTCTATATGAACGACCGACCGGCGAATATCAATACGCCTCTGGAGCCGAACAGTGATATCCAGATCGAGCCGTCGACGGCAGGCGCCCCGGCGGTCTGCACGCTGGAGCAGCTGGAGGAGTACACAGCCTCCGACATGACCTTTATCGTCAACGGTCGCGTCGTGCGGTGTCCGAAGCTGCTGGAGGTGAACGGGAGCCTGGAATTGCCGTCCTATCAGATCCGGGAAGGAGACCGGATCGAGACGAGAAGCTTTTATACAGTGGGGCAGCTGGCGGAGTTCATGGATGTGGAAGTGGATATGGATTATGAGATCATGGTGAACAACCGCACGGCAACGATGGACTCCCTGATCTATGAGAACTTTACGATCGACTGGGCGGTTCTCTCTTTCGGTGCGGCTGCTGTGGAGCCGTCCGAGCTCCCGCTTGCGCCGCCGCTCGTGGCGCAGCAGCCGATGAAGGCGATGGGGGCGTCCCTCCTGGAGGACACGGGGACGGAGCAGACGGCGGAGCAGATGAACGCCCGCCTGGAGGAGCAGCTTTCCCAGACAGACGTCGCCGCCGCGGAGCCCGCGGGACAGCCGGGAGCGGAGGAGATCGCAGAGCAGGTGTTGGAGGAGCCGGAGGACGAGCTGGAAGCGGAGCAGCCGGAGGACGAGCCGGAAGCGGAGGAGCCGAAGCCGGAGGACGAACCGAAAGCGGAACAGCCGAAGGACGAGCCGGAGGCGGAGGACGAACCGGAAGCGAAGGAGCCGAAGCCGGAGGACGAACCGAAAGCGGAGGAGCTGAAGGACGAACCGAAAGCGGAGGAGCCGGAGGACGAGCCGAAAGCGGAACAGCCGAAGGACGAGCCGGAGGCGGAGGACGAACCGGAAGCGGAGGAGCCGGAGGACGAACCGGAAGCGGAACAGCCGGAACCGAAGCCGGAGCAGCCGAAGCCGGAGGACGAGCCGAAAGCGGAGGAGCCGGAGCCGAAGCCGGAGGACGAGCCGTTTATTGTGAACGGAAAGCCGTCGCTGCTCGTGTATATCAACGACAAACCGGTGCGGCTGATCGGCAAGGAAAACTATATTTTTGTGGATATCTTTAATTTTTACGAGTTCAATCTCCAGGAGGCAAAGGGCAGGACGGTCGTTACGAAGGTGAACGGTTCCAACGCGCAGTTCACGGCAGCGCTCGCAAACGGGGACAGGATCGAGATATACTGGGAGTAGCAGGGAGTTGAGAGAAACGCTATGGAATTATGCAGCATTGCCAGCGGCAGCAGCGGAAACTGTATCTGTATCGGCTCGGATTCCTGCCATCTGCTGATAGATGCCGGCATTAGCGGAAAACGCATTGAGGCGGGGCTGAATGCGCTGGACTTAAAGACGGAAGAGATGAAGGGGATTTTGATCACCCATGAGCACATGGACCATATCGCAGGGCTCGGCGTGCTCGCAAGGCGCTATGGACTTCCGATGTATGCGACGCGGGGCACGATGGAGGCCGTGCTTGCCGCGAGAGCGGTGGGGACTGTGGACGAATCGCTGTTCCGCATCATTGTGCCGGGCGAATCGTTTGCGGTCGGCGATCTTACGATAGAGCCGATCGCCGTGTCGCACGATGCGGCGGATCCGGTCGCGTACCGCATTTCCCGGTCGGGAAAGTCAATGGCGGTCATCACGGATCTCGGGACCTATGATGAGGAAATGGTGGAAAAGCTGACGGGGCTGGATGTCCTTCTGCTGGAGGCGAACCACGATGTACATATGCTGCAGGCAGGCAGTTATCCTTATCCGCTCAAGCAGCGGATCCTGGGGGAACGCGGACATCTGTCGAACGAGCTGTGCGGACGGCTGCTGGGAAGGGTGCTCCACGACGGGTTCGGCACAGCTGTTTTGGGTCATCTTTCCAGGGAGAACAACTACCCGGAGCTTGCATATGAGACGGTGCGCCTGGAGGTGACGATGGGGCAGAACCCCTATCGGGGAGACGATTTCCCTGTGTATGTGGCAAGGCGGGATGTGCCGTCCGAGCGGGTGATATTTTAGAAGAAGGAGGCATGGGCTTACCATGGACAAGACAACGGATCGCGCAATTATCACTGTGGTGGGAAAGGATACCGTCGGCATCATCGCCCGCGTGTGCACTTATCTCTCCGAGAACCGGATCAATGTGCTGGACATCTCACAGACGATCGTGTCCGGTTTTTTCAATATGATGATGATCGTGGATATGGCGGAGGCGAAGCAGTCGTTTCTGGACTGCCAGAAGGGGCTGGATGAGATCGGGGCGGACATCGGGGTCTCTATCAAGTGCCAGCGCGAAGAGATCTTTGAAAAAATGCATCGGATATAGGAGCGGGGAGCCACATGATCAATATATGGGAAGTGAATGAGACGAACAAGATGGTGGAGCAGGAGAATCTGGATGTGCGCACCATCACCATCGGGATCAGCCTGCTTTCGTGCATCGATTCCGATCTGAAAAAGCTGAATGAGAAGATTTATGAGAGGATCACGACCGTGGCGCGGGATCTCGCGGCGGCGGCGGAGACGATCGAGAACGAGTACGGGATCCCCATCGTCAACAAGCGCATCTCCGTGACGCCGGTCGCGCTCGTGGGAGGCGCCGCGTGCAGGACGACGGAGGATTTTGTGACGATCGCACACACGATGGACCGCGCGGCGCAGGCGGTGGGAGCGAACCTGATCGGCGGGTACTCCGCGCTTGTCTCCAAGGGAATGACGGAGGCGGACGAGCTTTTGATCCGTTCGATACCGGAGGCGCTGTGCACGACAGAGCGCGTCTGCAGCTCCGTCAACCTTGCCTCCACCAGGACCGGCATCAACATGGACGCGGTCAGGCTGATGGGGGAGATTTTGCTCGAGGTCGCGGAGCGGTCTAAGGACAGAGACTCCGTGGACTGCATGAAACTGGTGGTGTTCTGCAACGCGCCGGACGACAATCCGTTCATGGCGGGCGCCTTCCACGGCGTGACGGAGGCGGATGCCGTCATCAATGTCGGCGTCAGCGGCCCGGGCGTGGTGAAGACAGCGCTCGAGAAGGTGCGCGGTGAGAATTTTGAGACGCTCTGCGAGACGATCAAAAAGACGGCGTTCAAGGTGACGCGCGTCGGACAGCTCGTGGCGCAGGAGGCGTCCCGGATGCTTCACATTCCGTTCGGCATCGTCGATCTGTCGCTCGCGCCGACGCCAGCGGTAGGGGATTCCGTGGCGGATATCCTCTGCGAGATCGGTCTGGAGTATGCGGGAGCGCCGGGCACGACGGCGGCGCTCGCCCTGCTCAACGATCAGGTGAAGAAGGGCGGCGTGATGGCGTCCTCCTATGTGGGGGGACTCAGCGGCGCATTTATTCCGGTCAGCGAGGATCAGGGCATGATCGACGCTGTGCAGGCGGGGGCGATCACACTGGAAAAGCTGGAGGCGATGACCTGCGTCTGCTCGGTCGGTCTTGACATGATCGCGATTCCCGGCGACACGAAGGCGACGACGATCTCGGGTATCATCGCGGATGAGATGGCGCTCGGCATGGTGAACCAGAAGACGACGGCGGCGCGCCTGATCCCGGTCATCGGAAAGGGAGTGGGAGATACTGTGGAGTTTGGAGGCTTGTTCGGCTATGCACCCATCATGCCCGTGAACCGGTTCTCCTGTGATGCGTTTATTCATCGCGGCGGCAGGATCCCGGCGCCGATCCACAGCTTTAAGAATTGATATGGGACGGATCGAGAGGATCATACTGATCAGACATGCTGTGGAGACATTGGGATATTTTTCGGAGCAGCTGGCAGAGGGGTTTCGGAAGCTCGGCTATCCGGTCTATATGGTCGATTACAGGGAGCTGTACGCGGCAGTCGAAGGCGTACAGCTTTTTGCGCGTGAGGGCAGGGCGGCGCTCGTGACGTTCAATGCGATCGGGCTGCGCGGCGAGGAGGTTTTTCTGGACGCGGAGGGCGTTTCCGTCTGGGAGCGGCTTGGCATATGGGTGTGCAATGTGCTTGTCGATCATCCGATGTACTATCACAGACTGCTGGAGCAGGCGCCGCGGGAGATGACTGTGTTTTGTGTGGACCGCGACCACGTGCGTTATGTGCAACGCTGTTATCCCGGCGTGATGGTGCGTTTTCTGCCGCTCGCGGGAAATCCGGGAGAAACGGAGCCGGCAAAGGGGACTGTGCCGTATCAAAAGCGCAGATACGGCGTGGTGTTTACGGCGAATTACGTGCCGCCCGAGACGTTCGTCGAAAAGCTGAAAGAGCTGGGGAGTGAATATGAGCGGTTCTATCGGGGCATCCTGGAGGATCTGCTGGCGCGCCCGGCACAGCGGATGGAGGAGGTGATGGAGCGGCATCTGCGGGACGAGCTTGGAGCGGTGACGGACGGGGAGCTGGCGGAGGCGTGTTATGGGATGCGCTGGCTGGATCTGTACGCGCGCACGCTCCTGCGGGGAAATCTTATCAGGGAGTTGGCGGAGGCGGAGCTTCCTGTGCATGTCTTTGGAGCGGGCTGGGAGACGCTGTCCTGCAGGAAGCCGGAGTGTCTTTTGCAAGAGAGCGGGCAGATCAGCTCTGCGGCTTGTGCGCATGCTGTGCGCAATGCGCGTATCGCGCTCAATGTGCTGCCCTGGTTCCGGAACGGCGCGCATGACCGGGTGTTTACCGGGATGCTGCAGGGAGCTGTGGCGTGTACGGATGCGAGCGCGTATCTGCGGGAGGAATGCAGGGACGGGGAGGAGATCGTGTTTTTTTCCCTGCGTGAGACAAAGAAGCTGCCGGAGCTTCTTTTCGGGCTTCTGGAGGATCCCGTGCGCGCGGAGCGGATCGCGGTGCGGGGGCAGAGGCTTGCACAGATGCGCCATACGTGGGATGCGCGGGCGCGTGAGATCGCAAAGGAACTTGCGGACTTGTAAAACCGGAGCGCGCATGGTAAGATGTACAGGGTAATAGCGGAACAGAGAGATACGGACAAGAGGAAGGAGCAGACGCATGGAAGTGAAGTCATTGGAAAAGGAGCTGGCGGCGAACGCCTACCCGGGCAGAGGGATCGTGATCGGGAGATCAAAGGACGGAGCGCATGCCGTGACGGCGTATTTCATCATGGGCAGGAGCGAGAACAGCCGCAACCGGATTTTTGTCAGGGACGGCGAGGGGATCCGCACGCAGGCATACGACCCGTCCAAGCTGACGGATCCGAGCCTTGTGATCTATGCGCCGGTGCGTGTGCTCGGCAGCGATACGATCGTGACGAACGGCGATCAGACCGACACGATCTGTGAGCTGATGGGCAGGCAGCAGACCTTTGAACAGGCGCTGCGCACCAGAGAGTATGAGCCGGATGCGCCGAACTATACGCCGCGCATTTCCGGCATCCTGCATATTGCAAACGGCAGCTATGATTACGCTATGTCGATCTTAAAGAGCAGCGACGGCAATCCGGACGCGTGTAACAGATATACGTTCGCGTATGAGAATCCGCTCGCGGGCGAGGGACGTTTCATCCACACCTACATCGGCGACGGCAACCCGCTGCCGAGCTTCGAGGGCGAGCCGGTCCGTGTCGCGATCGACGGGGATATCGACAGCTTTGCAAACGGCATCTGGACGAACCTGAATGAAGAGAACAAGGTCTCTCTGTTCGTGCGGTACATCGATATCGCGACCGGGACATATGAGACGCGCATCATCAACAAGCATCAGTAGAAAGGGTGAACGACATGAAGGAGTTGGAATTAAAATACGGCTGTAATCCGAATCAGAAGCCGTCCCGCATTTATATGGAAGAGGGCGAGCTGCCGATCCGGGTGCTCTGCGGAAAACCGGGGTATATCAATTTCCTGGACGCTTTCAACGGCTGGCAGCTTGTGTCGGAGCTGAAGCGCGCGACGGGGCTTCCCGCGGCGGCTTCGTTCAAGCATGTGTCCCCGGCGGGCGCGGCGGTCGGTCTTCCGCTTACAGAGGTGGAGCGGAAGATCTACTGGGTGGACGACATGGACGTGGCGTTTTCGCCGCTCGCGAACGCCTATATCCGTGCGCGCGGCGCGGACCGGATGTCCTCGTTCGGGGATTTTATCTCGCTCTCGGATGTCTGCGACAGGGAGACGGCGCTCGTCATCAAGCGCGAGGTGTCCGACGGTGTCATCGCGCCGGGCTACACGGAGGAGGCGCTCGATATCCTGCGGTCAAAAAAGAACGGGAACTACAATGTCATCGAGATCGATCCGTCCTATGTGCCTGCGCCGGTCGAGCGCAAGGAGGTGTTCGGCATCACCTTTGAGCAGGGCAGGAACGAGCTTGTCATCGACGAACATTTCTTTGACAATCTGGTGACGGAGAAGAAGGAGCTGCCGGAGGCGGCGAAGAGGGATCTGGCGATCGCGATGATCACGCTCAAATACACGCAGTCCAACTCTGTCTGCTATGTGAAAGGCGGTCAGGCGATCGGCATCGGGGCAGGGCAGCAGTCGCGCATCCACTGCACGAGGCTTGCCGGACAGAAGGCGGACAACTGGTGGCTGCGCCAGTCGCCGCAGGTGCTCTCGCTTCCGTTCCGATCCGACATCAAGCGCGCAGACCGGGACAATGCGATCGACCTGTATATCGGCGAGGATTTTATGGATGTGCTGGCGGACGGCGCATGGGAGAAGCTCTTTACGGAGAAGCCGAAGGTGTTCACGGCGGAGGAAAAGCGCGCGTGGCTGGATCAGAATACCGGGGTGGCGCTGGGCTCGGACGCCTTTTTCCCGTTCGGAGACAACATCGAGCGCGCGCACAGAAGCGGCGTACAGTATGTGGCACAGCCGGGCGGTTCGATCCGTGACGACCATGTGATCGAGACCTGCAACAAGTACGGGATCGCGATGGCGTTTACGGGCATCCGCCTGTTCCATCACTAGGAGCCCGCGGCGCTAGAGCCGCACGATCTGCTGTTCGTATTCCGTCTGTAAGGGGGTGTGCGGCTCGTGTGCAGAGAGCCGCAGCAGCTTCCCGCGGCGGACCTGCTCGTAGAGGTCTGCGGCGAAGATATCCTGCCTAAGCATCGAGAGGGCATCCACGGAGAGAGACTGCGCGGCGTCCGCGAGCTTTGAGAGAAGCGGGACGGAGGCGTTTGCCCTGTATTTGGAAAAAAGCGGCTTTGTTTCCTGCTCGCGGAAGCCGAGCAGCCGCAGATACGGGATATAGTCGAGTCTTTTGCCGACAGCGGCGTCCCGGGAGGACAGTCCGAGCAGCAGATGAAGGAACACCCTGCTCACCCGAGTGTAGGTGACATTTCGGCTCTTTATCCTATTGCAGAACCTGGAAAAGCCTTCGTAATCCGGAAGGCTTTTTTTGATGCGGTTCGAGAGCTCTTCTCCGGAGTCCAGAACGTCCGCAAAGCCGTTCGTCCCGCGCGCCAGCAGCAGATAGCCCAGAATGCCGGAAAAGTCGTCGGTATAGACGAAGGGGGCTTTTCCGGTCGTTTCCAGCAGGAGCTCAGCCGCCGTCTCCGGCATCAGAAGCGAGAGGGCGGTCAGAAGCTGCCCCGCAGAGGGGGAGCCGCCGTCTGACCGGGAGGATACGAGCCCGTCCCCCGCGGTGTCCCGAAGGAGCCGTCGGATGCCCTGTGCGGAGGCAAAGGGAACATCGTACCGCGTGTCGTGGTAGGCGCCGCCCGTGCGGGGAAGGAGGATAGGCGTAAGGGACGAGCGTCGTCTGCGGAGCGCCTTCAGGTATTCCAGCGCGAGGATGTTGTTCGGACCGTTTAGCACTGCCGTAAGGGAAGCATCGTCTACGCCCTGCAGCGCAGACCCCGCAGCCAGACAGCCGCACAGCGCCGCCGCGCGCGCCGAAGGAAAGCTCAAGCCCTGGCGCAGCGCTGTGGAAAGCTGCATCCGGAAGCATTCCGGCTCCTCTGCGAGGACATCCGCCACTGCAGACAGCAGGGGGAGATCGTCGGTCTCCGCGCCAAAGCAGATGCCGTCGACAAAGCCCAGCTTCTCAAAAAGAGCTACGCCTGCCGCCGCAAAATCCTCCGCCGATGAGGTCGCCCAGAGCACAGGGAGCTCAAAGACCATATCGACGCCGCAGGAGAGCGCCATGCGGGCGCGCGTGTACTTGTCCGTGACAGCGGGCGCGCCGCGCTGGGTGAAATCTCCGCTCATCGCCGCGACGACGTAGTCCGCGCCGGTCTGCTGCCGGAGCCGTTCGATCTGCCAGGCGTGTCCGTTGTGGAAGGGATTGTATTCCGCTACGATGCCGATGGTTTTCATAAGGGACCTCCGATGGTTGAATTAGTGTCATTGTAACACATGAGGGGATGAAAAAGGAATAGGCAGGGATAAGAGAAAATGTTTGCCGTTCCTGCTGGCGGCGCTCCTGACCGTGAACGCGCTGCCGGTCACGGCTGCGGAGCTGCAGGAAGGGACAGAGATGACGGAGGCTGCGGCTTTGGCGTTCGCCGTAACAGGAAGTACATGTCCAGGTAAGGAAATACAGAAACTTTTTATAAAGCTTTTATAAAACGATACTTGTCATCAAAGGAAACATATGCTATCATCAGATCATCTGAACGGCATTTGTTTCCTTTTT
>CANRBT010000040.1 GCA_947628935.1 uncultured Roseburia sp. | reverse complement strand
GCAGAAAGGGGTGAGAACATGGACGGGAAGGAGCCGGAGTTCTGCGAGTGCAGGGAGATCCACGAGGATCTGCTGCGCGTTGTGACAACGCACATGCCGCAGGAAGAGGAGCTGTACGATCTGGCGGAGCTGTTCAAGGTGTTCGGGGACTCGACGAGGATCCGCATCCTGTATGTGCTGTTTGAAGCCGAGGTGTGCGTATGCGACATTGCCGAGGCGCTCGGCATGACACAGCCTGCGATCTCGCATCAGCTTCGCATCTTAAAGCAGGCAAGGCTGGTGAAGAGCAGACGGGAGGGAAAATCCGTGTTCTACTCGCTTGCGGACAGCCATGTGCGCACGATCATTGCGCAGGGCAGAGAGCACATCGAGGAGTGAGCGCCCAGGGCTGCGGGATGTATGGAATGGATGACAAGGAGGCAGAGAGATGAAGAAAAAATTTAAGCTGGAGGATCTGGACTGCGCGAACTGCGCGGCAAAGATGGAGGAGAGCATCAAAAAGATCGCGGGCGTCAGGGATGCCAGCGTGAGCTTTATGACGCAGAAGATGACTGTGGAGGCGGATGACGAGCGGTTCGACGAGATCATGAAGGAGGTCGTCGCCGTCTGCGCGAAGGTGGAGCCGGATTGCCGGATCCTGCTGTGAGGGAGAGAACGATGACAAAGAAGCAGAGCAGAATGCTGGGGCGTATTGTCGTGACATTTGTACTGTATGCGGCGCTGCTTTTGGCGCGGCAGCTGGGAGCGCTGGAGCGCGTCCCGCACGAGGCGGTCTTGTGCTGCCTGTACCTGATCCCGTATCTGCTGATCGGCTATGACATTATCTGGAAAGCGGCGAGAAATATCCGTCACGGGCAGGTCTTTGACGAAAATTTTCTGATGATGGTCGCGACGTTCGGCGCGTTCGGCGTGAGGGAATATTCCGAGGCGGTCGCTGTGATGCTCTTTTATCAGGTGGGCGAGCTGTTCCAGAGCTATGCGGTCGGGAAATCGAGACAGTCGATCGCCGAGATGATGGATATCTGCCCGGAGTATGCGAACCTGGAGGAGGACGGGACGCTGACGCAGGTGGACCCGGACGACGTGGAGGTCGGAAGCGTCATCGTCGTCAAGCCGGGGGAGCGGATCCCTCTGGACGGCGTTGTCGTCGAGGGAGAGTCTTTGATCGACACGGCGGCGCTCACAGGCGAGTCGGTTCCGAGGCGGGCGGCAGCAGGGGACGCCGTCGTCAGCGGATGCGTGAACGGCAGCGGCACCCTGAAGGTGCGCACGACGAAGGAGTTCGACGATTCCACGGTGGCAAAGATCCTGGAGCTGGTGGAGAACGCGAGCAGCAAGAAGGCGCGGGTCGAGAATTTCATCACCCGCTTTGCCAAATATTACACTCCGGTCGTGACGATCATAGCGGCGGTTCTGGCGGTCGTCCCGCCGCTTGTCCTGGGAGGGGGCTGGCGTGAGTGGATCGAGACCGCCTGTACGTTCCTTGTCATTTCCTGCCCGTGCGCGCTGGTGATCTCCGTGCCGCTCGGATTTTTCGGCGGGATCGGGGCTGCGTCGAGACAGGGAGTTCTGGTAAAGGGGAGCAATTATCTGGAAGCGATCGCGGAGGTGACAACGATCGTCTTTGATAAGACGGGGACTCTCACAAAGGGCGAGTTCGCTGTGACGGAGATCCTGCCGGCGCAGGAAGGCGGCGCGGGATTTTCCCGCGAGGAGCTGCTGGAGCTTGCGGCGCTGGGGGAGAGCTGCTCCAACCATCCGATCGCCGGGTCGATCCGCGAGGCGTATGGCCGGAAACCGGATGTCAACCGGGTCAGCGATGCGGAGGAGCTTGCCGGTCACGGCATCCGCGCGCGGATCGACGGCAGAGAGGTCCTGATCGGAAATGAAAAGCTGATGGCAGCACAAGGCATCGCCTGTACGCCGACCGCCGGAGGCACGGTTGTGTATGTGGCGTGTGAGGGGGCTTATGCGGGAGCGATCGTGATCGCCGATACGGTCAAGGAAGGGGCGGCGGAGGCGATCGCCGCGATGAAGCGGGTCGGCGTGAAAAAGTGTGTCATGCTGACCGGAGACCGCAGGGAGGCGGCAGAGCAGGCTGCGGCGGAGCTGGGCATCGACGAGATCCATGCGGAGCTGCTGCCGGGCGATAAGGTTTCCGAGGTGGAGCGTCTCCTTGCAGAGGAGGGCGAAAAGGAGAAGCTTGCCTTTGTGGGCGACGGCATCAACGATGCGCCTGTGCTGACCCGCGCGGATGTCGGCATTGCGATGGGCAGCATGGGGTCGGACGCCGCGATCGAGGCGGCGGACATCGTGCTGATGGACGACGATGTGAGGAAGATCGCGGCGGTCGTGCAGATCTCGCGCAGGACGCTTGCGATCGTGCGGCAGAATATCGTGTTTGCGCTGGGGGTCAAGGCTCTCATCCTGGTCCTTGCGGCGCTGCACCTGGCGAATATGTGGGGCGGCGTGTTTGCGGATGTCGGGGTGTCGGTTCTCGCGATCCTGAATGCGATGCGGACGCTGCGCATGCGGAACTTGCGCGTGTAAGCAGAAGGACATTGAGTTTTCTCCCGTTTGCGCTATAATAGGGCTGTGAGGAGGGAGAAGGGGATGTTGAATTTTGGCATAGACTGGGATGACGTGATCGCGCCGCTCAACGAGCATGCAGTGCAGCTTGCGAACGAGGAGGAGGGGCTGGATCTGACGATCTATGACATCGATAGCTGGGAGTTGAAGGGGAAGGCGTCGGCGATCCTGAAGTATTATCAGGATGAGAGGCTTTATCTGCGGCAGACGGTCAGTCAGGATGCGAAGGATTTTGTGAACGCTTTGCGCAAGAAGGGAAATGTCTATTTTGTCACGGCTGTGGGACCGCGGTTTATGAGCCTCCGCGCCGGTCAGATCCTGGACGCATTTCCGGATTTCCCGGAGAACAACATCATCATGGGATTCCAGAAGTCGCTGGTACAGATGGATGTCGTGCTGGACGACGGACCGCATAACATCCTAAAGAGTGGCGCCCGGTACCCCGTGCTGATGCGGCGGCCATGGAACCGGAACTTAAGCGGGATGCTTTCCGTGAACAATTACTATGAGTTCCTGCAGCTCGTCGACCAGATCAAGGAGTCGATGGTGGAGGACAAGCAGCCCGTGAAGCGCCCCTGCGTCATTGCGCTGGTGGGACCCTCCGGCTCCAACAAGAATGAGGTGGCGTCCCTTTTGGAGGAGGCAGGGCTTGCGGAGCCCGTGCGCTCCTATGTGGTCGGGCGGTCGGACCGGATGCATCAGTACATATCCGAGCAGGAGTTTTTGGCGAGACGCGATGAGTTCGTCACGGCGACGGTCTATGCGGGGAACCAGTACGGCGTGAAGATCAGCGACATCTCGATCGTGCTCGGCAAGGGAAAATGCGCTGTGATCCCGCTGGATATCTGCGGAGCGATCTCGATGAAACGCCTGTTTTCGACTGTGATCATTTTCTGCAGGAACAGCCGGGAGAATATGATCGCGGATATTCTGGAAAAGGACATTGGCAATGAGGAAAAAAAATACCGTCTGCTGTCCATTGAGAAGGAGCGGGAAAATGCGAAGCTCTGTGATTACGTTGTGCGGAGCAAGGATCCCGTGGCAGCGGCGGAACAGGTGGCGGACATCGTTTCCGGGAGGTCTTAAGGACAGGGCGGCAGAGCCGCTGCGGGCGATACATAAAAAGAGGAGAATGCGCGGAGAATAAAAACGGCGTTCTTCTCTTTTTTTGACTTGACACATACCCCAATGGGGTATATCATGATGCATGACAAATCAGATGTGGGGGATGTGAGATGGCGGAGAAGGAAGATCTGAGGAAGCAGAGGGATGACGAGGGAGGCTGCGCGTGCTGCGGACACAGGACAAAGGAGCGCACAGAGAAGGAGCACAAGGAGCTGATCCACAGGCTGAACCGCATCGAGGGTCAGGTGCGCGGCATCCGCGGCATGGTGGAGAAGGATGCCTACTGTACCGATATCCTGATGCAGGTCGCGGCTGTGGGCGCGGCGCTGAACAGCTTTGGCAAGGTGCTGCTGGCGGACCATATCAGGACCTGCGTGGTGCACGATATCCGGGACGGTAAGGACGAGACGATCGACGAGCTGGTCGAGCTGCTGCAAAAGCTGATGAAATAGGCGTGGCGGACGCGGAAGAAGGAGGAGACAATGGTTCAATATCAGGTGACGGGGATGAGCTGCGCAGCGTGCAGCGCCCGTGTGGAGAAAGCTGTGGGAAAGGTGCCGGGCGTCACGGCATGCGCGGTGAGTCTGCTGACGAATTCCATGGGTGTGGAAGGGACCGCGTCCCCGGCTGAGATCATCCGTGCCGTGGAGGAAGCGGGGTATGGGGCCGCGCTGAAGAGTGCGAAGGATGCAGCCGTGGGATCTGCCGCGGCGCCGGACGAGGAGCCGCTGCGCGATGTGGAGACGCCGGCGCTGAAAAGGCGTCTGCTTTCTTCGATCGGCTTTTGGATCGCGCTCATGTATCTGTCCATGGGACATATGATGTGGGGATGGCCGCTGCCGGCGGCGCTGGCGGAGAATCACATGGCGATGGGGCTGGCACAGCTGCTTCTGACCACAGTGATCATGGTGCTGAACCAGAAGTTCTTTGTCAGCGGGTTTACAAGCCTTTGGCATCGGGCGCCGAACATGGACACCCTTGTGGCGCTGGGAGCGGGCGCAGCCTATGTGTACAGCACCTATGCGCTTTTTGCCATGTCAGACGCGCAGATGCGCGGGGATATGGACGGCGTGATGGGGTATATGCACGAGTTCTATTTTGAGTCGGCGGCGACGATCCTCACCCTGATCACTGTGGGGAAGATGCTGGAGGCCCGGTCAAAGGGGAAGACGACGGACGCGCTGAGGAGCCTGATGCGTCTTGCGCCCAGGACGGCGATCCTGCTGGTGGACGGAAAGGAGCAGGAGGTGCCGATCGCCCGGGTGAAAAAAGGGGATGTCTTCGCTGTGCGTCCCGGCACGCATATTCCCGTGGACGGCATTGTGCTGGACGGAGCCGGCGCGGTCGATGAGTCGGCGCTGACCGGTGAGAGCATCCCTGTGGACAAGGCGGCGGGAGACGAGGTCTCGGCGGCGACGATGAACCGGTCCGGCTATCTGAAATGCGAGGCGACCAGAGTCGGGGAGGACACGACGATCTCCCAGATCATCCGGATGGTCAGCGACGCGGCTGCGACAAAAGCACCGATCGCGAAGGTGGCGGATCGCGTGTCCGGCGTCTTTGTGCCTGCCGTGATCGCGCTTGCGGTCGTGACGATCTTGGTGTGGCTGCTTGCGGGGGAGAGCGTCGGCTTTGCGCTGGCGCGCGGCATTTCCGTGCTCGTCATCAGCTGTCCCTGCGCGCTTGGGCTTGCCACGCCGGTCGCGATCATGGTCGCAAACGGCGTGGGCGCAAAGAACGGCATCATGTTCAAGACCGCGGTTTCCCTGGAGGAGACCGGGAAAGTGCAGATCGTAGCGCTGGATAAGACGGGGACGATCACAAAGGGAGAGCCGCGCGTGACGGATGTCCTTCCGGCGGACGGGGTTACGGAGGAAGAGCTGATCTGCTCCGCGGAGACCTTGGAGCGCAAGAGCGAGCATCCGCTGGCGCGGGCGGTGGCAGCTTACGCCAACGCCATGGGAAAAGAGAACGCGCCGGAGGTCAGAGATTTTCAGGCGCTTCCGGGGAACGGTCTTTCCGGCAGACTGGAGGGGAGCCTTTTGGCAGGCGGCAGTCTTTCCTATATCCGCCGGGAGGCGGAGGTGCCTTTGCAGATGCAGCGTGCGGCGGAGCGCTTTGCCGGCGAGGGAAAGACGCCGCTGCTCTTTGCAAAGGACGGGCGGCTGCTTGGCATTCTTGCCGTGGCGGACGTCATCAAGGAGGACAGCGCAGAGGCGGTCAGACAGCTACAGCACATGGGGATCCGTGTCGTGATGCTGACGGGGGACAACGAGAGGACGGCGCGTTCCGTCGGCGCGCAGGCCGGCGTCGACGAAGTCGTTGCGGACGTCCTGCCGGACGGCAAGGAGCATGTGATACGGGAGCTGCAGAAAAAGGGCAAGGTCGCGATGGTCGGAGACGGCATCAACGACGCTCCCGCGCTGACCCGCGCGGACATCGGTATCGCGATCGGAGCGGGGACGGACATCGCGATCGACGCGGCGGACATCGTGCTCATGAAGAGCAGGCTGTCGGATGTGCCGGCAGCGATCCGCCTGAGCAGAGCGACGCTTCGGAATATTCACGAAAATCTGTTCTGGGCATTTTTTTACAATGTGATCGGCATTCCGCTGGCTGCAGGCGTGTGGATCCCGCTGTTCGGCTGGCAACTGAATCCGATGTTCGGAGCGGCGGCGATGAGCTTGTCCAGCTTCTGCGTCGTGTCGAACGCCCTGCGTCTGAACCTGTGCGGTATCTATGACGGCAGCAGGGACAGAAGACCGCGGCGGACGGGCGGAAGGGGAACGCGGGAGACGAGCGCATGGGAGGAGTCTGCTGCGGCAGGCGGCTCTTGCGATAGAACAAACAAAGAAAAGGAGAATGAAACCATGGAAAAGACAATGAAGATCGAGGGAATGATGTGCGGACATTGCGAGGCGCGCGTGAAGAAGGCGCTCGAGGCGCTCGAGGGCGTACAGGAGGCTGTGGTGAGCCATGAGACGGGAACGGCGGTCGTGACTGCGTCGGAGGGCGTGACGGATGAGATGCTGAAGGAGGCTGTGGAGGCGCAGGATTATCAGGTGCTCTCCGTCGGTTGAGGCAGAAGCGCAAGGCAGGGACAACAACGTCTGCTTTGCGCTTTTTTTGCGCACAAAAAAAATTGCGCAAACTGCGGGGCGGGAATGTTGAAATTTTCGACAGGACTATGATATAATTAAAAAGACATTGTTTGTCAAATTATATTCTGAAAAGGGAGGTGCCTCTTCATGACTTTAACGGAGGAACTTGGAACATTAGGAGTAGATGTAGAGGGAGCTTTAAAGAGACTGAACGGCAACGCGGCGCTGTATGAGCGGCTGCTGGGGACATTTCCGAAGACGCTCAGGGAGCATTATGTAGACCCGGATTTTGACGGCAATGATTACGGAACGACCACAGAGATGGCGCATGCGATCAAGGGGACGTCCGGTAATCTCTCCATCACGCCTGTGTACGAGGCATACACGAAGATCGTGAACCTTCTGCGCGGCGGACAGCCGGAGGAGGCAAGGCAGGTCTTAAAGGAAGTGCTGCCGGTCCAGGAGGAGATACTGGCCTGCATCGAGCGGCATATGCAGCAGTAGCGGGGAGGCGCGGACGGACTGCTGTGGAGGGATAGATGAACAAGGTTAGGACATTATTGATCGTGGATGATATCGATATCAACCGCGCGATCCTCGCGGATATCTTTGAGGACGAATACGGTATTCTCGAGGCGTCGGACGGCAGGGAGGCGCTCGACGCGCTCGAGAAGAATCCTGATATCGCCGCGGTGCTTCTGGATCTGCTGATGCCGGGGATGAATGGACTGGATGTTCTGGCAGAGATGAACAAAAACAAAAAAATAGAGCGCATACCGGTTTTCCTGATCACAGCGGCGGACAGCGAGGAGATGCTGATGGAGGGATATCACCTGGGAGCGGTAGATATCATCAGCAAGCCTTTCATGCGATATTTCCTAAAGCACAGGATCAGCAATGTCATTGAGCTGTACGCGCACAGGAACGACCTGGAAATGATCGTCGCGGAGCAGGTGGAGCAGTTGAACCAGATGAACCAGGCGATGGTCGAGACGCTGGCGAACGTCATCGAGTTTCGCGACGGGGAATCCGGGGAGCACGTCAAACGCATCTGCGGTCTCACCAGGATCCTGATGAATCAGGTGAGCAGTATGTTTCCGGAGTACCGCATGCCAAAGGAGGAGATCGAGAAGATCGTCATGGCGTCGATCCTTCACGACGTCGGAAAGATCTCGATCCCGGACCGGGTGTTGAACAAGCCGGGACGTCTGACGGCGGAGGAATTTGAGATCATGAAGCAGCATCCCGTCAAGGGCTGCGAGATGCTGCAGAACATTCCGGCCGTCATGGACCGGGGGATCTACGATTACAGCTATGATATCTGCAGGCACCACCACGAGCGATGGGATGGCAGAGGTTATCCCGATGGACTGGTCGGAGACGACATCACGATCTGGGCGCAGGTCGTGTCTCTCGCCGATGTGTACGACGCGCTGACGGCAAAGAGAGTGTACAAGGATGCATTTTCCCATGAGAAGGCCGTGCAGATGATCTTCGGAGGGGAATGCGGAGCTTTCAACCCGCGCGTTTTGAAAGCGTTTGAGGCAGTCGCAGACAGGGTGAGGGAAAAGAAATGGATGTCGCATCAGCTGCAAAAAAATGAGAGCCTGCCAGGGCGGACGGAGGGATAAATATGAATACGGATTTTAAAAGGATTCTGATTGTTGACGACTCGGAGATCGAGCGCGAGGTGTTAAAGAGCATTCTCTGTGACGAGTTTGACGTGATGGAGGCGGACAACGGGTACAATGCGCTCGAGGTGATCCTGGAGGAGAGGGAGAGGCTGGACGCGATCCTGCTCGACATCTCCATGCCCGTGCTGGACGGGTTCAGCGTCCTGGCGCTGATGCGGGAAAATGAGATCACGGACATACCGGTCTTTTTGATCACGGCGGAGGCGACAAAGGAGAATGTTCAGAAGGCGTTAAAGTTCAATATCCAGGAGTTCATCCGCAAGCCTTTTGACCGCGAGGAGGTGCTGCGCCGCTTAAAGGCGAAGCTCGGCATCGTGGCGGATATGGAGCTGTCGGAGGAGGACATCCAGGAGACGCGGAAGTTCATCAATGACGCGAAGGAGGTATACAAAAAATATCTCGCGAACTTCAACAAAGATACCGGACACTATCTGCGCATGACGGCGCTGATGAAGATCCTGCTCAGCAAGTATGCGGCGAACAACGGCGGGATCGAGCGCGCGCAGGTGGATATCATCAGCGAGGCGGCGTTCTTTTGCGATATCGGATTTATGATGCTGCCGAATACCTTCCGCGGCGTGACGCGCGACGATATGGACAACGAGGCTTATCAGAGCCATACGTTCATCGGGAGGGATATCGTGGAGCTGAACCGCTCCAAGCCGTGCGCATTTTTTACGCAGGTGTGCGCGGACATGTGCATGCATCACCACGAGAGGTACGACGGCGGCGGGTTCCCGGACCGGATCTACGGCAACAACAATTCCGTCTATACGCAGATGTGCAGACTCGTGGATGAATTTGACCGTCTGTACTTCAAGTACCGCGAGCACAACGAGATGCAGTTCGATTTCGTGATCAGCGAGCTCGCGCAGGATAAGGGCGCGGTCAGCCCGGAGGTCTTTCAGCTATTGACGGCGAGCAAGTTTAACATTGTCATGTACTATAATGCAAAGGTGTGAACCCGTGCGTGACGGCAGACGGGAAGGTAAGACAGAGTTATGAAAAAGAAGAAAACGAACATTGTCATATACGGTTATCTCTGCATGGTGATCCTGTGCATCCTGGTCTTTGTCTGGCTTGCACATATGATGTCGCAGACGACGCAGCAGATGATCGACGATATCAGCAACGTACATATGAAGGTCGTCAACGAGCAGCTTCAGCAGAAATTTGACACGCTGATCGAGCTGCGCATGGGCGAGCTGGAGGAGATCGTGAACAACAACCCGCCCAGGCAGACGGAGTACGGGGAGACGCTGGTCGAGGGACTGCAGAAGAGCGCGAGGAGAAGCGGGCTTTCCAGCCTGGCGTTCTGCAGGTCGGACGGCACGCTCGAGACGATCTACGGGGAGGCGGTCACGCTCACGGACGACAGATCCAGGAGCACCTCGTACCGGGGACAGCGGTCGCTGGTCGAGGGGACCAGTGAGAAGGGCGAAAACGTGATCCTCATAGTGGTCGAGGCTGCGTACCCGATGGCGGACGGCGGCGAGAGCGTGGCGCTGGTCGCGGGGCTTCCGTCGGATTACCTGAACGTGACGATGCACCTCAATGACGCGGGCACGTCGGTCTATACCCATGTGATCGAGCCGGACGGGGATTTCATCATCAAGAATGACATCGTCAAAGAGGACAATTATTTTGAGCGCATGGTCAACGGGTATCGCGCGATGGACGGCGGCAGCATGGAGCGGTATGTGGACGAGCTGCAGGCGGCCATTGAGGCGAAGGAGGATTACTCCTTTATCGTGCAGAGCGGCGAGGATTCGCATATGCACATCTACTGCTCCTCCGTTGCGGAGAACGCGGACTGGTACCTTGTCACGGTCATGCCGGACGGCGAGGTGAGCGGTATCATCAGTCAGCAGGGCAGGGAGAACACCTATGTGGCGGTCGGGTCCGCGGCGGTCATCCTGATCGTGATGTCGGTCATCTTTTTCTGCTACTACTATCTGACGCACCAGCAGCTTCGGGAGATCGACGCGGCGCGCAGGGATGCGGTCCGGGCGAACCGCGCGAAGAGCGATTTCCTCTCGAGCATGAGCCATGATATCCGCACGCCGATGAACGCGATCGTCGGCATGTCGGAGATCGCCCTCAAAAACGTGGAGGATCCCGTGCGCGTGGAGGACTGCCTGCGCAAGGTCAAGCTCTCCAGCAAGCATCTGCTGGGACTGATCAACGACGTCCTGGATATGTCCAAGATCGAGAGCGGCAAGATGACGCTGAGCATGAACCCTGTGTCTCTGCGCGATGTGATGGACGATATTGTAAATATTGTGCAGCCGCAGGTAAAGGCAAGGAATCAGTTATTCGATATATATATTAAGGATATCTTTGCAGAAAACGTACAGTGCGACAGCGTGCGTCTCAATCAGGTGCTGCTGAACCTGCTCTCCAACGCGATCAAATTTACGCCGGAGGAGGGACGGGTCGACGTCCATATGTATCAGGAGGCGTCCTCCCGCGGCGAGGAGTACGTGTGCACGCACTTTATCGTGGAGGACAACGGGATCGGCATGTCGAAGGAGTTCCAGGAGCATATCTGGGAGCTGTTCGCGCGCGAGGAGAGCGAGACTGTGCAGCACATTACCGGTTCCGGGCTTGGCATGGCGATCACAAAGCGGATCGTCGATCTGATGAACGGGAAGATCACAGTCAAAAGCAAGCCGGGAGAGGGGAGTCGCTTCCACGTCGTCCTGGAGCTGCGACGCGCGGAGGTCAGCGAGGAGGAGATGCAGCTTCCGGACTGGAAGGTGCTGGTCGTGGATGACAACGAGATGCTGTGCACCAGCGCCGCGGCGAATCTGACGGAGCTGGGCGTGCAGGCGGAGTGGACCTGCGACGGCAGGGATGCGGTCCGCAGGATCGAGGAGCACCACAATGCGGGCGACGATTATCATGTCGTGCTTGTCGACTGGAAGATGCCGAACATGGACGGCATCCAGACGATCCACGAGATCCGCGAGCGCGTGGGGCGGGGCATACCGCTCTTCCTGATCTCCGCCTACGACTGGAACGATATTGAGAGCGAGATCGGCATGGCGGATATCGAGGGATTTATCTCCAAGCCGCTCTTTAAGTCGACGTTGTACACCCACCTGTCCAAATATGCCGGCGACTGCAAGGCGCAGGCGGTAGAGGAGGACGAGGAGCAGGTGCATTTCAACGGCAAGCGGATCCTGATGGCGGAGGATATCGACATCAACTGGGAGATCGCCTACGAGATCTTATCGGAATACGGGCTGCTGCTGGACCGTGCGGTCAACGGCAAGGAGTGCGTCGAGCAGTTCCAGGCGTCTGAGGAGGGCTATTACGACGCCATCCTGATGGATATCCGGATGCCAGTGATGAACGGGTATGACGCGGCGATGGCGATCCGCAGGTTAGAGCGCAGTGATAAGGATCTGCCGATCATTGCGATGACGGCGGATGCCTTTTCGGATGACGCGCAGCGCTGTCTCGAGTGCGGCATGAACGCCCACATCCCGAAGCCGCTGGACGTGAAGGAGTGCACGAGGATCTTAAAGCAGTATTTAGAATAAAGTAGGGAGCTGCCATAGATGAGGAAGGAAAAGAAGCGGACACGGAACAGTATATGGACTTTTCTATGCATAGTGGCAATTTGTACCGCAGGGGTCGCGTATGTGTATCTGTTCCTGTGCGAGCCTCTGGCGATCGCCGGTGCGGCGGTATTTCTGGTGCTTGGCGTTCTGCTGGCGTGCAGCAGACGCCGTCCGGCGGGGGAGGACGGCAACGCGGCGGAGCGGGAGGTCCGCTACCGGGAGGAGCTTTTTGACGCGCTCTCTCATCATGTGGACGACGTTTTCCTTCTGCTGGAGAACGACGGAAAGACCGTAAACTATGTCAGCTCGAACGTGGAGCGCCTGCTGGGCGTCCCAAGGGAGCGGGTGATGCGCGACTTTGACAGCATCTGCCGGACTGTGGCAGACGGGGAGAAGCTGATCACGGAGGAGGAGCTCGCCGGGCTGGAGCGCGGACAGCAGATCTCCAGGGAGTGCGCGCATATTCACTGGAAGTCGGGGGAGCGGCGCTGGTATCAGGACACGTTTTACCGGCTGAGCGTGCACGAGGCGGATAAGATCGTGCTGGTTCTGTCCGACCACACCAAGGAAAACCGGATGAACGAGGGACTGCGGGAAGCACTGGAGACCGCGCGGATCGCAAATGAGGCGAAGAGCAACTTCCTGGCAAATATGTCGCATGATATCCGCACGCCGATGAACGCCATTATCGGTTTTGCGACGCTTCTGACAAAGGATGCGGAGGATCCCGAAAAGGTTCGGGAATACACGAAGAAGATCTCGGCGTCCGGGCAGCACCTGCTCGGGCTGATCAACGACGTGCTGGATATGAGCAAGATCGAGAGCGGGGCGACATCTCTCAACATCGGGGAGTTCAGCCTTCCGGATCTTCTGGAGGAGATCAGCCTGAACCTGATGCCGCAGGCGAAGGCGAAGCACCAGAGCTTTGACGTACAGATGTCCGGCAAGGTGCCGGAGGTCCTGCTGGGCGACCGGATGCGCGTGAACCAGGTGCTGCTGAACCTCGTCAGCAGCTCGATCAAATATACACAGGACGGCGGAAAGGTCGAGCTGACGATCTACAACATTCAGATGCCGACGCCGGATTTTGTGCATCTGCGGTTCGTGGTCAATGACAACGGTGCAGGCATGAGCGAGGAGACGCTGAAGACGCTGTTCGATCCGTTCGCACACGGCATGGTGGCGGATTCGCAGCAGGAGCAGGGCACAGAGCTCAGCATGGCGATCACAAAGAGCATCGTCGATCTGATGGGCGGCAGCATCAATGTCACGAGCAAGCCGGACGAAGGCACAGTCGTCGTGGTGGAGCTGGAGTTTTCCCTGCCGCAGCGGCAGAGAGACGAGCATTTCTGGGCGCGCTACGGCGTGACGAAGCTTCTCGTTGTGGACGATGACGAGGAGACCTGCATCGGGGTACAGCGGCTGATGCAGGACACAGGCGTTCTGGTGGAGTACGCGACGGACGGCTATGCGGCGATCGAGAAGGTTGTCGGAGCCCATACGGCGGGAGAGGATTACGACGCCGTGCTGCTGGACTGGAAGATGCCGGGACTGCATGGAGTCGACGTGGCACGCCGCATTCGGGCAAAGCTCGGCGAGGATATCCTGCTCTTTATCCTGACCGGGTACGACTGGAGCGATATCGAGAGGGAGGCGAAGGAGGCAGGCGTGGATGCGTTCGTGCAAAAGCCGTTCTTTGTCTCCAATTTCCAGCAGAGCATTGAGAAGCTGCGGGATCAGAAGCCCGCGATGCGGGAGAAAAAGCCGCAGGAAGGGGAGGACACAGGCGGACAGGGAGTGCTGAACGGCAAGCTCTTCCTTGTCGCGGAGGATATCGAGCTGAACGCGGAGCTGCTTTCCGCGATGCTCTCGATGGAAGGCGCAAAATGCGAGATCGCGGAAAACGGACAGCGCGCGCTTGAGATGTTCCGCAATTCCGAGCCGGGGTATTACGACGTGATCCTGATGGACGTGCAGATGCCTGTGATGAACGGCTACGAGGCGACGCGGCAGATCCGCAGCTGCGGACATCCGGACGCAAAGACGATACGGATCGTGGCGATGACTGCAAACGCGTTTTTGGAGGATGTACAGAATGCGCTTGACGCCGGTATGGATGCTCATGTGGCAAAGCCGGTCGATATGGAGGTCGTCAAACAGACGCTGCAACGGCTCGAAGCGCAGAGCTAGAGGAGAGAGGGGGAAAGAGTATGCCGGATCTGTTATTTTATCAAAATTATACACCGGTGGCGGACATCAGTACGATCGCGATCTGTATTACGTATTGTATTCTGCTCGGCTCGACCTATACGATCAGGCAGCAGAATCTTCTGCTGTTTAAGATCGTCAACGTGATCCTGATGGTTTCCGCGACGTCGAGCATCCTGTTCCATGTCTATGTGGAGCGTGTCACGGAGCAAACCCGGCTTCTCGTCTACGGACTTCGGAACGCGGCGTATATCACGATCACGCTCGTATATGTCATCTTCTGTATCTATATCTGCAACCTGGTCGATATGGAGAGGAAGCGGCGGATCGCCCTGATGATCGCGCTGTGGGGCGGCTTTGCACTGACGGGTATGCTTGAGATCCTTGCGCCGGTCACAAAGTGGGGCTTTTACATAGACAGCGAGTTGAATATCCATCAGAATTATTTCCTGGATATTTTCCGGTTCACCTATCTGTATTACAGCATCATCGCGATGCTGCTCCTGATCGTGTACCGGAAGAAGTTCCTTCGGAAGATGTACCGCTGCCTGTGGGGCGTCATC
>CANRBT010000039.1 GCA_947628935.1 uncultured Roseburia sp. | reverse complement strand
GCACAGACCATGGAGGGATTGAAGGAGTTACTGGCAGAGTGTGATAAAAGCCAGGTGGCGGGCATCAGCTTTGGCGGACAGATGCACGGGCTCGTGATCCTTGATAAGGACGATCAGGTCATCCGGCCCGCTATTTTATGGAATGACGGGCGCACTGTGGAGGAGTGCGATTATCTGAACCAGGTGATCGGAAAACAGAAATTGGCGGAATACACGGCGAATATCTCATTTACCGGATTTACGGCGCCGAAGCTTCTGTGGGTAAAAAACAGGGAGCCGGAACATTATGCAAGGATAGACAAGATCATGCTCCCGAAGGATTACATCGCGTACCGTCTGACCGGTGTGCACTGTACGGATGTGTCGGATGCGTCGGGGACGCTGCTCTTTGACGTGAAGAACCGCTGCTGGTCGGAGGAGATGCAGAAGATCTGCGGCATTCGAAGAGAGCAGCTGGCGGATATCTATGAGTCGTACGAAGCTGTCGGCACTGTGCTGCCCGGGATCGCAGAGGAGCTTGGGATCCCGGAGAACGTCATCGTTGCGGCGGGGGCGGGGGACAATGCTGCGGCCGCTGTGGGGACCGGTACCGTGGGAGACGGGAGGTGCAATATCTCTCTGGGAACCAGCGGAACGATCTTTATCTCGTCGGAGCGGTTTGGGATGGACAGGAACAACGCCCTCCACGCGTTTGCCCATGCGGACGGACATTACCATCTGATGGGCTGCATGCTGAGCGCCGCGTCCTGTAACAAGTGGTGGATGGATGACATCATCGGCACACGGGATTATGCAAAGGAGCAGATGCAGATCGACAAGCTGGGAGAGAATCCTGTCTTTTTTCTGCCTTATCTCATGGGAGAGCGCTCTCCGCATAACGATCCCAATGCGCGCGGCGTTTTCATAGGAATGACGATGAATACCAGCCGCGCCGATATGACGCAGGCGGTATTGGAAGGGGTGGCGTTTGCGCTCCGCGATTCCTTTGAAGTGGCAAAGTCCCTGGGCATCCGGATCGAGAGGACGAAGATCTGCGGCGGCGGCGCCAAGAGCCCGCTCTGGAGAAAGATCATTGCCAACGTGCTGCACATCAAAGTAGATGTGATCGAGAGCGAACAGGGACCGGGACTGGGAGGCGCCATGCTGGCGGCAGTCGCCTGCGGGGAATTTGAAAATGTGGAGGCTGCGGCGGCAAAACTGGTCCGGGTGACGGAAACCGTGGAACCCGATGAGGAGCTGGCGGAAAAATATGAGATGCGCTACCGGCAGTTCAGACAGATCTATCCTGTGTGCAGACCGCTTTTTGAGAGGATCCGCCGGGACGGGTCAGATGCATGATCATAACGGATTAGGAGGATAAAGAGATGACAAACATTCCAAAAATGAAAGTAGGCATTGTCGCTGTGAGCCGTGACTGCTTTCCGGAGAGCCTGTCTGTGAACCGGAGAAGGGCGCTCGTGGAGGCGTACCGGAAAAAGTATGACGCGGCGGACATCTACGAGTGCCCGGTCTGTATCGTGGAGAGCGAGATCCACATGGTACAGGCGCTGGAGGATATCAAGGCGGCAGGCTGCAACGCGCTGTGCGTCTACCTGGGGAATTTTGGACCGGAGATCTCGGAGACGCTTCTCGCAAAGCATTTTGACGGTCCCAAAATGTTCATAGCGGCAGCGGAGGAGAGTCAGGGCGATCTCGTGCAGGGGCGCGGCGACGCATACTGCGGTATGCTCAACGCGAGCTACAACCTGAGACTGCGGAACGTCGGGGCGTACATACCGGAGTACCCGGTCGGCGACGCGGAGGACTGTGCGGACATGATCCACGGGTTCCTGCCGATCGCGAGAGCCATCGAGGGACTTTCCGGCTTAAAGATCATCTCCTTCGGACCGCGCCCCACAAACTTTCTCGCCTGCAACGCGCCGATCAAGCAGCTCTACAACCTCGGCGTGGAGATCGAGGAGAATTCGGAGCTTGACCTGTTCGAGGCGTTCCATAAGCATGCCGACGACCCGCGCATCCCGGAGGTCGTTGCCGATATGGAAAAGGAGCTTGGCGTCGGCAACAAGAAACCGGAGATTTTGGCAAAGCTTGCGCAGTATGAGCTGACGCTGACCGACTGGGTCCAGGAGCACAAGGGGTACCGCAAGTATGTCGCGATCGCGGGGAAGTGCTGGCCGGCATTCCAGACACAGTTCGGGTTTGTGCCGTGTTATGTGAACAGCCGCCTGACCGGAAGGGGCATTCCCGTGTCCTGCGAGGTAGATATCTACGGCGCGCTCAGCGAGTTTATCGGTACCTGTGTCAGCGACGACGTCGTGACGCTCCTCGACATCAACAACTCTGTGCCGAAGGATATGTACCGGGAGTCCGTCGCGGGGAAATTTGACTATAAGCACACGGACACGTTTATGGGATTCCATTGCGGAAATACATGCTCGAGAAAGCTTTGCGGACATGAGATGAAGAATCAGATGATCATGGCGAGAAGCCTTCCGGTCGAGGTGACGAACGGTACGCTGGAGGGCGATCTGGTTCCGGGGGATATCACGTTTTATCGTCTGCAGTCCACGGCGGACGGAATGCTGCGCGCGTATGTGGCGCAGGGGGAGATCCTTCCGGTTGCGACGCGCTCGTTCGGCGGCATCGGGGTGTTCGCGATCCGGGAGATGGGACGCTTCTACCGCCATGTTCTGATCGAGAAGAACTACCCGCATCACGGTGCGGTCGCGTTCGGGCACTATGGGAAGGAGCTGTTTGAGGTGTTCCGGTATATCGGCGTGCCTGCGGAGGAGATCAACTACAACCAGCCGGCGGGTCTGCCGTACAAGACAGAGAATCCGTTCGCGTAAAGGGGGGAAGATCAGACATGAGATTATTTATTGACACGGCAAACGTAGAGGATATCCGCAGGGCAAACGATATGGGCGTCATCTGCGGCGTTACGACAAACCCTTCCCTGATCGCAAAAGAGGGAAGAGATTTCAACGAGGTGATCAAGGAGATCGCGGCGATCGTTGACGGACCGATCAGCGGCGAAGTGAAGGCGACCACAGTGGACGCAGAGGGCATGATCAGAGAGGGGCGGGAGATCGCGGCGATCCATCCGAACATGGTCGTCAAGATACCGATGACGGCGGAGGGGTTAAAAGCGGTCAAGGTGCTCTCCCGGGAGGGCATCCGGACAAACGTGACGCTGATCTTTTCCGCGAACCAGGCGCTTCTCGCAGCGAGAGCCGGCGCCGCCTATGTCTCGCCGTTTCTCGGGAGACTCGACGATATCAGCATGACCGGCGTGGAGTTGATCCGCGATATCGTGCAGATCTTCGACAACTATGACCTTGAGACGGAGATCATCTGCGCGTCTGTCCGCAATCCGATCCATGTGACGGACTGCGCGCTGGCAGGCGCACACATTGCAACTGTGCCGTACGCCGTGATCGAGCAGATGATCAAGCACCCGCTGACAGATGCGGGCATCGCGAAGTTCCAGGCGGATTATGAAAAGGTGTTCGGCAGACCGTGATAAAAAATAGAAAAAATTAACTGATTCGTTCCGTCAAAAATGTGCATGCTAATTCCTGTAGAAGCAAGTGAATCGTCAAAAGGAGAAGCTATCATGGACACGATGACAGGAATGAACGGACTGCCTTTCGGTTTTTGGGCAGGTCTGTCGGACAACGAGGCGGCAATGAAGGGCTTTGAGCGTCTGACCGAGACGGAGAAGGAGCACCTGATCCTGCGATGCAAGGACGCCCGCTCCCGGGAGGAGGTCCAGGAGATCGTAGACTCTTTAGCGCCGGGCGGCAGTGTCGCCATGCTGGCGGAGGAAGAAGCCGTATACGGACCGATGGAGAATACGAATGTGACCGGAGCGCTTTGAGCGTTCCCCTTAAGCCGGCAAAAGGCATCCGAAACAAGGCGGCGGAGCAGGCGCATCTGCGCAGGAATGGCATCCGCCGTCTTTTTATGCGCTTAGAAATAGGTATTGTTTTTCCTGTACTGACAGGGAGAGATGCCCTTTCTTTTTTTGAATACGCTCCCAAAATAATTACCGTCGTTGAAGCCGCATTCCAGGGCGATCTCTGTGATGGACCGGTCGGTTTCCAGGAGCATATCCGACGCCTCCTGTATTCTGATATGGCTCAGGTATTCCTTATAGCCGAAACCGGTGGAGGATTTGAATTTTTTGGAGAAATAGGTGGGACTCATATTGATATGCATTGCGATCTCCTCAAGGCTCAGATTCCTCCGGTAGTTCGCCCTGATATATCTTGCCGCCTCCTGCATCAGGGAATCCGTCATACCGATATTTGGCACGTACTCGCTGGTCCTGTGGCGCCGGTAGCGCAGCAGAAAGATGAGAAGCTCCTGAAGGCAGTTCCTGATGTTGAGGTCTGAATAATCATCCGAATGGTCATACTCGGACAGCATGCGGTTTAAGAGCCCTTCGATGTAGTCCCGGTTCGCGCCGGCGAGGTGCATGACGGGATCGGATGAAAAGATCTTTTTAAAAGAAATGACGGAGGAGGATGTCTTGATATCCGGAACCGCCCGGTCATTGAAGGTTATGGCGAACCGTTCGTGGCTTTTCTCGTTGACATAGGACGTCTTGTGTATGGTGTTCATGGGGATGAAGACCATATCCCCCTTGTTCAGGAGATAGATCGAGTCGTCGAGAAACATCTTGCTCGTGCCGCTCATGAGATAATAGATCTCATACATCGGGTGCAGATGTGCGGAAGACATATGAAAATAGGGATCGTGTCTTATTTTTGTTATTTTGAATGAATCCGTCAAAAGCGCGCCCTCCCTTCCCCTTACGGAAAGAATATCACAAAAACACAAAAAATCAATGTTTTTCTCTGATTATATCAAGAATTAAATGGAAAATCCTTGTTTTTTGCTATAGAATGTTGGCAGTAAAGTGAAGGGGGCAGCTTGTATGTCAAAGAATATCGCGGCAAAAAATACGGAGTTGATACTGAACGGCGACCTGATCCGTGCGATCCTTTCCCTGTCCATTCCCATCGTCATCAACAGCTTTATACAGACCATGTATAATCTGACGGATGCCTATTGGCTTGGCAAGCTGGGCACGGCGGATATGGCGGGGATCTCCCTTGTCTCGCCCGTGCAGAATATGATCGTAAACTTCGGGCAGGGCATCACGCTCGCGGGGTCGATCCTTATTTCCCAGTATGTAGGGGCAAAAGACAGCAAAAATGCCAGGTCGATGGCAAGCCAGATCTTTGCCTGCGCCATGCTCTTTTCCGTGGCACTGACGATCCTGTGCTTTCTTGGCACGCCGGGTATCGTGAAATGGCTCGGCGCCGAGGGCGACGTCTTGCAGAGGGCGGAGACCTATCTGCAGTACGTGATCTTCGACCTGCCGTTCCTGTTCGTCATCAACATTTTTACTGCCGTGAGCCAGGCGCAGGGAAATACGGTCAAGCCGATGTTCTTAAATCTGCTCGGTATCGGTTTGAATATGATACTGGACCCGCTGTTCATGATCGTGTTCGACTGGGGCATTGCCGGAGCCGCCTTTGCGACCGTCCTGGCAAAGATCCCCTGTGCGGCGATCAGCATGTATTTCCTTACCAGAAAAGAAAACGAAGTGCATCTGGAATTTAAAAACTTCAAATTTGAAAAGGAAAAGCTTTTGAATATCTTCCGGATCGGTCTGCCGACTGCCGTCGGGGGCTCCACGATGCAGTTCGGATTCCTGCTCATGACAAAAAACGTGCTGGAGTTCGGCGATAACGCCATGGCGGCTTATGGCATAGGAAACAGGATCAACGGGATCATCACGATGCCGAGCAACGCGATCGGCTCCGCCGTTGCCACCATTGTGGGACAGAATATGGGGGCGGACAACATCGGGCGTGCGGAGGCGGCGTACAAAAAAGCGAGACGGATGATCGTCGTCTTTCTGTTTGTCAGCGGTCTGATCTTGTCGCGGACCGTTGTCTCGACCTTTATGGTATCTATCTTTTCCGATGACGGCGACGTGATACCGATGGCGGCGGACTTCCTTGCCATCATGGCGTTCTGGTGCTGGACCAACGGTATCTATAACGCGACTACCGGACTGTTCCAGGGCACGGGCAATACCATGTATACCATGGCGGTCGAGGTGGCGAGATTGTGGGTGTTCCGTTTTGCGTCCCTGTTCGTCCTGAGAAATTTTTTCGGCATGGAGGAGAGGAGCGTGTGGTTCTCCGTTGTCATCAGTAACGGGATTTCCGCTTTGATCCTGTGGATATTGTACCGGCTTGGATTATGGAAAAAGAATAAGGCGGCACTGGAAAAAAATGTGTCAGAGCAAAAGGAGGAAGGTCATGATTTCGTTGCATTTTGAGAAGATCTACAGCACGGAGGGCAGATGGGAGCCGTGCAGCGTGGCGATCCCCCTCAAGGCGGGAGAGCTGAGGGATTGCGATGGCGTCCGCGTGTATGAGGAAAACGGCGCGCCGGTACCGACGCAGGCAAGAGGGACGGCGCATTATCCCGACGGGAGCGTGAAATGGCTGTTTGTCAGGTTTATGGCGAAGGTGCCTGCCATGAGCTCCGTGGATTACGCGCTGGATCTGCATTCGCGCGTTTCGGGGTTTGAGGCTGTCAGGGCGGACCGCCTCGGCGCAGATACGGGGAAACTGTCATTTCAGGTCTCCGGGAAAGAGGGCGCGCTTTTTGACAGGATCTGTCTCGGGGACAGGGTTTTTGACAGTCGTTACATATCCGCTCCGTCTCTGCGGGACGGGGATGACAGGGAGTACCGTTTCCGCGCCGAAAAATGGGAGCTTTTGGAGTGCGGCGAGGTATGCGCCGTGATCAAGGGGACCGGCTGGCACAGCTGTCAGGGAGCGCCGGTATATCAATGCGAGGTCAGACTGACCTGCTATAAGGATAAGCCGTGGCTCGAGCTTGCCTGCCGGCTCATCAACACGACCGGGGAGCCGCTGCGGATCAAAAGTCTGGAGATCGCCCACAGGAACGGATATGGCGAGGACGCGAGATGTGCGACAGGGATCTCAAACTATAAGACGCGCTATCGCGTCAGCGAGGACGGCTCGGAGGTCGCGGAGGTCATCGACGATAAGCTTTTGGAGTTTGAGTCAAACGAGCACAATGCGGAGGTGTTTTACGGCACCTTTTTTGCCGACTGCACGGATCATACAGGCGGGCTCTGCGCTACGGTGTACCAGGCGCAGCAGAATTATCCCAAGGCGGTTGCCGCGGACAGGAACGGTCTTCGCGTAAAGCTTGTGCCGGAAGGCGTGGGCGACGTCGTCATGCAAAGCGGCATGGCGAGAGAACAGAAGATCCTGTTTGATTTCCACGAGCCGTTTGCGGAGCTCTCGGAGCTGAACGACACTTCGATCCGGTATCAGATGCCGAACAAGCCCTCCGTTTCTCCGCGCGTGTTTGAGGAAAGCTGTGTCGAACCGGATATTTTTACCGAAAAAAAACTGGTTCCCATGGAAATGTTCCTGCAGAGCAGGGCGGATGAGCATATGAGGTGTTATGGTATGCTCAACTGGGGCGACTCCCCGGATATGGGGTATACGGCGCAGGGGAGAGGGAACGGTGAGCTTGTATGGACGAACAACGAGTATGATTTCGCGCATGCCTGCGCACTGATGTACGAGAGGACAGGCATCCGGCGTTTCCTGGATTACATGCTGGTGAGCGGCAGGCACTGGCTGGATGTGGATATCTGCCACTACAGCAGCGATCCCCTTCTTCTGAACGGACAGTGGGAGCACACGAACGGTCACTGCAAAAACGGAAAGATCGAATGCTCGCATCAGTGGGTGGAGGGGCTTTTGGATTACTATCATTTTACCGGGGATGACGATGCCCTGCAGGCGGCAATCGAGATCGGGAAAAACGATCTCCGGCTTTTGGAGAAGCCGGAATTTCAGCATGCGGGGGAGACAAACGCAAGGGAGACGGGCTGGGCGCTGCGAGCCTTTGTAGCGCTGTATCAGGAGACATACGACGAAACATGGCTGGAGAAATGCGACTGGATCGTCTCTCATTTTGAGGCATGGGAGCAGCGATACGGATTATGGCTGTCGCCCTATACGGACAACACACAGATCCGCGTGGTGTTCATGATCTCGATCGCCGTGGCAAGCCTGATGCGGTACTACCGGGTGCGCCCGCAGGAGAAGATCAGGGCGATGATTTTGAAAGCCGTAGACGACCTGCTGCAGAACGCAAGGCTGGACAACGGTCTGTTCTATTACAAGGAGCTTCCGAGCTTAAAGCGGTTCGGCAACAATCCGATCATCCTGGAGGCTCTGACGATCGCCTATGAGCTCACGGGCGAGGTGCGGTATCTTGAGGCGGGGCTGCCTACGCTGCGCTTTATCTACAGCAGGGGTGCGCAGGGCTCCGGCAGCGGACAGAAAAAGATCGTAGGCGATACTGTGACGACCGGAGGAACCGGTACCAAGGGATTTGCCCAGATGATGATCCCGGTCACAACCTTCTATGCCGCATGCATGAAAGAGGATATCCTTGCCGGGAAGGACTTCGGATAAGCAGGTGGCTCCGCTCTCGTTTGGATTGATTTACCGGATCGCTTGTGATAGAATTGGGACATGCGGCGGCTGTGGACCGTCAAATGTGTGAGAGGGAGGCGTGAGGTCTTGTTCCGGAAAAGGGCGGAGGAATATACGGAAGAGAGAAAGCTGTTCTATCGCAGGATCACCCGGCTGGCGGTCCCGATCGTCGTGCAGAATCTGCTCAGCGCGGCAGTGTCCTCTGCGGATGTCGTGATGCTCAATTATGTGGGGCAGTCCTCGATTTCTGCCGTCTCTCTGGCGGCCCAGTATTCGAGCATTCTCTTTATGGCTTATTATGGGCTTGGCACAGGAGCGACGATGCTCTGTGCGCAGTATTATGGGAAGAAAGATCTGCGCGCCATTCAGGTCGTGGAGGGGATCGCGATGCGGTTCTCCCTCATCATTTCCATGCTGTTTGCCGGCATGGCGCTTCTGTTCCCGGAGCTGATGATGCGCCTGTTCACGGAGGATGCAAAGCTCATCGCGCTGGGGGCATCCTACCTGCGTGCCATGAGCGTCGCCTATCTGTGCTGGGGCATCACGGAGGTCTATCTCGCTGTGCTCAGGAGCATTGGGAGGGTCGTCGTCAGTACCGCGATGAATGTGCTGGCGTTCTCCTTTAACATCGCGCTGAATGCCGTATTTATCTTCGGCTTGCTCGGCGCGCCGCGCATGGGGGCGACGGGGGTGGCGATCGCGACATCGCTTTCCCGTTTCATAGAGCTTTTCGCCTGCCTGATCGTCTCTGCAAAAAGTTCGGACATCAAGCTGGATATCCGGTATCTTTTTCTGAAGAATCAGGCGCTGTTTTCGGATTTTGTGCGCCTGTCCCTCCCGGCGCTGGGAAATGATCTGATCTGGGGAGCGGCGTTTTCGATGTATGCTGTGATCCTGGGACATCTGAGCAGCGATGCTGTGGCGGCAAATTCCTTTATCACTGTGGTGCGCAATTTTGCGACGATCCTCTGCTTTGGCATTGCCAGCGCAGGAGGGATCCTGCTCGGCAACGTCATCGGGGAGGGAAAGCTGGAGCGGGCGAGACGGGATGCGGGGCGTCTGCTGCGGTTGACCGTTGCGAGCGGAGCGCTCGGCGGCATGGTGATCCTTGCCGTATCTCCGCTTGTACTGCGGTACGCGGATCTCTCGGAGCAGGCGTTGTATTATCTGAAGTATATGCTGTACATCAACAGCTACTATGTGATGGGCGCTGCGGTCAACACGCTGCTGATCGCGGGGGCGTTCCGCGCAGGAGGGGACAGCCGGTTCGGGTTTCTCTGTGATTCGCTCGTCATGTGGTGTTATTCGGTCCCGCTTGGGTTCCTGTCGGCTTTCGTGTGGAAGCTGCCGGTCATGTGGGTCTACTTTCTGCTCTGCACGGACGAGTTCGCGAAATGGCCGTTTGTGCTGCGGCACTATTTCAGCGGAAGATGGCTGAAAGATATTACGAGGGACGACCTTTTTGAAGAGGAAAGTGTGCAGGGACAATGAAAAAAGAATTTTTCAACGGGCTGCGGGACGGCGTGCCGATCGCGCTCGGTTATCTGTCGGTCAGCTTTAGCGTTGGCATTCTGGCGATCGCGTCGGGACTGACCGTCTTTCAGGGTGCGCTGATGAGCCTGACGAACGTCACAAGCGCAGGACAGTTTGCAGGCATTCAGGTGATCGCGGCGGGAGGAGCGCTTGCGGAGCTTGCGCTGACGCAGGTCATCATCAATCTGCGCTATGCGTTGATGAGCCTGTCCCTCTCTCAGAATTTATCGGAGGATGTGACGATCCGGCAGCGTCTGGCGATCGCTTTTGCCAATACGGATGAGATCTTTGCGGTTGCGATGGGGCATGGAAAGAACCTGACGTTCTCTTACATGATGGGGCTTGAGAGCCTGCCGGTTTTGGGATGGACCGCGGGAACCGTGCTGGGTGCGGTCGCAGGGGAAGTGCTGCCTGCCTCGGTGAGCGGCGCCTTAAGTATTGCATTGTATGCCATGTTCCTCGCCATCGTGCTTCCGGTCGCCAGACGGCAGCGCTCCGTCCTGCTTGTGGTGGTCCTGGCAGCCGTTTTTCGCTGCGCGCTCTATTATCTGCCGATGTTTGCGGGGATCTCGGCGGGCATGGCGATCATTTTTTGCACTGTGGCGGCGGCATTTCTGGGCGCATGGCTGTTTCCGGTCACAGGGGAAGAAAAGGAGATGTGAGGAGATGGTGTATGTATCTATTCTGACCATGGCTGTGGTGACTTACCTGATCCGCATGGTCCCGCTGACAGTGTTCCGAAGAAAGATTGAGAATGTGAGAGTGCGTTCTTTTTTGTACTATGTGCCGTATGCGTGCCTGACATCCATGACGATCCCTGCGGTATTCTATGAGACCGGGAGCGTTGCCAGCGCGGTTGTCGGGATGGCTGTGGCAGGGCTGCTCGCTCTGCGCAACCGGAGTCTTGTTACGGTTGCCGCGGGGGCGTGCGCGGCTGTGCTCGTGGCGGAGCGGCTCCTGCTATAAAGGCGGGCTCCAGGTCATTGTCACTCCGGCTGCTTCTCTTGGAACCGCAGAAGCTGTGCCTCCGTGAGCCGGACATCCAGGAGCAGCCGGATCAGTTCTTCTTTTGTCATGGCGTTCAGAGTCTCGTATTGGACAGGCTTGTTTTTTCCGGCAGATGCCGCCGCATAGTCTTTTGCGATATTTTTGGGTGGGAGAAGGTTTGTATCGCGGTACATTCTCATGTAATCCCTTGCGGTCTGTTCGCTGATGTGGTATACCTCCGCCGCTTCAAAGCGTGTGAACCGCCCCTCGTAGATCTGCTGCCCGATATTTAAACGTTGTTCCTTCGTATATTTCATATAATGCCTCCTATCCCAACTATAATAATATATAAAAAGCGGGACTTTGTAAAGTATGTTTTTTTGGAGAAATGCCATTTTTTTAAAAAAATTTCCTGTAAATCGGGTCAATTCGGCATGTAAATGACTTGACATCCTGCCGGTGCGGTGGTAAACTGCAACATATGATAAAGAGAAATCGTTGAGCAAGAGGAGTACTCCATATGGAGCCTTCCCAGAGAGCCTGATACGGTGGGAACAGGCAGGGCAGTATGGCAGGAATGGGTTTGCGAGAGCAAAGTGAACTGCGCGGGTGCGCATAGTAGCGGATGCCGTGTCCTCACGTTACAGAGGTATGATATAGGAGACAGCCTGTATCGGAGAGTTTGCGCGATTGGTGGCGGATATTTCCAGTTGGAGATATCCGTTTTTATATGCGATATATGAGATCCTTTGCGCGGAGAATAAGGGTGGCACCACGAGACGATCGTCCCTGACTTGGCAGATATGCAGGTCAGGGATTTTTTGGTACAACAGGTGTGTCCCCGGACGTTCCTGGTTGTATGGCAGAAAGGGAGGAGAGCATGAAACGGGTATTCAAGGTGTACAAAAAGACAGTGAGCATCGTCCATGAGACGTCCACAGCGATGTACGAGAATCTGGTGGGGGAGAAAAAGGGCTTCCTGCTGGAAAGCTACGATAAGAACTATGACCGGTATACCTTTCTCGGCGAGGAGCCGGAGGAGATCGTGACCTCGGAAGGCAATGCGCTCGTCATTACCAAAAGGGATGGAAGCAGGGAACGCCGCGAGGGGAATCCGCTGGTGCGCTTAAAGGAGTACTATGACGAGTTCGAGATCCGGAAGGACAATGACGAGCTGAATTTTTCGGGAGGTCTGGTGGGAACGGTCGGATATGATTTTGTGCGGTACACGGAGCGTCTGCCGGAGACCAACCCCGATGAGATCGGTATCGAGACGATCCAGCTGATGCTGATGAAGGAGTTCATCGTCATCGACCATGTGGCGGAGACACTGACGGCAGTGGTTCTTGCGGAGGACAGCACACAGGGACGGGAGGAAGCGCTGCACAAGGCGGAGGAGCTGATCCGGCGCTCGATGCACAGGGAGGAAGCCGCCGGGATGATCCGGGCGGAGAACGCCGGGGAGCCGGCAGAACCTGTGCGGGACGGCGTGATCGTGAAGAAGTCCGATACGCTGGAGGAGTATAGCGCAAAGGTGGAACGGATCAGGCACTACATCCGGGAGGGACATATTTTTCAGACCGTCCTCTCCCAGCGCTGGACGATCGAGACGGGGCGGAGCGGTTTCACGCTTTACAAGGAGCTGCGCGAGCTGAATCCGTCCCCGTACCTTTACTACTTCAACTTCGGGGAGTTCGAGGTCATCGGGAGTTCGCCGGAGATGCTGGTAAAACAGCAGGGCAAGCGCGTGTTCACCTGTCCGATCGCCGGTACGAGACCGCGGGGGAAGACGCCGGAGGAAGACGCGGCGCTTAAGGAAGAGCTGCTAGCGGATGAGAAGGAGCGGGCGGAGCATGTCATGCTGGTGGATCTGGCGAGAAACGACATGGGACGCATCTCGGAGTTCGGGACCGTGAAGGTGACGGAGTTTATGAATGTGCGCAACTACTCTCATGTCATGCACATCGTGTCGATGGTGGAGGGACGCAAGAAGGGAAGCTTTCATCCGTTTGATCTGCTCGCGTCCTTCCTGCCGGCGGGAACGTTGAGCGGGGCGCCGAAGATCCGGGCGATGGAGATCATCGAGGAGCTGGAGGAGGTCCGGCGCGGGCTCTACGGCGGCGCGACCGGATATGTGGATTTTTCGGGCGATATGGATTTCTGTATCACGATCCGAACAATGGTGAAAAAGGGAAGCAGGGTCTATCTGCAGGCGGGCGCGGGCATTGTCGCGGATTCCGTGCCGGAAAAGGAGTACGCGGAGTGCTGCAACAAGGTGATGGCTTTGGCAAAGACCTTGATGGAGGAGGATGCGCGATGATCTTACTGATTGACAACTATGATTCCTTTACGTTTAACCTGTATCAATATATCGGGACCTTTACGGAGGATATCCGCGTGGTGCGGAATGACGAGATCACGATAGAGGAGATCCGAGCGCTTGCTCCGGAGCGGATCGTGCTCTCGCCGGGTCCCAAAAGCCCGAAGGAGGCAGGGATCTGCATGGATGTCGTGCGGGAGTTCTGCCGGGACGTTCCGATCCTTGGCATTTGTCTGGGACATCAGTGCATCGGGGAGGCGTTCGGCGGCACAGTGAGCTACGCGAAGGCGCTGTTCCATGGCAAGCAGTCCGAGATCACGCACAGCCCGGACGGCATTTTTACCGGGATCGATTCCCCTGTGAAGGTGGCGCGCTATCATTCGCTGGCTGTGCAGCGCGGGGATCTGCCGGAATGCCTGGAGGTCACAGCGGAGACGGAGGACGGAGAGATCATGGCGCTGCGGCATCGGGACTATCCGGTCGTCGGGCTGCAGTTCCATCCGGAATCCATCTATACGGAGCACGGAAAACGCATGATCGAGAATTTTCTGTCAGGTGTGATGTGAGAATGAGGTGAAGCATGATATTAGATCAGATCGTAGAGGATAAAAAGAGGAGGCTGCCGGAGCACAAGCGGCGGATCTCGGAGCAGCGGATGCGGGAGCTTGCCGAAGCGTATGAGGGAGAGAGGCACAGCTTTCTGGAGGCTTTGCAGAAGGACGGTATTTCGATCATCGGAGAGTTCAAGCAGGCGTCCCCAAGCCTCGGAAAAATTAAAAGCAAAATTAATTTATTGGACAGAATCGAGGAATACAATGCGTCCGTCGATGCCGTCTCCTGCCTGACGGAGGAGGATCACTTCGCGGGAAATGTGGAATATTTGAAGCAGATCCGACAGATATCTCCGCTTCCGATCCTGCGCAAGGATTTCATGATCGATCCCTACCAGTTTTATGAGGCGAAGGCGATCGGCGCGGATGCCGTCCTGCTGATCGCCGCGATCCTCGACGACGTGCAGATGCGGGATTTCTATCAGCTTGCAGGGGAGTTGGGGCTGGATGCGCTGGTCGAGGTGCACGATGAGCGGGAGATGGATCGGGCGCTGTCGCTGGACGTGGACATTGTCGGCGTGAACAACCGCAACCTGAAGGATTTTTCCATCTCGCTGGAGACGACGAAGCGTCTCGGAGCGATGGTTCCCAAGGAGAAGATCCTGGTCGCGGAGAGCGGGATCCGGACGGATGAGGATGTCCGGTTCCTGAAGGAGTGCCAGGCGGATGCCTTCCTGATCGGGCAGGCTCTGATGGAGGCGGAGCATCCGCGCGAGGTAGCGGCGCGTTGGAAGGGGCTGTAGCAGCGGAGGGCGATATGACAAAAATCAAGGTTTGCGGAATCACACATCCGTCGGAGATCGCCTGGCTGAATGAGCTGCAGGTCGACTATGCGGGATTTGTCTTTTATGAGAAGAGCAGGCGCGCGCTCTCCGTGGCGACGGCGGAGAAGCTGTCAAAAAA
>CANRBT010000038.1 GCA_947628935.1 uncultured Roseburia sp. | reverse complement strand
GTAACGACTTTCTTTGCCATAGTAAAACCCTCCTAAATTTTGTTTCGCATTATGAAACTGTGTTTCATTTTTCTATATTTGCATTATAACATCTTCTGGAAGTTTGTCAAATAGATTTTATGATTCCTCTCTGACCACAGCCTCGTATTCACTCCTGACATTCTTCAGGCACGCGAGCAGCTTCGGATTGAACACGCCGCACTCCCCGGAGAGTACCATATGGAGCGCCTGCTCCGGCTTGACAGCCTCCTTGTAGACGCGCTCTGTCGTCATGACATCAAACACGTCCGCGATGGAGACGATCTGCGCCGCGATCGGGATCTCCTCCTCCTTCAGCCCGTCCGGATAGCCCCGCCCGTCATACCGCTCATGGTGGTAGCGGCAGATCTCGTAGCACGTCTTGCTGTATTCGCGGTCCCAGATCTCGTTGATCTGCTGCAGGATCTCCGCTCCCCTGGTCGTGTGCGACTTCATATACTCGTACTCATCCTCCGTCAGTTTGCCAGGCTTGAGCAGGATGCTGTCCGGGATCGCGATCTTTCCGATGTCGTGCAGCGCGCTTGCCGAGACGATCAGGTCGATCTTTTCCTCCGTCAGCTCGTACTGGGGATATTCCTTCATGACCTCTCTCGCCAGGATCCCTGTGTATTCCTTCACGCGGCGGATATGCGTCCCGTTCTGCAGGTTGCGGTACTCCACCACAGTGCCGAGAACCTCGATGATCTTGCCGTTGCTCTCCCGGATGCGCTCCGCCTGCGCCTGCAGGACCGCGTACTGCTTTTTCATCGTCGCCGTCTGCTTCTCCACCTTCATCTCCAGCGACTTCTTGTACTGAAAGAGATCGACCACGTTCTTGATGCGCCGCTTGATCATATAGGTGTCAAAGGGCTTGCGGATATAGTCCGACGCTCCGAGGGAAAGGCTCCGACGCTCCGCCTCGGACGAATTCTCCCCGCTGATCACCACCACGGGAGTGACATCCATCCAATTGTACTTTTTCATGACGCCGAGCACGGAAAAGCCGTCCACATCCGGCATGATCAGATCGAGCAGCACCAGCGCGATGTCCTTATACTGCTGCTTTAAGATCATCAGCGCCTTTTTCCCGGTCTCCGCCTTGACGACCTCGTACTCGTCCTCGAGCATCCTGCCGAGCATCTCACGGTTCATCCTGTCATCGTCTACAATCAATATCTTTTCCATCTATCTCTCCTCCATGCCAGGCTAGCAGACCACGATACCGTCGTCCGTGTTGCGGATCTTCACGTTCGTCATGAATTTGGATTCCCACCGCCTGTCGTCGATCTCGATCGTCACGCGCTCATAGAGCCTTCCCGAGATGACCGCCGCCGCGTCGAGACGCTCCTGCGCCATCCGGATGTCATCGATCTTCTGGCGCAGCTCCTTGAGTTCCTCCTCCTTCTCGTAGATCGCGCCCTCCAGCTTCACCAGGATCGGGACCGTGCTCCACTCCTCCTGCGGATATTTGCGCTTCATCTCATTGTAGGTCTCCTGATACATCACGATCTCTTTTTCCACGCTGCGCGCCTGCCGGTCGATGCCCTCCCACTGCTCCGAGCTCTCGCCGCCCGCGCCCAGCTTGATGTAGGTGGGAACGCCCGTCCGGTTGCCGACGTTCTGCGCCGCAAGCCCCTGCGCCGCGTACGCCCTGCCGCCGATGAGAGAGCCGCCCGAGATAATGATCTGTCCCTCCGCATAGAGCTCGCACTCCATACAGGAGTTCGCCCGGATGTCTCCGCCCGCATGCACATTCGTCAGCTCGAAAAACTTTCCGACGACATTCTTTCCCGCCTTGATCGTCCCTCCCGTCTCCGCGGCATTGGTGCCCTGCCGGAGGAAAACGTTTTCCTTGCAGTCGAGGTGCGCGGACTCGACGTAACCGTCCACAATGATATCTCCGGTCGCTTTGATGATGGCGTTGCTCCCGACGTTGCCCTTGACATGCACGCTCCCGTCCACGTTGACGTTTCCGGTCGCCATCGTCACCTCGTCAAAGATAAAGACCTTGGTGATCAGAAGCTGGTTCCCGTTGAGCTCGATGCGCCCGTTCATCCTGGACACATAGGTCTTGCCGTCCGGCATCAGCCGGTAGCCGGTCCCCGAGATCCTGCGCTTTTCCTTTCCGCGGATGCCCGGCAACTCCCGTCCCCGCACAGTCCAGCCTGCGGCTCCCTGCTCCGCGTCATGGTAGTAGGCGACCTTCTGATCCTTCTTGACGACCTCGTACCAGTCGATGTTCTGATAATCCAGCGATCCGTCCGGCATCTGCTTCGGGGCGCGGTCGATCTCCGTGCGGAAGAAATACTCGTACCATCCGTCCGCCCCCTTCTGCGGCTGCTTCCCCTCCGCGATCAGCACGGAGGCGCGCTCGCGCAGCGTATCGGTCAGGATCCGATTGACATTCTCCTCTATGATCCCCTTGACGACCCCCTGCTTCTGGAGCGCCTCAAAGATGTCCTTGCGCGTACAGCCCTTCATGCGCTTGCTGTAGACGATGTACGCCTTCATGTCGTTCGCGCCGAACGTGATGTGGATCAGGCTCCCGCCCTCCGGCTCCTCTCCGGCATCCTCCTTTTCGTCGTCCATCGGCTGTCCGGGCGGCACATACTGCGGACGGTCGTCGTCCTCGTCATCGCCGTACGCTCCGCGAATCTGCTGTTCCTGCTCCAGACGCATCTTTTTCATGTCGTTCGCCGTGTACATCAGGCGCGCGTAACGGCTGACATCCATGCCCGCCTCGAGACCCAGGCGGATCTCCTGCATCTGCTGCCAGCTGAAATAGGGATTGTTGTATGGCTTGATATCGATCCGGTTCTCCAGACCGTACCGGAGCTCCCGCATCTGCTGCCAGCCAAACTGAGGGTTCGCATACGCGCTGACATCCAGTCCCGCCTCCAGCCCCTTGCAGATCTCCTGAATGACAACGCCGCGCAGCTCCTTCGTCAGATACGGGTCGATCTGCAAGCCCTTTTGCAGCGCTGTCCGGATCTGCTCCAGCTGCTCCTCGTCGTAGCCCGCGTCTATGTACCGCTCAATGTCCACGCCCGCCTGCGCCGCCTTGCGCATCTGACGGAGGATGCCTGCCTCCAGATGCAGATACGGCGTGAAATCCATGCCTGCCTCCAGACCCTTGCGCATCTGCCGCATCTTCTCATAGGGGATCTCCGGCTTTGCATAGCGCTCGTAGGCGATCCCCTCCTTCATGCCGATGCGGATCTCCTGCATCTGGAACCAGTCATAAGCGGGGTCCGCATACCGCTCCATCGGCAGTCCGTCCATCAGCCCCAGACGGATCTGCTCCATATGCATGACCGTGAATTCTTCCTTTGCATAAATGGAAACATCGAGTCCCGCCCTGCGCCCCTCATTGATCTCCCTTAACTGACTTCGCGAAAAGCCGCTTAATTCCATATATGCCCCTCCGACCTTCTCTAGTTTTGTTATCCCCTCTCATCCCATCCGACGCGCTGCCCGCAAGTGCCACAAAAAGGCTTGCATATAGCCATGGTACGATTGACTATATTGTAAGCCTCTTTGTGAAAATAATCAACTATTTCAGTTTGTCCGCGGCTGCAACCTCCACCTTATCCAAGTGCCAGATGTCGTCCACATACTCCTGGATCGTGCGGTCAGACGAAAACTTGCCGGAATGCGCCACATTCAGGATCGCGCTGCGCGCCCATGCAGCCTCGTTCTGATAGTATTTCATGACGCGCTCCTGCGCCTGCGCGTAGGAACGGAAATCCTTCAAAATAAAGTAGGTGTCCGCATACTGTGTGCACTGCGTGTTCAGCAGCGAGTTGTACAGCGGGCGGAACAGCTCCGGATCGTTCGGGGAACAGAACCCGTTGATCAGTTCCATCAGCACCCGGCGGATATCCTGATCGTTGTTAAAGATCTGCATCGGGTCGTAATCGCGGTTGCGCTCGTGCGCAATGACCTCATCCGAGCTCATACCGAAGATGAAGATATTGTCCTCGCCGACCTCCTCCGCCATCTCGACGTTCGCGCCGTCCATCGTGCCAAGCGTCAGCGCGCCGTTGAGCATGAATTTCATGTTTCCGGTACCGGAAGCCTCCTTGCTCGCCGTGGAGATCTGCTCGCTGACATCCGCAGCCGCAAAGATCATCTCCGCGTTGGACACACAGTAATCCTCGATGAACACGACCTTGATCTTGCCGCCGATGGACGGGTCGTGATTGATCACATCCGCCACGCTGTTGATCAGCTTGATCGTCAGCTTTGCGTTCTTATAGCCTGCCGCAGCCTTCGCGCCAAAGATAAAGGTTCTCGGATAGAACTCCATCTCCGGGTGGTCTTTGATATTATTGTATAAGTACATCACATGCAGGATATTGAGGAGCTGTCTCTTATACTCGTGGAGACGCTTCACCTGCACGTCAAAGATCGAGCGCGGATCCACTTCGATGCCGTTGTGCTCCTTGATATATTTTGCCAGGCGCACCTTATTGCGGTACTTGATGTTCATGAACTCCTGCTGCGCCTTATGGTCGTCCGCATAGATCGCCAGCTTCTCGATGTGCGCAAGGTTCGTGATCCAGTCGTCGCCGATATGCTCCGTCACCCAGTCCGCCAGGAGCGGATCCCCGTGCATCAGGAACCTTCTCTGCGTGATGCCGTTCGTCTTGTTGTTGAATTTCTTCGGGAACAGCTCATAGAAATCGTGCAGCTGCTCGTTCTTTAAGATCTCCGTGTGCAGTCTCGCCACACCGTTGACGGAATATCCCGCCGCGATCGCCAGATGCGCCATCTTCACCTGCCCGTCGTAGATGATCGCCATGCGCGCCACCCTGCCGTTGTCGTTCGGGAAGTTCGCCTGGATCTGGAGGATGAACCGGCGGTTGATCTCCTCAATGATCTGGTACACACGCGGAAGCAGCCGGGAAAAGATCTCGATCGGCCACTTCTCAAGCGCCTCCGCCATGATGGTATGGTTGGTGTACGCGCAGGTCCGGCTCGTGATATCCCACGCCTCCTCCCAGGAGAGCCCCTCCTCGTCGAGCAGGATGCGCATCAGCTCCGCGACCGCCACGGTCGGGTGCGTATCGTTGAGCTGGAAGGTGACCTTCTCCGGCAGCATATGAATGTCGCTGTGATGCTTTTTGAAACGTCCGATCGCGCGCTGCACGCTCGCGGACACGAAGAAGTACTGCTGTTTTAAGCGGAGCTCCTTGCCCGCCACATGGTTGTCGTTCGGGTAGAGCACCTCCACAAGGTTCCTCGCCAGATTCTGCTGCTCCACAGCCTTCTTGTAATCGCCCTTGTCAAAGGAGTCCAGCTCGAAGCTCTCCTTCGCCTCGGCATCCCAGATCATCAGGGTATTGACCAGGCCGTTGCCATATCCCACGATCGGCATATCGTACGGCACGGCGAGGATCGACTGATATCCCTCCTGCACGAAGCGCGTCTTCCCGTCCGGTCCGTTCTCCGCGCGCACATAGCCGCCGAACTTGACCTCGTGGGTGTACTCGGAGCGGCGCAGTTCGAACGGATAGCCGTTCTTCAGCCAGTTGTCCGGCACCTCGATCTGAAAGCCGTCCTGGATCTTCTGCTTGAACATCCCATAGCGGTAGCGGATGCCGCAGCCGTACGCCGCATAGCCCAGGGTGGACAGCGACTCCATAAAGCACGCCGCCAGACGTCCCAGACCGCCGTTTCCAAGCGCCGGATCCGGCTCCTGATCCTCGATCTCGTCCAGATTCAGCCCGATCTCCTCCAGCGCCTCGCGCACCTCCTTGTAGGCTTTCAGGTTGATCAGGTTATTGCCCAGGGCGCGTCCCATCAAAAACTCCATCGACATGTAGTAGACGATCTTCGGATCCTCCCTGTCAAACGCCTGCTGTGTCTCCAGCCATCTGTCAATGATCTCATCCTTCACTGTGTAGGCGACAGCCTGAAAGATCTCCTGCTGGCTCGCATCCTCGAATGTCTTGCGATAAAGGTTCTTTACGTTGTCCTCCACTTCCGCAATAAACGCCTTCTTGTCTAATAACTTGCTCTGCATTCTAGTTTTCTCCTCTCTTAACGCCCAACAGTACGTTCTCCCCGTTGATATTCCACTCTTTATGGTAGATGTTCATCGCATCGGCATCTGCCGGAATGCCGTCCACAATTGCCGTGCCTAGTACCTCGCTTTTGATTATACCACCATATCTGGTGAAAATACCAGTCACTTTTTCATCTGTCGCATAATAAATCGTAATATGATCCATAACCTCAAAGCCGGCCTCTTTCCTCATCGTCTGGATCTTGCTGACAAGCTCGCGCACAAAACCCTCCTCGATCAGCTCCGGCGTCAGGTGTACGTCGAGCACGACCTTCACGCGGTCGTCGCCCTCCGTCACGTACCCCTCGGTCTGCGTCATGTCGATCAGCAGGTCCTCCTCGGTGAGCGTCACTCCCGCAAGCGCCGCGTCACCGCTTGGCGCACCCAGATCGAGCACGCCCCGCTCCTTCAACTCCGCCATCGCCGCGTTTCCGTCCAGCCCCGCGAGCGCCTGCTGGATCTGTCCCAGGCGTTTGCCGTACTTCGGTCCTACCGTGCGCAGCTGCGGCTTGAAGGTATAGCTGGTGTACGCGCTGATGTCCCCCGTGAACACCACCTTCCGGACGTTCAGCTCATTTTTTATGATCTCTGTAAAATATGCATCCAGCTCCTGTCCCGACTCCACATACATCGATCTGACATAGATGCAGCCGAGCGGCTGACGGTTCTTGATGTTCGCCGTATTGCGGCATGCGCGCCCCTTCTCGACGATCCGCAGCACAGCCGCCATGTTCCGCTCGAGCTCCTCGTCGATGTACGTCTCGTCCGCCTCCGGGAAATCGCACAGATGAACGCTCTCCGGCGCTGCCGCGTCGATGGAGCAGACGAGATTGCGGTAGATGTCCTCCGTCATGAACGGGATCATCGGCGCCGCGCATTTCGCGACCGAAACAAGCGTCGTGTAAAGCGTCATGTAGGCGTTGATCTTGTCCTGCTCCATGCCCTTTGCCCAGAAACGCTCGCGGCTCCGGCGGACATACCAGTTGCTCATGTCATCCACGAAGTCATCCAGCGCACGCGCCGCCTCCGGGATCCGGTAATTCCCCAGATCGTCGTCCACCTCCCGGATCATGGTGTTGAGTCTGGACAGCAGCCACTTGTCCATCACGGAAAGCGACGGGGCATCCAGCGTATATTTCGTCGCATCGAACCGGTCGATGTTCGCATAGAGCACAAAGAATGCATAGGTGTTCCACAGGGTTCCCATGAACTTGCGCTGCCCCTCCTGCACTGCCTTCCCGTGGAAACGGTTCGGCAGCCACGGCGCGCTGTTGATGTAAAAATACCAGCGGATCGCGTCCGCTCCATACTGCTCCAGCGCCTCAAACGGATCGACCGCGTTGCCCTTCGACTTGCTCATCTTCTGTCCGTTCTCGTCCTGCACATGCCCCAGCACGATCACGTTCTCGTACGGCGACCGGTCAAACAGCAGCGTGGACTCCGCCATCAGCGAGTAGAACCACCCTCTGGTCTGATCGACTGCCTCGGAGATGAACTGCGCCGGGAACTGCTGCCGGAACAGCTCCTGATTCTCAAACGGATAGTGGTGCTGCGCGAACGGCATCGCGCCGGAATCGAACCAGCAGTCGATGACCTCCGGCACCCTGCGCATCGTCTTCCCGCAGTCCGGGCAGACGAACGTCACCTCGTCGATATACGGGCGGTGCAGCTCCACCTTCGCGTTCTCCGGCTTTCCGCTGCGCTCCGCAAGTTCGGCACGGCTCCCGATCGATTCCTGACGACCGCAGCCCTCGCACTCCCAGATGTTGAGCGGCGTCCCCCAGTAGCGGTTGCGGGAGATCCCCCAGTCCTGGATATTTTCCAGCCAGTCCCCGAAACGTCCCTTCCCGATGGATTCCGGGATCCAGTTTACCGTATTGTTGTTGCGGATCAGGTTTTCCCTGACCTCCGTCATCCGGATGAACCACGACTCCCGCGCATAGTAGATCAGCGGCGTGTCGCAGCGCCAGCAGTGCGGATAGTCGTGCTCAAACTTCGGCGCGTCAAAAAGAAGCCCCTTCTCCTCCAGGTCTTTGAGCACCATCGGATCCGCCTTCTTTACAAAAACGCCCGCATATGCCGTCTCCTCTGTCAGCTCGCCCTTTCCGTTGACCAGCTGCACAAACGGCAGATCGTACTTTCTGCCCACGTTCGCATCGTCCTCGCCAAACGCCGGCGCGATATGGACAATACCCGTGCCGTCCGTCATCGTGACATAGCTGTCGCAGGTGATGTAATGCGCCTTCTTGTGCTGCCGCTCGATGATATCCTTCGCAAAGTCGAACAGCGGCTCATATTCCTTATATTCCAGATCGGTCCCCCTGCAGGTCTCCAGCACCTCATACGCCGCGCCGCCGTCTTCCCCTGCCAGCTTGCCGAGCACAGTATCCAACAGCGCTTTGGCCATATAATAGGTATAACCGTCCGCCGCCTTCACCTTGCAGTAGGTCTCGTCCGGGTTCACGCAGAGCGCAACGTTCGAGGGCAGGGTCCACGGCGTCGTCGTCCATGCCAGGAAACAGGCATCCTCCCCCACCACCTTGAACCGCACCACAGCAGAGCGCTCCTTGACCGTCTTATAGCCCTGCGCCACCTCCTGGCTGGAGAGCGGCGTGCCGCAGCGCGGGCAGTACGGGACGATCTTAAAGCCCTTATAGAGGAGCTTTTTGTCCCAGATCTCTTTTAGCGCCCACCATTCGGATTCAATGAAATCGTCGTCATATGTAACATACGGGTCGTCCATATCCGCCCAAAAGCCGACCGTGCCGGAGAAATCCTCCCACATGCCCTTGTACTTCCACACGGATTCCTTGCATTTTTTGATGAACGGCTCCATGCCGTACTCCTCGATCTGGTCCTTGCCGTTGAGTCCAAGCATTTTCTCGACCTCCAGCTCGACCGGAAGCCCATGCGTGTCCCAGCCTGCCTTTCTCGGAACATACTTGCCCTTCATGGTCTGGTAGCGCGGTATCATATCCTTGATGACGCGGGTCAGCACATGACCGATATGCGGCTTGCCGTTCGCCGTCGGCGGTCCGTCATAAAAGGTGTAGGTCTCTCCCTCCTTGCGGTTCTCCATGCTCTTGCGGAAGATATCGTTTTCCTTCCAGAACCTCTGCACCTGCTTCTCCCTGTCCACAAAATTCAGGTTCGCGTCCACTTTGTTGTACATATCTGCTTTTACCTCCATATGTGCGCCTCTCTCGCCAAACGGCATTGGAAAAGGCTCTTCCTCCTGTAAGGATATCGGCATCTTACGGTATTGTCAAGCGGTTTCAGCCATCCGCCGTCGTCCTTGCAGCCGCGCGCACGACATTCGCGGCGTTGAACTGCAGGTCCGCCAGCGTGATCCGGTAGCCGTCCAACTCCTCCCCGCTCTCCACAGCCTTTACAATGTCATCCACATTTTTCTGACATCCCGGCATCTGAAGATCGTTTCCCGCATAGATACAGCCCGTGGAGGCAGAGATCGGGTAAACGGTCTTTTCCTCCCCCGTCAGCGCCGGCACCTCCTGCGAGGTGAACCAGTCGCTCATGACGACACCGGAAAATCCCCACTCGTCGCGCGCCACAGCCTGAAGCAGATCGTAGCTGTTCGCCGTGTGGACGCCGTTGATGAGATTGTAGGAGGACATGATGGCAAGCGGCTGAGACTCCTTCACGGCGATCTCAAAACCTTTCAGATAGATCTCTCGCAGCGCCCGCTCCCTGACATGGGAATTCGTAAAGTAGCGGTTGTCCTCCTGGCTGTTCACGGCAAAATGTTTGATCGTCGTCCCCTTGCCCGGATGCCGCTGCACGCCGCGCGTGATCGCCGCTGCCGTCTTCCCGCTCACCAGCGGATCCTCCGAATAGTACTCAAAATTCCTGCCGCAGAGCGGATTCCGATGGATGTTGAGCGCCGGGGCAAGCCACAGGTCCACATGATACTCCTCCATCTCCTCACCGACCATGTCTCCGATCCGCTCCAGGAGCTCCGTGTTCCAGGACTGCGCCAGCGCCCAGCCGATCGGGATCGCCGTACAGTACTGGTAATAGTCGTCCACCTCGCTCTCGTCCAGATCCGTGGCAAACGGCTCGACCGTATCGACGATCATCTCGCCGCCCGGTATGCGCACGCCGTCCTTCGTCGTCTTAAAATGCGGCGTCAACCGGAGTCCTGCGGGACCGTCCGCAAGGATCATGCTTTTGATCCCCCTGCTTTCCGCGAGCAGCGCAGTCGTGTCACCTGCCGCGCCCGGGACCATATGGGAGGCGTTTCCAACGATAGAGCCCTGCTCCTCCCCGACGCGGAGCGTCCCCACGCACAGCTCTGCCATCTCCTCCACAGTAAGCTGGGACACAAGCTCCTCCACGCTGCAGCGCCCCGCAAGGACATCCGCCATCGTAAGCGTCTCGCTGTGCGCAGTGTGATAGTTCTCCCTTTTTTCGACGTAGGACAGCTTCCCCGCAGGGATCTCCCCCGCGTGCAGCTCGCACAGGATCAGATCTTTGCCCTGCGCGGCGCCATGGGATGTCATGAAATCCCTGCCGTTTGTCTTTGGATGGATCTCCTCCGGCAGATCCCCGGACGGGAACAGGTTCCTGCCCTCCTCGGTCTTCACAGTCCGATCCAGCGCCAGCTCCGCGACCGCCTCCGTCGCACGGGAGCTGTTCCCCACGCGGACCGTATAGCTGCCTGCCTCGAGTACCCAGGACGCGCGCTCCTCACAGTAGGAAGCCAGCTCCGTGACCGCAAAGGTCAACGTCAGCGTCTCGCTCTCTCCCGGGGCAAGCAGCCCGGTCTTTGCAAATGCCGCAAGCTCCTGATAGGGCTTTTCCAGCGCTCCCTCCGGCGCGGAAACGTAAATCTGGACGACCTCCTTCCCGGCATGGGACGTTCCCGTGTTCGTCACCCGTACGCGCACAGCGACCCTCCCGTCCGAAACGGTCACTTCTTCCGTGTGCAGCGCAAACCGCGTATAGGACAGTCCGTACCCGAACGGGTATTCCGTCTCCACGCCGAACGTGTCAAAATAGCGGTAGCCGACATAGATCCCCTCCGTGTAATACTCGTCGTCGACATTGCCGTCGTTGTGGGAAAAGCCAGCCGAGGACGGGTAATCCGCATACGTCTTCGCCCAGGTGTCGGTCAGCTTTCCCGACGGGTTCACGGCGCCCGTCAATACATCCGCCAGCACATGCCCGCCGATGTTTCCGAGCTGGCTCATCAAAAGAACGGCGTTGATGCCCTCGATGCGATTCAGCTCCGTCAGGTCCATCACCCCGCCGATGTTCAACACCACGATCGTCTTTTCATAGCGCGCGCCAAGCATCGTCAGGTTCTCCCGCTCCGCCGCGGAGAGCAGATAATCGCCCGCTCTGTTCCGGCGGTCCGCCCCCTCGCCGGAATTGCGCGAAATGACATAGACAGCCACCTCCGCCGCAGCTCCCGCAAGGTCCGCCTCCGTGATCCGCTCGGGCTCCGGCTCGAGAAAGGGGTTGGAAAACTCCAGCGAGAAAGGCGGCACGCCGCGCCTTTTCGCCTCCTCCTCATTCTCCCTGCAGTGTGCACGTCTGCATTCCTCCCACATGCGCTCCTGCCGTTCCATCCACGCATCCGTGACGACCGCAAAGCCCGCCTGACGCAGCCCTTCCTCTATGGAAACCGTCGTTCGGGAGTTGACGTCCCCCGAGCCCGTCCCTCCCTTGATCGTCCTGCGCGCCCCCGCGCCAAAAAGCGCCACACGCCCGCTCTCCCGCAGCGGCAGCGCCCCGTCATTCTCCAGCAGCACCACGCACTCCCCGGCAAGCGCACGCGACAACGCCATATGCGCCGTCTCCTGCTCCGTCACCTCCGATGTTCTCCGTGCATAAATATCCGGCATACGCTCTCTCCCCTTCCTTTTTCCAACATCCAAACGGCACGCGCAGGCTGTCGCCCGCGCGCCTCACACGACTCTTAAGAGTTCGGGAAACGCGCCGATCCTCGGCACATCCGCATCCACAGTGCCAAACCCGTAGGCGGCGTGGATAAAGCGCACGCCCGCCGCGCAGCTCGCATCGTAATCCGCCTGGATGTCCCCGACATAGACCGGATCCTCCAGCCGGTTCCGCTCCGCCACCAGGCGGATATTCTCGCCCTTCTGCCGGCGGTTGTTCCCGAAGCACTCCATGTCCTCAATATAATCCCGGAATCGATAATGGTCCAGAAACGCCTCAATATACCCGCTCTGGCAATTGCTGACGATCGACAGCTGATAGCCGCGCTCCCTCAGCGCCCGAAAGGTGTCCTCGACCCCGTCGTAAAGGATGCCTCCGTGCTCGCGCAGATATTCGTTTTCCAGCTGACAGCAGAAATCCAGCAGCTCCACGCGCTCCTTTTTTCCCAGATCGGGAAACAGCGCATCCGCGATCGCGTCCATCGTCCTTCCCATCACGCCCTGAATGTCCTGCGTCGTCAGCTCCCTGCGGGCAACCCCCGCGCGGGCGATCGCCAGATTCCAGGAGCGCGCGACATTCTCCGCGGAGTCCCAGAGCGTCCCGTCCATATCAAACAGGATCCCTTTTTTTCCCATGACCTCCCTGCCTCCTCTGTCACAAATCGCCGCGTGACAGCGCTCTCCTGCACTGTCGCGCGGCAACTGATCTTCCCGGTGCTTTCCTCATGCTCCGAACACAGATATCCCTATGCTTCCTCGATCGCGCGCCCGATATCCGTGCGCATGTATTTGTTCGCAAAATCGACCCAGCCCGTCGCCTCGTACGCCTTCGCGCGCGCCTCCCGCAGATCCCTGCCCAGCGCCGTGACGCCGAGCACACGCCCGCCGTTCGTCACGATCCTTCCCTGCTCATCGAACTTGGTCCCCGCATGGTAGCAGAAATAGTCGTCCTTTCCCTCGAAGCGCTCCAGCCCCGAGATCGGAAAGCCCTTCTCGTAGGACACAGGATAGCCGTCCGACGCGAGCACAACGCACACAGCGGCATTGTCCCGGAACCGCAGGTCGATCTCATCCAGCCGCCCGTCCACGCACGCCTCCATCACGTCGATGATATCGTTCTCCATGCGCGGCAGCACGACCTGCGCCTCCGGATCCCCGAACCGCGCATTGTACTCGAGCACCTTCGGTCCCTCCGCCGTCAACATCAGCCCGAAGAAGATCACGCCGGTAAACGGTCTGCCCTCCGCAGCCATCGCGTCGACCGTCGCCTGATAGATGTGCTCCCTGCAGTACCGGTCGATCTCCTCCGTGTAAAACGGACTCGGCGAAAAGTTGCCCATGCCGCCTGTGTTCGGTCCCTGATCCCCGTCCTTCGCGCGCTTGTGATCCTGCGCGGAGGACATGATCCGGATCGTCTTCCCATCCACAAAGGAGAGCACAGACACCTCGCGGCCGGTCAGGAACTCCTCGACCACCATCGTATTCCCCGCGCTGCCGAACTTCTTGTCCTGCATGATCTCGCGGACGCCCGCCTTTGCCTCCTCGAGGGTATTGCAGATCAGAACCCCCTTGCCGAGCGCGAGTCCGTCCGCCTTCAGCACGATCGGCATACGCGCGGTCTCAAGATAAGCCAGCGCCTCCTCCGGGGACGTAAAGCTCTCATACGCCGCCGTCGGGATGCCGTATTTTTTCATCAGGTCCTTGGAAAATGCCTTGGAGCCCTCCAAAACAGCGGCGTTCTTCCGCGGTCCGAACACGCGGAGCCCCTCCGCCTCAAACCGGTCCACAATGCCGCCCACAAGCGGATCGTCCATCCCGATGATGGTGAGATCCACAGCATGTTCCTTTGCGAACGCCGCCAGCGCATCGAACTCCATCGCGCCGATCGGCACGCACTCCGCCACGGACGCGATGCCCGCGTTGCCCGGCGCGCAGTAAATCTTGTCCACCCGCGGACTCCGCGCCACAGCAAGCGCGATCGCATGCTCCCGTCCGCCGCTTCCCACGATCAATACTCTCATGTTCCGTCTGCCTCCCTCTGTATCGTGACCCGTCCGTCTGCCACGGACACCCTGCCGTTTGCGATCAGGTCGATCGCCTGCGGCAGGAGCTTCCACTCCGCCTGCTCCATCACGCGCCGCTGCAACGTCTCCGGCGTATCGCCCGGAAGCACCTCCACAGCCTTCTGCAGCAGGATCGGTCCCGTGTCCGTCCCCTCATCCACAAAATGAACCGTTGCCCCCGTCACCCGCACGCCGCGCGCCAGCGCCGCCTCGTGTACCCGGAGTCCGTAATAGCCCGTCCCGCAAAAAGCGGGGATCAGTGACGGATGGATATTGATGATGCGGTTTTGGTAGCGCGCGACCATCTCCTCCGGGATCACGACCAGAAATCCCGCCAGCACGATGAGATCGACCGCACAGGAATCCAGCTTTTCCAGCAGCGCCGCATGGAATGCCGCCCGGTCGGCAAAGTCCCTCGGGGAGATGCACACGCTCTCCACGCCGTGCGCCTTCGCCCGCTCCAGCGCGTAAGCGTCGCGGTTGTTGCTGATGACGACCGCGATCTCGGCGTTCGTGATCCCGCCGCTCTCTATCGCGTCGAGGATCGCCTGCAGGTTCGTCCCGCCGCCCGATACGAGCACAGCAAGCCTCAGCATAGCTCCACCCCTTTTTCACCGTCACGGATCTCCCCGATCACATACGGGGTCTCGCCCGCGGCACGGATCGCCGCCATCGTCCGGTCGACCTCTGCGGCATCCACAGCGAGCACCATGCCGATCCCCATATTGTAGGTGTTGTACATGATCCTCTCCTCGACCTCGCCCTCGCGCGCCATCATCCGGAAGATCGGCGGCACCTCGTAGCTGTCCTTGCGGATCACGGCACGCCTGCCCTCCGGCAGCATGCGCGGCACGTTCTCATAGAAGCCGCCGCCCGTGATATGGCTGCACGCCTTCACGCGCACGCCCGCCTCGCGGACGGAGCGGAGCGCCTTCACATAGATCTTCGTCGGAGCGAGCAGCGTCTCTCCTAACGTCGCGCCGAGCTCGTCAAAATAGGTATTCAGCGTTTCCGCGTCCATGCAAAAGATCTGGCGCACCAGCGAAAAGCCGTTGGAATGCACGCCCGAGGACGCCATGCCGATCAGCGCGTCGCCTGCCTTCACATCCGCGCCTGTGATGATATCCTTCTCATCCACAACGCCCAC
>CANRBT010000037.1 GCA_947628935.1 uncultured Roseburia sp. | reverse complement strand
CCCAGCAGGAACCGGATCACGACAACGGAGACCGCGAACGCGCTGACCATACCGCACAGCAGGATCGCCCACTCGCTCCCCGAAAACGATGTCCCGAAATCCAGAAGCTCCAGCAGGCTCGCGCCCAGCATGACCGGGATCGCCAGGACAAAGGTGAACTCGCTCGCCGCCGTCCTCGAAATGCCGATCAAAAGCGCCCCGATGATGGTGGCGCCGGAACGCGAGGTTCCCGGGAACGCCGCCGCAAGGAGCTGGAACACGCCGATCGCCGCCGCCATTCCCCAGGTGATATCCGCCATCCGCTCCACCCGCGCCGCTCTGCCCGCGTTGCGGGATTCCACCACGAGGAAGGCGACGCCGAACACGATCAACGCGACCGCCACGCAGACCGGATTATAAAAATACATATCGCACACGTCGTCCAGATCCAGCAGCACGAACACGACCGCCGGCAGACAGGAGACCACGATCTTTGCCCAGAGCAGGACCGTCTCCGTGCGGACCGCAACGGGACCGAGCACAAGGTTCTGTTTCTCCCCGGTCTCTGCCCGCCGCTCTCCCTTCGCCCGCGCGAACGGCCATATGTTGTCCCAGAACAATACCACGACCGCAAGGATCGCGCCGAGCTGGATCACGACGAGGAACATACTCCAGAACTCCTCGCTCACGTCCAGCGTCAGAAATTCATTGAGCAGGATCATATGTCCTGTGCTGCTGATGGGCAGCCACTCCGTGATCCCCTCCACAATGCCGAACACGATTGCCTTTAAAATCTCTGTCATACTCTCTCCTTCTATTCTCTGTCACTCGATCCTTAACATCCGCTTCGTCTTCCGGAACACATGGAAATACGCCGGAAACAGAAAGGCGTCGGCGAAGATCCACGCGACCGGGCTGGCAAAGCACGCCGCCGGGAAGCCATAGAGCGGCACGAACACAAATCCCACGAGCGCACGCGCGATCATCTCGAACACGCCCGCAAAAATGGCAAACGCGCTGTAGCCCATTCCCTGGATCAGGAAGCGCACGATATTCACAAACGCCAGCCCGATATAGAACGCGGAGTTCCAGAACAAAAGCATCTGCACCTGCGCAATGACCTCCCGCTCGGCGCTCTCCACAAAGAACAGGGCGAGCTGCTCCCCCGCAAGGCAGAGCACGGCAAACGCGAGGATCGCATACCCGATACCGAGAATGGAGCTCGCCTTCAGCCCCTCCTGGACACGGTCGAGCTTTTTGGCGCCGACATTCTGTCCGCCGTAGGTCGCCATCGTGGAGCCGAGCGCATCGAACGGACAGCAGAAGAACATGCTGATCTTTCCGCCCGCGGTCATCGCCGCCACTGCGCCGGAACCCAGGGTGTTGACCGCGCTCTGCAGAACGACGCTTCCGATCGCCGTGATGGAATACTGCAGCCCCATCGGCACCCCCATGCTGCACAGCGTCCCCATATAGGAGGTATTGACGCGCCGTTCGTCCGCATCCGTGCGCAGGATCTCAAATTTTCTTATGCTGTAGATCAGGCATCCGATCCCCGAGATGAGCTGGGAAATGACGGTCGCCAGCGCCGCGCCTGCCACGCCGAGCTTCACGCCCACGATCAACGTCAGATCCAGCGCGATATTGACGACGGACGCGAGGGTCAAAAAGATGACCGGCGTGCGGCTGTCCCCCATCGAACGGATCACCCCGGCAATGAGATTGTACAGATAGGTCGCCGGAATGCCCGCAAAAATGATGACGATGTACACATAGGAATCATCGATGATGTTCTCCGGCGTCCGCATCAGCTCCAGGATCGGACGGCAGAATACGACCGTGAGCACAGTCATCACCAGCGCAAACGCCGCCGACAGATACACGGCGTTCATCATGAACGCGCGCATGCCGCGGTAATCCCCCGCGCCGAACTTGTGCGCGAGCGGGATCGCAAACCCGTTGCAGACACCCATGCAAAAACCGATGATCAAAAAGTTGATCGACCCGGTCGCGCCGACCGCCGCCAGCGCGTCCACCCCGAGGAATTTGCCGACGATCAGGGTGTCGACCAGATTATAAAACTGCTGAAATAAAAATCCGAACAAAAGCGGTACGGAAAAACCGACGATCAACTTCATCGGCGAACCGCTCGTCATGTCTTTTGTCACGATTGTCCTCCCCCAATGCTATATCTCACTGCAATACTTTTCAAACACGGCAAAAAAGCTGTCCGTCTGAACGCTGCCGTCCAGCTGCGGCACGAGCTCCGCCCATGCCTCCTCGTTCAACCTGGCGTCCAGCGTCTCCACAAACGCGTTGTACACATCGTCGAACGCTTCCTTTTCCCGCTTTTCCACGATATTGGATTTGTTCGCCTCCGTGAGCTCCTCATTATACTTATTCAGGCATTTGATAAAATAGTAACCGTTCTCCACAGCGATCATACCGGAGATCTCATCATCGTCCATCTGGAACGCGATCTCCTCCACCTCCTCGGGCAGGTCGTCGCGCGCCACCGTCACCTGGATCGCCGAAAGCTCATTGTAATTGTTCGCGACAGCCGCAAAATCGTCGCCGTTGGCAAGCTTGCTCTGCACCTCCCCTGCCTTGTCCCGATCCGTGACGTAGATCTGCATGATCTCCATCACACGCGCCTCATCGTCGCTGACCTCCTCGTTGACCCCGTCCGTCAGGGAATTATAAAGCTTCCGGGCAAGCGCATAATGCCCGTAGAACTCTCCGATCTCCGCCTCCGAGACGCCCAGATAGATCTGCTCCGCCTCCGTCAGCGAAGCATAATACTCCGCCGCCGCATCCTGCGCCTGTGCCTGCTCCTCCTCCGTCAGCGCGATCTCCTGCGACTGCGCCAGCAGATCCATACAGTAGACGCGCGTCAGCTCCTCGAGCGTAACGGATTTGATGTATTCCGTCAGGGAATCGTCTCCAAAATCGTGCTGCCACAGATCGATCGTATACGCTGTGCCGTATATGTTCTGATAATTTGCCAGGTAGACCTTCGCCTCCTTCAGTCCGCAGGCATTTCCTCCGATCTGAAAGAGCTGCCGGTTGTTCAGCGGATTGGACACCACGATATCCGTATTCCCGATCTGGCAGCCTGTGCCCGCAAACAGCATCCCCACCAGCAGGAACGCCACCGGGAATCCTCTGCGCATCTTCCTCTTTTTCATCGCTCGCCTATTCCCTTTCTAAGCACGGGCTGCCAGGATGCTCCGCGCCACCGAAAGCCCGTTGGCAGACGCCTGCTGCAGCCCGCGCGTCACAGACGCCCCGTCGCCGATCGCGCGCAGCCCCTTGATGTTCGTCTCAAAATCCGCGTTGACGACCACCTTGTTGGAATAAAACTTGACCTCCACCCCGTAGAGCAGCGTCTCGTCGCTGGCAAGCCCCGGCGTCACCTTGTCGAGCGCCATGATCATCTCCTCGATATCCACCATAATGCGGTGCGGGAACACGAGCGAGAGATCCCCCGGAACGGCATCCTTTAAGGTCGGCAGCAGATTGTTGCGGCAGAGCCGCTCCTCCGTCGTCCTGCGTCCGCGCTTGAAATCTCCGAAGGTCTGCACCAGGATCCTGCCGTCACAGAGCATATTCGAGAGCTGGGCGATCTGCTTGCCATACTCGATCGGCGTCTTAAAGGGCTCCGTAAAATTCTTTGACACGAGGATCGCAAAATTCGTATTGTCCGTCTTGCGCTCCCGGGACTTATACGCGTGCCCGTTGACGACGGCAAGCCCGTTGTCATAATACTCCGCCGCCACCTCTCCGGACGGATTCGTGCAGAAGGTCCGCACCTTGTCGTCAAACGTGGGCGTGTGGTACACCAGCTTTGCCTCATAGAGGTTCCGGTTCAAAAACTCCATCACCTCATCGCGCACCTCGACGCGGACACCGATATCGACCGTGCCGACCTGTGTTTTGATCCCCAGATCCCCGCACACATGGGAAAACCAGTCCGCGCCCTCTCTGCCGACCGCGACGACGATCTCCGACGCCATGTAGGTCGCCTCGCGCTCGGTCACGACTCCCTTCGCCACGCCGTCCTCGATGAGGATATTGCGCACCATCGTATCGAACAGCATCTGCACTCCCGCCTCCAGAAGGTACTCCTGCAGCCTGGAATAGATCTTGTACCCCTCCTCCGTGCCGAGGTGGCGGATGGGACATTCGATCAGCTTTAAGTTTGCCCCGATCGCCTTGCGGCGAATATCGCGCAGCTCCTTTTCCTTATTCAGTCCGTACACTTTTTTGTCCGCGCCGAATTTCAGATAGATATCGTCGGATTCCTTCAACAGCCTGACCGTCTCGTCATAGCCCAGGATCTCCGGCAGATTGCCGCCGACATCCGGCGACAGGGACAGCTTGCCGTCCGAAAACGCCCCCGCACCCGCAAAGCCGGTCGTGATCGCACAGGGCTTGCACCCCATACAGACCTTCGTCCGGCGCTTCGGACACTCCCTCTTCTCGATCCTTCTTCCCTTCTCTATCATAAGGATCTTCAGGTCCTTTTTCGCCTGTATCAGCTCATACGCGCAAAAGATGCCGGACGGACCCGCACCGATTATGATCACATCATATTTCTTCAAGCTTCCCTCTCCTCCCTGTCATGCCTCCCCTGCTCCGGCGTCCCTACGCTTCCACCACCAGATATCTGCCGTCCGGCAGCGCAAAGACCTCCTGCGCATCTTCCAGCTCCTCATCGCTCATACCGCCAATGTCCGCGCCCTCATCCTCAAAGTACTCCCGCACCTCGCGAATATTGTTGCACACGACAGCCATACAATCCTCCAGAAACGCTTCCGCTTCCTCCGGCGTCCGCGCCACAGGCTCAGGGAACAGCCTTTCCTGCTGCTCTAAAAAAATGTTGACGCACATCGTATCGTACATGTCCCTCTCCTTTTTTCAACTTTCATCCCCATGCATACAGATCGATCCCGATCTTCTTCAGCTCCCGATAGATCGCAGCCACGGGAAGCCCTACAACATTATTATAGTCCCCGTCGATTTTGTCAATATAAATCGCGCATTTTCCCTGAATTCCATAGGCTCCCGCCTTGTCCATCGGCTCCCCTGTGGCGATGTAGCGGCGGATCTCCTCCTCCTCCATCGCGCGCATGGAAACATCTGTCTTTTCGTAAAAGGAAATCTCCCCCATACGCCCCGACTCCGAGAGCAGCAGCAGGGACACGCCCGTATAGACCTCATGGACATGTCCGGCAAGCCGGGAAAGCATGCAAAATGCGTCCTCCTCGTCCCGCGGCTTTCCCAGGATCTCCCCTCCGCAGGAGACGACCGTGTCCGCCCCGATCACAAGAAGATCCTGCGGCGTCATCAGATCGGCATGTTCCCTGCCGTACGCGCGGATCATCCCCGCGACCTCCTTTGCCTTCTGCCCCGCCAGCTCCATGACAACCTCGCAGGGGCTGTCCTTCGTGACGGTCTCCTCCCCTTTTGCCGGACAGATCTCAAATGTCAGCCCGATCTGTTCGAGCAGCTCCTTTCTCCGCGGCGACGCGGACGCCAATATGATCTGACCCATGTTTCTCTCCTTCCCTCCCCTACACAGGGATGACCTCCTGCAGCCGGAACGAATACAGCAGACGCTCCTTCACGCGCAGCTTTTCCCGCGCCCCGGCGCCGTACAGACGCTCCAGCGCCTCCCCGTAGAGCGCGAGCTGTGCGGCGTACCGATCCCGCAGCTGCTTTGCCGTCTCCACTCCGTCCGTCTTATAGTCGAGCACCACGAGCCCGTCCTCCTCCTCCCAGAACACATCAATGATGCCCTGGATCAGGGTCAGCGTCTCCCGATCCTCCGTCCGCTCCTCCCCGCTTTCTTCTTCGCACATCGCGCCAAAGCCGAACCGCGTAAGCTCCTCCCCGGTAAAGCCCATGACGAACGGTTTTTCGCGGTACAGCCTTCCCGCCCGCTCCGCCGCCGCCATGCGCGTCCCAATCTCGGAGGAGACAAACGTCTCCACGGAGGACAATCGGACGAGCTGCCGCATTTCCTCCGTGATGCGCCCGTCCTTTCGCATCCGCTCCACCTGCTCCTCTGCGCCAAGCGGAGAGGAGAACCGGTAGCACTCCATGACGCGGTGCATGGCGGTCCCCCGCAGCGCCCCGCGGTTCACGGGCTCCTCCTCCGTCTTTCGCGCGAACGCCGGCACGTAGGGCACAATCTCCTCCTGTGGAAACGCAGGCACGAGCTCCTCCTCCTCCGCCAGCCTCTCACGCATCGCGCGGTGTTTGAGCTCCGAGACGGAATATTTGTTTTTCTGTCCCATGGCTCCCTCATAGGGATAGCGATAGGAAAACCGCTCCTGTATGCGCTCCACGAGCTTCCTGTCTGCATGCGCTATCCTTTCGCGGCATGCGCTCTCTCCGAAATCGTCCGAAAGCTGCGCCGCAGCCTCCGACTTCACGAGCTGCGCTGCGGTCGCGATCCGCACAGGATAGCGCGTCCCGTATGCCAAAAGCGCAGGCAGCAGCCAGTCGAGATAACAGCTTCCGTTCTCGCGCACGCGATAGGAGAGCGGACCGGTCTCCTCCCGCTCCTTAAGCATCCGCTCCGTCTCGGCGGCGGCGTCCTTTCTGATCCCTGTCAGGATCAGCTTCTCCCTGGCGCGCGTCATCGCCACGTAGAGCACGCGCAGCTCCTCCCCCAGATTTTCCAGATCGATCTGTCTGGCGATCGCCGTCTTTGCGATCGTTGCGCTCTTTCGCCTGCTCTCCCCGTCCCTCAGCTCCAATCCCATCCCGAGCTCCGGATGCAGCACCATCACGCCGCGCACATCCTGACGGTTAAATTTCCTGCCGAGTCCGGAGACGAACACCACGGGAAACTCCAGCCCCTTGCTCTTGTGAATGCTCATGATCCGCACGACATCCTCGTTCTCGCCGGTCAGATCCGCCTCCCCAAAATCCACGTCATAGCGGTGCAGCTCGTCGATGTAGCGCACAAAATGAAACAGCCCCTTGTAGCTCGTATTCTCATACGCGATCGCCTTTTCCACCAGCATCCTTACGTTGGCGCTCCGTCTGGCGCCCGCAGGCATCGCCGCAACATGATCCCCATATCCGGTCTCCTGCAAAAGCTGTCCGATCAGCTCGTGGATCGGCGTGTCCGGCACGCGCGCGCGCAGCGACAGATACTCCCGGTAAAATCCGCGCAGCTTGCGCTCATAAGGCTCCCGGCACGCTCCGTCCTCCGCCGTCAGACGCCCGCACTCCGCGAGCACGCACTCGTGGAAGCTCTCCTCCCGTGAGACCAGACGCACCTGCGCAAGCTCCTCATCCGTCATTCCCACGATCGGAGAGCGCAGCACAGCGGCAAGCGGGATATCCTGTCTGGGATTGTCGAGGATGCGAAGATAGCTCAGAACCGTCTGCACCTCCACAGCGGAAAAATATCCCGTCGCGGAGACCGCATGCGCCGGGATGCCCGAATCCCTCAACACCTCGGCAAGCACATCCGCATAGCCGCTCAGGCTGCGCAGCAAGATCACGATATCCGAATAGCGGACAGGGCGCAGCGCCCCCGTCTCCTTGTCCGTGACGCACTGGCTGTCCATCAGCTCGCGGATGCGCCCTGCCACCAGCTTTGCCTCGAGCCGTTTTGCATCCTCCCCGGACTCCTCCTCCAGCAGCGGATCGCTGCCGTCCGCCAGCCAGATCTCCGGCGCGAACATTTCCGCCGTATCTGCGTCGGGGTACGCGGCGCCGGCGTAAAGCGCCGCATCCTCATCATACGCGACATTTCCCAGATCCCGCGCCATGATCTGGAAAAAGACATCGTTCACGCAGGAGAGGATCTCCCCGCGGCTCCTAAAATTTTTGTGCAGGTCGATGCGCTGAGCGCCGCTCTCCGTCAACGTGTAGGTGTCATACTTTTCCATGAACAGCTCCGGTCTCGCCAGCCGGAACCGATAAATGCTCTGCTTGACATCCCCGACCATAAACAGATTGTTCTCTCCCGACTCCTCCCGCGAAATGGCGCGAAGAAGCGTCTCCTGGACATAGTTGCTGTCCTGGTACTCGTCGATCATGATCTCCTCGAACACATCCCGGAACTCCTGCGCCGTGCGGGTCGCCCGCCTGCTCTCTCTGTCCACCAGAATGTCCAGCGCGCAATGCTCCAGATCATGAAAATCGACAAGATTCCTGCGCCGCTTTTCCGCCGCGAACGCATCCGCAAATTCCTCCGTCAGGCGCACCAGCTCCAGCGCATACGGCTCCGTCCTTCCAAGCTGCTCCAGCAGCCGCTCCGGCGCTGCAAAAAAATACCTGTTCTTTATTTTCTTAACGGCGTCCTTCGCCTCGTCGCGCATCCTCCTGACCTGCTCCAGCTTCTCCTCATCCCCCTCAAATCCGCGGCTGGAGGGCAGTCGTTTGTAGGAGATTTCCGCAAACGCCTCTGACAGCTCCAGATAGTCCCCGCACGCCGCCATGCGCTCATATCTCTCCCGCTCCTCCTGCAGCAGGGCGGCATACATATAGGGTCCCCCCGGCGAGAGCGCAAGCTGCTCCGCACGCCCCGTCTCACGCGCCAGATCGCGCAGCACACAGCGGATGTCCGCCGCCAGGGATTCCATCCAGTCCGCCCCGGCTAACTCCGCAACGCTTTTTGCCTGACAGCTTCTCACGCACCCTTCCAGCCATTCCTCCGGCCACGGATAGCTTCTGGAAAACTCATACAGTGTGCGCACCATCTCTCTCACGCGCGCGTCGTCACGCCCCGTCGCATAGCCGTCCATCAGAGCGAGAAAGCGCTCCGTCGGCTGCGCGTAGCTGCGCTCGAGCACCTGCGTCAGAATATCCGCGGCGAGCAGCGTCAGCTCCCCCTCGTCCCCGATACGGAAATTGGGCTCCAGCCCGATCTCGTGAAAGTGGTTCCGAATGACATAGAGGCAAAAGCTGTCGATCGTCGTGATCTGGGCGTTATGTATGAGCGATATCTGACGCTGCAGATGCTCGCTGTCCGGTCTCTCCGCCAGCGCCTGCTCCAGCGCGGCGGAAATGCGCTCCCGCATCTCCGCGGCAGCCGCATTCGTAAAGGTCACGACCAGCAGCCGGTCGATGTCCGTTGCAGCCCCGGGATCCAGGATCTTGTGCAGGATGCGCTCCACCAGCACAGCCGTCTTCCCGGAGCCGGCAGCCGCCGACACCAGAAGGTTCCGCCCGCGCAGCTCAATGACCTGTCTCTGCTCCTTCGTCCATGAAACGCCCATCCCGCTCCTCCTTTCTCATCTGTTCCAAAATCGCATCTTCCCCGTCAAAGGACGCGAGCCTCCGGCGTGTAAAGCCCGGCAGGCGCGTATCGAACCCGCAGACCGTGTGATACGGGCAATAGTCGCAGCCGGTACGCCCGTCCAGTTCATAGGGCTGCACAGCCACATCGCCTTCCATGATCTGTGCTCCCATGCGCCCGACGACGCGTTCCGCATGTCCTGACATCACCTGAAAATCCTCCGTGCTCGCGAGCCGTGAATTTGCCCTCGGCGTCCCGTCCGCCTTGAGCGCGACCGGGATCACGGAGGAGCTTCCCGTGAACGTCCTGTCCATCGCCCGGTAAACCTCCTCCTTCCCGTTGATCAGCCCGTCGGGCTTCAGCTTCCCGAGGATGGCGCTGCGCAGCTCCTCCTCCGTCTCGGCGCCGTCCCCCTCCACCATCGGATCGTCGATGTGGTAATAGAGAATGCCCCCCGGCTCCACCTCGCGCTCCGGGAACCGCTTCTGTACCAGCTCCAGGGCGGCGTTGAGATAGACGACGAGCTGCAGCTGCAGACCGTGATACAGGTTCAGCAGGGAAAAGCCGGTGTTTCCCGACTTGTAGTCGATGATCTTGACGTACACTGCGTCGCCTGCGTCGAACGTGTCGATGCGGTCGATGCGTCCCCGCAGGCACATCTGCTCCTCCTCGCCCAGCGAAAAACGGATCGCTTCCAGATCGTCCACGCCGGAAAAGCCCACCTCAAAGCCCGTCGGTTCAAACCTGCCCTGCCGCACCTGCAGCGTCAGCGCCCACACGGTCCGGTGCAGGGTCTTCCTCATGCGCATCAGAAAATAGCGGCTTTGCGCCATACGAAACGCGCCGACCGCATCGCTTTTGGCGATCGCATCCTCCATACTCTCATCGACCCACGTCTCCCTCGTCTCATCGGGAAGGTCGAACCAGGTATATTCCGAGCCCCGCACACGCTTTGCGAACTGCTCCAGCGCATCGTGGTAGAGATTTCCCATATCGACGCTGGCAAACTCCTGCAGTCTCCGCTCCTGTAAGCACAGTCCGTAATCCAGGTAATGCGCGAAGGCGCACGCCGCAAACCGCTCCAGCCGCGTCACGCTGTTCTCCAGCGTCGTCCCGTAGAGCGCCCTCGTCACAGCGCGGGCGATCGGCTCATCCGTGTGCACCCGGAACGCCGCCGCAAGCAGCGGTTCCACCCTGCCGGAAAATGTCTCCTGCTCCAGGTACCAGTGCGCCAGAGCGCTCCAAAGCTCCGGGTCCGTCCCCTCCGTCCCGTCCCGTTCCGCCGCCAGTCCCTCGAGAAAGAACCGCATGCCGCTCTCCGGCGTGAGCAGATCCTCCCCTCTGACCTGATCGCCGGGCTCCTGTACGGTCAGCCGCGGGAACATCTTTTGCAGCGTTTTGATCAGATAGGAGCGCCGCAGCGCTTTTCCGTCCGGGCTGACCCTGCAGAAGGTCACATACAGCGCATCGGAGGGCTTCGTCATATTCAGGTACAGATAAAACTTCTGGATGAACACCTTCTCCCTCGCCCCCGGCGCAAGCTCCAAATGATGTTCCGCCATCCTCTCCCGCTCATACTCCGAGAGGATGCCGCCTCTTCCTGCCGTCTTCGGCACCACGCCGTCATTGACTCCGACAAAAAAGAGGATCTTCACATGGGTCAGCCTGGTACGCTCGATGTCCCCGACCGTCACGCGGTCGTTTCCCGGCGGAATGATGCCAACCTTCACGGCATCCAGACCCGCATCCAGAAGATCCCCGTACTCGCGGATGGACATCCGCTCATTGCCCAGGAGCGCCACGAGCTTATCCAGCAGGTCCATCACAAGCTTGTAGATCTGCGCATACTCGGAAGCCTTGGCAAGGCTCCCCGGAAGCGTTTCCTGCGCCAGGCTCCGCTCCTTTTGGGCAAGCTGCGCCTCCACCTGAAAGGAGCGGACGAACCGATAGAGCGCTCCGGTCTGCTCCTCCACAGTATGTTCCCTGCCGCCGAAAACCGGGAACAGCTCTGCGAACGCCTCGGCGATGCACGCGCGCACGCGGTTGAGACGCAGCAGCTCCCCCTGCATCTGCTGTTCCTCCTTCCCGTTCCTGCCGCCGCGCAGCACAAAAGTCCACGGTTCGCTCCATCGCTTTTTGCCGCGGATCCCCGCCGCCAGCACATAATTTTCCAGACGGTCTATGTCCGCGTCCGCCAGCGGCACTCCGTCGCCAGACTCCGTCGCACAGGTGACGGGAGCTGCCAGCCCGCTCCGCAGGAACCGGAAGACGGCCTGATAGGAGAAATCCGTCTCCACCACCTCCAGCGCCGCGCGGAGGAACTCGATGAACGGGTGGAACAGAAGATTTTTCGTCTGGTCGATGAAATAGGGAATGCCATACTGCTCAAAAAGCTCCGGCACGTAGTTTGCATACTGCGGCACGTCGCCCGACACCACAGCCATGTCGCGGTACCGATAGCCCCCCTCCCTCACAAGGCGCGCGATCTCCCGCGCCACGAACGCCATCTCCTCCCCGGGGCTTTTGAGTCCCGTGATGCTGATATGCTCCGGCTCCCCTGCATAGCGCCCGGACGCCGGGCGGAACAGATTCTGCTCCATGAAAAACAGATCCGGCGCCCCCGCATACCGCTTCCTCTCTCCGGGCTCCAGCACGACGGGCTCTGGCACGTCCACCCTTCCCTCCTCCGCGATCCGAAGCAGCGACCTGACCGTGCGTCTGCTCATGGCGAACAGCTCGTGGATGCCCCGGCTGTGATAGAAATCCTCCCGCACATCCATCGACACGGAGACAAGCACCTGATCGGCAAGCGGAAGGAGCACGCGCAGCAGCCGGTACTGGATCGGCGTAAAGCCTGTAAATTCGTCGAACACGAGCACGCAGTCTTTCAGGATCGCAGATTCCTCCGCCACATCGCACAGAAGCCCCAGCACCTCCTCCGCCGTGATATATTTCCCCTCCATAAATTCACGGAAGCCGCGGTACATCGTCAGGATATCCCGGAGCTTCCACAGGAGCGTCTCCCCGACGGCTTCCTCGTCCAAAAACCGTTCCAGCTCGTCCGGCGAAATATTATACTGCGTCAGCTCGGAGAGAAAGGATTTCACCTCGCCGACATACCCCATCCGGTTCATGTTCCCGCCCAGCATGGGAAGCTCTTTTTTCTTCTGCTCCGCCACCTTGCGGAGCACCAGATTCTTTCCGGTCTCCTCCAGGACGACCATCTCCTGTTTCCCCAGCTCGTCGAACACGCGGTACGCGAGCCGTGCAAAGCTGAGTACGTCCACGTTCATAATGGCATGCTTCTCCTGACGTTCCACAAGCTCACGCTGCGTCTGCATCGTAAACTGCTCCGGCACAAGGAGCAGATAGTTCTGATCCGGATGCCGCTCTGCCTCGGACAAGATGTGCCGATAGAGATAGTCGGATTTCCCGCTCCCCGAATTTCCAAAGATGAATTGCAGTGACATGGCGCTCCTTTCCGTCCCTTATGTTATCTGACTTTTTCATGCTCTTTTGATTTTTTTCACAATTTTCCCTTGCCGCCGCTAAAGTATCTGACTCTGCGGTCGATATATATGGTAGAGAAGGAACTCTGTTAACCCTACATTTTGTGTACATTTGTCAAGGAGGATGATTGTCGCAGTTTACTTGGATTCTTTTTCAATCGTAGTACCTGTTCACCCGGTCAACCGCGTGGAGCGGTTAAACCCACAGGACAAGAAAAGGGAACGCTCCCGGCAGGAGCGGTCAGCCTTCGCAGCGATGCTCGACGCGATGACAAGCGCCTGTGATCCCGAAGATGCGCCACAGTTCGATTTTCTTGCCTAAGAGAGGAAAATGTATTGAAAAACACAGGACGGAAGGACCCCGGTTGACGATCGCTGGTATCGCGCCCGGGGTCTTTCCTATGCACGCTCCTCCCCGGGTCACGGATCGTCTCAGCCCTGCCCATAGTACGCATGCGCGCCGTGCTTGCGGTAAAAATGCTTTTCCCTGATACAGTCCGGCGCGGGCTGCACCTGCGGGTCGATCTGTTCGGTATAGCGCGCCATCCGCGCGATCTCCTCCAGGACGACCGCATGGTACACGGCCTCCGCCGCATCCTTTCCCCAGGTGAACGGTCCGTGGCTGCGGCAGAGCACCGCCGGCGTGTACATGGGATGTATGCCGCGCCGCTCGAACGTCTCGATAATGACCGCCCCCGTATTCGTCTCGTACGCCTCGTCAATCTCCTCCGGCGTCAGATCCCTGGTGCAGGGTACCGGACCGAAAAAATAATCCGCGTGCGTCGTCCCGTAGAGCGGGATATCCCTGCCCGCCTGCGCCCACGCCACAGCCTCCGGCGAGTGGGTGTGTACGATACCGCCGATCTCCTCATATCTTTTGTACAATTCCAGATGAGTCGGCGTGTCGGAGGACGGCTTATACGCTCCCTCCACCTGATTCCCGGAGAGATCCATCACGACCATATCCTCCGGCGTGAGCGCATCGTACTCCACACCGCTCGGCTTGATGACAAAACAGCCGCTCTCTCTGTCTATGCCGCTGACATTGCCCCAGGTATATGTGACCAGTCCCCGTCCCGGAAGCTCCCTGTTCGCCTCACAGACCTGTCGTTTCAGTTCCTCTAACATGCCAACCCCTCCCCAGGCGCCAGAGCCTCCACCGCGGCGCGCTCCGCCGCAAGCCCCCTCCGATACGCCTCCATGTATGTCCGAAAGCCCGCGGCATCCGCAGGGTCAGGCAGCAGCACGCTCCCCCGCTTCCCGTCAAAGACCCGATGCTCCAGATAGTCCGCAAGGCTTTCGCCGTTTTTTCTGTGCACGGCATACGCGGCGAGCAGCGCCATCCCCCAGGGACCTCCCTCTCCCGCCGTATCCATGACAGCGACAGGGAGATCCAGCGCCGCGGCGAGCATCCGCTGTCCGACCTCCGGCGTCTTAAAGAATCCCCCATGTCCGTAAATCGTATCTACCCTCACATGCTCCTCCCGGAACAGGATGTCACAGCCCATCTTCAGCGCCGCCAGCGTTGCATACAAATGCGCGCGCATAACATTGGCGAGGGAAAGCCGTGCGTCGGGACGGCGCGCGAACAGCGGACGTCCCTCCTTCAGTCCCGTCACGGGTTCCCCGGAGAGATAGTTGTACGCCAACAGACCGCCGGCATCCTTTTCTCCCGAAAGCGCGCTTTGAAAGAGCGTCCCGTACAGCTCCTCCGCACCGGCTCTCACGCCGAACGCCTCCAGGCACTCCGCAAACAGCCCCGCCCACGCATTGAGGTCGGAGGTGCAGTTGTTGCAGTGCACCATTGCCACGGCATCGCCCGCCGGGGTCGTCACGAGATCCAGCTCTTTGTGCACGGCGTCAAGCGCGTGCTCCAGCACGACCATCGCAAAGACGGAGGTACCCGCGGAGACATTTCCCGTGCGCACAGCCACGGAATTCGTCGCCGCCATGCCGGTTCCCGCGTCCCCCTCCGGAGGACAGAAGGGGATCCCCGCCGAAATCTCCCCGCCCGCGTCGAGCAGCCGTGCCCCCTCCGCTGTCAGGCATCCGGCGCGCTCTCCCGCCATGCACACGCGGGGCAGGATCTCCTCCAGCCTCCAGGGATATTTTGCGACCGCCGGAAGCGCATGGAACCGCTCCAGCATCCTGCGGTCGTAGCTCCCGCTCTCCGTGTCGACCGGGAACATGCCGGAAGCATCCCCGATGCCAAGCACCTTCTCGCCCGTCAGCTTCCAGTGGATGTAACCTGCCAGCGTCGTGAGATAACCGATCCGCGCGACATGCTCCTCGCCGTTCAGGATCGCCTGATACAGATGCGCGATACTCCACCGCTGCGGGATATGAAAGGAAAACTCCCCGGTCAGCGCCGCGGCCGCCTCCCCGGTCATCGTATTTCTCCAGGTCCGAAACGGCACAAGCAGCTCTCCCTCGCGGTCGAAAGCCAGATAGCCGTGCATCATCGCGGAAACGCCGATCGCCGCAAGCTTTTTTAACGGCGTCCGGTACCGCCTTCGGACCTCGTCCGCCAGCCTTGCATAGCAATCCCTAAGCCCCTCCCAGACGTCGTCCATATGATAGGTCCATATCCCGTCCTCCAGACGATTCTCCCATTCGTGCACGCCTGCGGCGATCGGGACATGCGCCTCGTCGATCAGAACCGCCTTGATGCGGGTAGAGCC
>CANRBT010000036.1 GCA_947628935.1 uncultured Roseburia sp. | reverse complement strand
CGGTCAGCGCCACCTTCGGCGTGATCAGCCGCTCCACGACCGGATCGTTGGAGAGGTTTAAAAACATCGCGACGTGCACGCTCGCACCGCACTCCTCAAAGGTGCGCCGGAAATACTCCGCCACATCATACTTGACGCCCATCGCAGCGAACACGATCGCAAACTCCTCGTCGCTGCCCTCCCCGAGACTCGCCTGCTCCACGATCTGCGCGGCAAGCTCGTCATGCGGCAGACCGTTGCCGGAAAAGATCGGCAGCTTCTGTCCGCGGATCAGCGTCGTCAGTCCGTCTATGGCAGAGATCCCGGTACGGATATAGTTTCTCGGATATTCCCTGGTGTAAGGGTTCATCGGCTGCCCGTTGACATCGCGGTATTCCTCTGCGCGGATCGGTCCCAGCCCGTCGATCGGTTCCCCGAGCCCGTTGAAAGTCCGTCCCAGGATATCCTCCGACAGACCGATCTGCATCGGACGCCCGGTCAGACGTGTGCGCGTGTTCAAAAGCGACATCTCCGCCGTGCTCTCAAACACCTGCATGACCGCGCGGTCCCCGTCCAACTCCACGATGCGCCCCAGCTTTTTCGCACCGGCGGCGGGAGCCCCCTCCGGGTCCGCGTCCACACGAAACTCGACCACCTCGTCATAAAACGCCCCCTCGACGCCCTCGATCACGACCAGAGGACCGTTGATCTCGCTGAGCCCTAAATATTCAATCGCCATAGTATCGCCCATGCCTTTCTATCTATCCGTTCGTCGCCATCAGCCGGCGGTAGAACTCCTCGATCATCGCGTCGTATTCCGAAAACCGCTCCGGCTCGCGGTTCGGGACATCATACTTTATTGCGATGATCCGCTCGAACAGATCGTTCTCTCGCAGCAGCGCCATCGGCATACCCTGATCGACCAGCGCCCTGCAGCGATCGTACAGATGCAGGATGACCTCCATCATCCGAAGCTGCTTTTCCATCGGGACAAAGGTGTCCTCCGCGTGGAACGCATTCTGCTGCAAAAATCCGAGCCGTATGACCCTGGCGATCTCCAGCACCAGCTTCTGGTCGTCCGGGAGCACATCGCTGCCGATCAGCTTTACGATCTCGTTCAGCCGGTTCTCGGTCGTCAAAATATGTAACATCTGATTCCTGCAGTACACAAAATTCGCCCCGACATGCTTTGCGTACCACGGGGAGAGATCCCCGATGTACTCCGAATAGCTCGTCAGCCAGTTGATCGCCGGATAATGTCTCGCGTAAGCGAGAGATTTGTCCAGCGCGAGGAAGCAGCGCACGAACCGCTTCGTGTTCTGCGTCACCGGCTCGGAAAAATCCCCGCCCTGCGGCGACACGGCGCCGATGATCGTCACGCTCCCCTCCGAGCCGTTCGTGTTTTCCACATATCCTGCCCGCTCATAGAACGCGGAGAGCCGGGAAGCCAGGTATGCCGGAAAGCCCTCCTCCGCCGGCATCTCCTCCAGACGCCCCGAGAGCTCCCGGAGCGCCTCCGCCCAGCGGGAGGTCGAATCCGCCATGATCGCGACATGATAGCCCATATCGCGGTAGTACTCGGCAAGCGTGATCCCCGTGTAGATGCTCGCCTCGCGCGCCGCCACAGGCATGTTCGACGTGTTCGCGATCAGGACGGTCCGGTCCATCAGAAGATTGCCGGTCTTCGGATCCTCCAGCTCCCCGAACTCCTCCAGCACGTTCGTCATCTCGTTGCCGCGCTCCCCGCATCCGATGTAGATGATGATGTCCGCGTCACACCACTTCGCAAGCTGGTGCTGCGTCATCGTCTTGCCCGTTCCAAAGCCCCCCGGAAGCGCTGCCGTACCGCCCTTCGCGATGGGAAAGAGCGTGTCGAGGATGCGCTGCCCCGTCACCAGCGGGCGGTCTGCAGGGTACCGCTTCGCCACCGGGCGCGGGATGCGGATCGGCCACCGCTGCGTCATCGTAAGGCTCCGCTCTCCCCCGTCCGGCGTGCGGATGACGACGAGCTCCTGCCCGATCGTGTACGCCCCGTCCGGCTGCACCCGGACGACCTCGCCCGAAGCGCCGGGCGGCAGCATCACCCTGTGCACGATCGCCTTCGTCTCCTGCACCTCGGCGATCACGCTTCCCGCTCCCAGCACGTCCCCCGGCTGCACAGTCACATGCGTCTCCCACTTACGCTCGACGTCCAGCGGCGCCACGCTCGCACCGGTCGGGATAAATGCCCCGTGCTGCGCCGCGATCGTCCCGAGCGGCCGCTCGATGCCGTCAAAAATATTGTGCAAAATCCCCGGAGCCAATGTCACGCTGATGGCGCCGCCCGTCCCCTCCACAGGTTCCCCCGGGCGAAGCCCCGACGTCTCCTCGTATACCTGGACCGTCGTCGCATCCTGCGTCAGACCGATCACCTCGCCGACCAGACGCTTTTCGCCGACATAGACCATCTCATTCATCTTAAATCCGAGGTTGCCCGGAACTGTCACGACCGGTCCGTTGATGCCGCGGATCGCTCCATGCATTCTTCCATTTGTCCCCATATCACGTGCTCATTTCCTTTCCGTTGTTTTAAAAAGAAAACTTCTCCCGCTCCTCTGCAAGCCTGGCTCCAAAGGAATCGTCCATCATCATGTGCTTTCCCGGAACCACCGCGCGGATCCCGCCGCCAAACGCCTCCCCGCTGACTGCAAGCGTACAGCCCGACGCATGCTCCAACGCCTCCTTAAGAGCGGCGTCCTCCGGGTCGAGATAGATCAGGCATTCCTCCCCCTGCGCCAGCTCCTTTGCCTTTTCGATCTTGCGTTGCAGCAGCTCCCGGTAGGCGTCCGACGCCCGATAGTCCGCAAGCTTTTCCTCCACGAGCTCAAACAGCTCCCCCTTCCGCAGCTCCTGCTGCTCATGGAACTCCTTTTTCAACCGGAGCATCTCCTCCGAGGTCCTCCGGTTGATCTCCTTTCGCACCTGCTCCTGCGCGATGCGCCCACTTGCCCTCTGCTCCTGCTGCCTGCCCTGTTCATACTCCGCGATGCTCGCCCGATGCCACTCCTCATATTCCCTCTGCATCGCCGCGCTCTGCTCTGTCGCCGCGTCGATCGCCGCCTGATAGAATGTGTCCAGCTTTTCGTTTATCTCCATATGCACCCTTCTTTGCTATAGCTTCAGGCCGATCGCCTGGTTCACATAATCCGTAATGAAGTTTTTGCTCCGACCGGTTCCGTGCCGGTCCGGGATCTCCACGAACAGCGGGAGACGATGGCTCATCTTCACCTCGTTCACCAGTTCGGGAAAATCCCTGCCAAACTTTTCTGTGAGAAGGACGATCCCGATGGAGCTGTCCCTGCAGACCTCTTCCAGCTTTTCCCGAAGCTCCTCCTCCCGATGGACGACGACCCCCTCCACGCCGGCAAGCCGCATGCCCGTGTAGGTATCTACGTTGTCGCTGATCAAAAACATCTTCATAGGCGCCGCCTCCTTAGCCAAGGATGGAGAAGGAGATCAGAAGACCATACAGCGCGATGGACTCCGCCAGAGCCACGAAGATCAGCGCCTTGCCCATGATGCCGGAATCCTCGCTGAGCGCCCCGATCGCCGCGGACGCCGCGCTGGCGACCGCGATACCTGCGCCGACACAGGAAAGACCGGTCGAGAGCGCCGCCGCCAGATAGCGCCATCCCTCCGCAGATGCAACTGCTGCCGCAGTTGCATCTGCAGTTGCATCCGCTGCCTGCGCCGCATAGATGTGTCCGCCAAAAAGCATCACATCCGCCACGGCCAGCGTGCCAAAGAACAGGAGAATGCCGAGCGCCAGGGAAGCCTTCGCGCTCCCCTCCCTTTTCCTTCCGAGCAGGTACCCGCCGAACGGCACTCCCATGCTGAAGACCAGAATTGCTACCAGAATGATTTTTGCTGCCATACCTCTAACCTCATCTTTCCTTTTTCTTGAAGAACGCCACAAAGGGCTTTCCTGTACCTTTATAGAACCTGCTGAACATCTCGTAATACTCCAGTCGGAGTACCTGGATGCCGACGACGAGCCCTTCCAGACCCGCCACAAGGATATTTCCCAGCACGACCACGAGCCAGTTCGGCGAACCGCTCTCATATCCCGCCAGCGTGAGCACCACGCCCATCATGCCCGCATGGCTGAGCGCGAACGCGCCGACGCGGACAAAGGAAATACTGTTCGTCGCATAGCTCAACACCACATCGAAAAGCTCCACCAGCGCCTCCACGAAGAACATCGCCTTGCTGCCCTCCGGAAACAGCCGCTTCCTTCGCTCCACCAGATGGGAGAGCGGCTCCTTTAACAGAATGGCGAGCAGCGGCACTCCGACCGCGACCGCAAGCACAGCCGTCGCCGGAACCGGATGCCCGGTCGCATAGAGCGCGATGCAGCCCGCCGCACAGCCGTAGCAGATCAGCCCTGCCAGTCCGCTCTCGCTAAAGAGCAGACGTCCCGGCTCCTTCGCGCGTATGGCATTCGCTATGTTGATGAGCATGGCGATCAGGATGAGGACCATGCCAAAGCCGATGGCAAGCATCAGCGTCGTCATGATATTGTCCATCGGTTTCATCCAGACCGCATGCAGGATCTCCTCAAAGCCAAAAACGCTCCCGTACAGAAACCCAAACAGCGTCGACCAGACCCCCGCAAGCGAGACGATCGCAGCCAGATTCATATGCTTGACGCGATACAGGAGGAAGCCTCCCGCCACCAGACAGATCCCCTGCCCCACATCCCCGAACATCGCGCCGAACATAAAGGTGTAGGTCAATGCAATGAAGATCGTCGGGTCCATCTCATTGTACGCCGGAAGTCCGTACATCTGAACAAACATCTCAAACGGCGCAAAAAGCTTTGGGTTTTTCAGCCTGGTCGGAGGCACGATCTGCGTCTCGTCCGCCTCCTCCGTGAGCACCTGCACGCGCTTATCCTCCGCCGTCTCCGCGCGGAAGCGCTCGGCATCCTTCTCGTTCATCCAGCCGTAGAGGATATAGTATTCCGCGTTCTCCTCCCCCTCCGCCATATGCGCCGACCGCGTACATGCCGCGAGCTTTCTCACCTCAAAGTTGCTGCAATAGCGCTCCAGCGCGCGGTACGCGCCTGCCAGCTCGCTCTTGTTCCGCTCCTCGGATTTTCGCAGCTGCTGCCGCAGGTCCTCGTGCTCTCTCTCATTCCGATGCAGCCGCTCCTCGGCGTCCCGGTAGGCGGCATCCGGCGTCCCCTCGAAGGTGTCCGGCAGATAGATCCGCTCAAAATGATAGGACATACAGACCGCGTCCACCTGGCGCTTGTAGACTGTCGGCGTAAAATACGCGCCCCACACATAGTTCTCGTCACTGTGGCACTCGTAAAACAACACATAGTCCGTATCATGGATGTAGCGCTCCAGCTTCCGGTAATACTCCCTTGCGATCCTGCCGATGCGGAAGGCGATAAACCGATAGGATAGCATCTTATGATGCTCCAGCTCCAGCTCGCGGAACGGCTCCAGCTGCTCCATCAGGGTCAGAAGCTCTCCCCGCTCCCGGTCAAGCTCCGCCTGTCGCAAAAGCGTCTCATCCGCCAGCGTCCACGCCGCATCGACGATCTCCTCCGCCTCCTTCGGCTTCATGCGAGGGACCTCCTGCGCCGGCTCCTCCCCCAGATACTCCCAGAGCTTTTCCGCCCTCGCGTACGCCTCCTTATAGACGTTCGTCTCCACAAAGGGACGCACATTTTCCATGCTGCCCAGGCTGGCGATCGCGTTCTCAAAATGAACGTCGTATTTGCTCAGATACACCTCCATCACACGGTCGATATCCTCTCTCGGCCCCGTGATATGAAGCAGCTTCATCTTCTCAACCACTGCCAAAACCCTCCCTTATTTTCCCTGCTCCTCCCCGCCATGTCCTGTCACAAACACCATCTCGCGGATGTCCCTCGACGGAAGGCTGTAACGCACGCCCTCCAGGATCATGGTCAGCATGTCGATCTCGCGCTCCTTATCGTGCAGATAGCGCAGGACCGGTGCAAGCGACATCGGATATTTCTGACAGAGCCGTTCATAGGTCTTTTCCATGATCCTGTGGTAGGAGATCTCATCCCCGAGCTCGACCAGCGGCTCCCTCCCCGAAAAATACAGGGTCTGTGCGAGCACCCGCTCGAACGCCTCCGCGCCCTCCGCCTCCAGAAGCGCCTTTATCTCCTGCCGCCGCAGCCGGTATGTGATCGGCACCAGCTCCGGATAGATGTCCGCCGCATCGCGCCCATAGAACTGCCTGCAGCGATAGATCCAAAGAATATTCTGCCAGTCGATCTCCGTACCCAACAGTACCGTAAAGATCTCCCTCATGCGCGCGTCCGCCAGCTTATCCTTCCACTTCCATGCCGTCTCAAAGTAGAACACGTCCAGCCCCAGCGCATAGTCCGCATAGCCCGGCTCCTCCTGCGCGTGATATCGCTCAAAAAAGAGCTCGTACTGCGTCCCCGCGAGCGCCTGCCGAAGCTCCGGCAGACTCTCCGCCGCCGCTGCCGCCGCGGTATCATAGCCCGCATGCCGTTCAAAAAACGAGTCCAGATAGCTCTCCCGATACGCCTCGCCTCCCAGGCAGGCATGCTCCAGATATCGTTTCAACTCGTTGATCTCATACCGCAAAAACAAGATCCGCAGTCCCTGCCGCTGCCCGCTCCCCGCAAACCGGTACAGCTTGCCGTAATCCACATAGAGAGAATCCGTAATGACCGCCTCCACCTGCCCGCGGTGCTTGATCTCCTCATGGCTCTGATAGATCCGTGCATAGCTCCCGTCCTCGCGAAGGAATGCGATGATCTCCCCTACCGCCTCGCACTCGGCAAGCTCCGTCAGCACCTCCTCGGACAACAGCGCGCCCCGCATTGCCTTCGTCTTTGTCACAAGACCGCTGTATTTCAACAATCCGCCAGCCATCGTTTCCCTACCTCCGCCTTATGCGAGAATCCGTCCGACGATCTCCTCCGCCAGCTGCTCCTTCTGTGACGCGCAGATGTGCTCCAGCTCCCTTGCCGCCTCCTCGGTCCGCTCGCGCATCTGTACAAGCCGGGCGTTGGCATCCTCTGTGAGCTGCCGCCGGAAACGCTCCGTGTCTTCCTCCAGCAGCTCGTCGTACCTCATGTCGATCTCGCGCTTTTCCTGCTCGAGCTGCGCGGACAACTCCTCCCTGCGCTGCTTTGCATCCGCAAGGATGATGTCCGCCCGCTCCTCGATCTCGTTCAGCTTTGCAATAATCTCATTCATGACAGCACCTCTCCCAAAACCTGTACTACTAAATCCCATTATATTCCATTTGTAAAAAAAAGTCCATTTAAAAAGACCCTTTACCGTCCGGTAAGGGTCTTTTCCTGTTTCTTTTCTTTATGCCTCTGCTACCCGCTGCAGTCTCGCCGTGATCTCATGCACCTCGTTCATGATCGAAAGGTACATCTCCTGCTCCAGCCCTACCGGCGACATGTGCGGATGCTCCTGTTTCATGCGATACGCCTGCTTTAACAATGCCCGCTTGTTCTCTTCCAGCTCCCAAATCTGCTCCCTGTCCATATCCTCTCCACTTTCCGCCGCAACCTCTGTGCGCATATTTTTATGCATACATCTTGTGCACGCATCTTTTACAGTATAGCACATCTTGTGGATGAAGGTTTAAAAATTTGTCCGGCATTTTTACCAAAAATGCCTGCGCATTTTGAGAGATCTGCCTATTTACAAACAAATGTTTGTGCATTATGGACAATATTCCCGCGTACAAGCGCCCGCTGTTCCTCTCAAAGCTCCATCAGCGTTTCCAGGGCATGGCTTTTAAGAATGCATCTCGCCTGCTCCTCGATATGCGCGATCTGCGCCGGCTCCGAGTAATGCGCGTCGTCATACTCCACAGCGCCAAAGACAAAGGGGCGCATCTCCTCGCGGGTAAATCCGGCAAAATCCATCACCAGATAATAGCTGTCGTTCATCCGATAAGCTCTGCTCTCCGGCACACGCCCGGGGAAGCAGACACGGCTCATACGCCTCATATCCTCAAGCGTCGGGAAACGCAGCGCACAGACCATCGGCTCCGGCGGGGACGCCTCCTGCTGCTCCGCCGCTTCCTCCCCCTGTTCCATCAGCCTGCGCATCTGCTCGACCCGCTCCGGGTCCATACTGCGGAGCAGCTGATGCATCGTGTCGATCAGGTCCTTGAAGGAAAAATCCTTATCGGAGCCGAAGGTGATCGCCATGCTGTGGTTCTGCAAAAGCTCCGCCTTCACCATCGGAGAGATGTTCTCCGTATTGATATGCCCCTGCTCCTCCACCAGGCGCAGCACCACCTGCATGAACCTCTGGGTCGTCTCGCTGTTTGCAATGATCTCATCGATATCGAAGCCAAGCTGGCGGATCTCCTCCTCCGTCAGCGCGCACCGTATTTTATTATTCCCAATATGCTCTATCTTCATCTTATCCCCACTTCGCAATCTGTCCTTATCGTTCCGTTTCTCTCCTAATATTATGACGTCTTTGGGGAAATTTGTAAAGTAGAGCTTTAAAACTCCTTCTTTTCCATGATCAGAATACTGAAAAAAACGGAAAGCAGGAGGACGGACGCCGTAACGGACGCCAGGAGCAGCAGGATGCCTCTCCCGTCGAGCGCCTGCAGCCACGCCGTTTTTTCATAAAACTCCCCCGGACTCTGAAGCCTGACCAGGAAATGCAAAAGCAGGGCGCACGCCACGCCGAACGCCACGCCCACGAGCCTGCCCCGCTCGGCGCCGTACCGGAACAGAAACGGAAATACGAGCGCAGCAAAGACCACCCCCACGGCGCCGATCCCCAAAAGCGATGCCAAAAGCTCCGCCGTCTCCATCTCCAGGAGCCCGCTCCGTGCGAACAACACGCCAACCGCCGCGCACACAGCGGTCAACAACGCCACTCCTCCCACAGTAAACAGATATTTTTCCAACACGTAGACGCGTCTGGAAAACGGCATGGTAAAAAGGAACGCCATGCCGTTGTTGTACTCGTCGTAGGAAAACGTCGTGATCCCCAGCATACCTGCCATCATGACCATATAGCCTGCCGCCAGCATGACATCTCCCTGCGCCATGAACAACAGCGCGATCGCCAGCACGATCACCCAGAACCGCTTCTGTCCATAAACCAGCTTTACATCCTTCACAAGCAGCCCTCTCATATCCTCTCCCCCTTTTCCACCAGCAAAATGATGTCGTCGATCGACCCCTTTTCCACCACGATGCCCGGATAATTTTCCTGATAAAACCTTCTCGCGTCTGTCAGGATGCTGTAGCCGAAGCGCTCTCTCTTCTGCCAGAGCAGATGAGACGCATCCAGGCTGCGGCGCTGCTCCTCATCCACCTTGATGCACCCGTAGCTGTCCAGCAGCCGGTCGGTCCGCTCCCGGAGCAGGATCCGCCCCTCGTGTATCAGATAGATCTCATCACAGAGCTTTTCCAGATCGCCGGAGATATGGGAGCTGATCAGCACGGCGCGGTCCTCCCGCTCCCCCAGATAATCCTGGAGGATCCCAAGCATCTCCTCCCGCGCGACCACATCCAGCCCCGCCGTCGGCTCGTCCAGGATCAACAGATCCGCGCCGTGCGTCATGGCGGCAGCCAGCTTCAGCTTTGCCCTCATCCCCGTGGAAAACTCCCTGATCTTTTTTCTTTCCGGCAGGCCATACTCCCTGCAGCGCATCAAAAACGTCCCACGGTCAAAATCCTGATACAGCTTTTCCATCATGTCCGCGATATCTCTCACACACAGGTAATCGCTGAAGCCGGAATCCGCCAGCACAACGCCGATCCGCTCACGATCCCTCGCGTCGAGCGCCGCGACCTGTTTTCCGAACACCCGGACCTCGCCGGCATCCGGCGCGATCAGCCCAAGCGCCGCCTTGAAGGTCGTGCTCTTTCCCGCACCGTTCGCCCCGATCAGCCCGACGATCCTCCCCTTCTCCACAGTGATGGAGCAATCCAGCAAAAACGTTCCGTAACGCTTCTGCACCCCTGTCATTTCCAGCATATCTTCCTTCCTTTCCGCCTCTATCCCCGATCCGGTTCCAGGATCAGATCCAAAAGCTCCCGCAGCTCCTCATCGCGCATCCCAAAACTCCTTCCCCGCGCGACCGCAGCCTCCATATCCGCTTCCACCCGGCGCCTCCGCTCCTCCTCCAAAAGGGCGGCATTCGCCTGTGCGATAAAGCTTCCCTTTCCGTGTACCGTGACGACGCAGCCCTCCTCCTCCAGGCAGTCATACGCCTTTTTCACAGTCAGGGCGCTGATCTTTAACTCCTTCGCCAGCGTCCGGACGCTCGGCAGCGCCGCGCCCTCCGCGAGCGTCCCCGCAAGGACCTGCGCCTTGACCTGGCAGACGATCTGCTCATAGATCGGCTGCATCGATGAGTTGTTGACAATGATCTTGATCTCTGTCTCCAAATGGATCCTCCAAATTCTCTGCATGCATGCTATGTGACCAGGAACCGTTCTCCGCCCCTGCAATAAACAGTATATAACAGTGTATATCAGTTGTCAACTGTTCCTATAAAAAAAGATCATCGCCCGCAGGCAATGACCCTTCGATACCCCTGGAAGCAGACAGAACATCCCTTCTGCCACAGCCTCTTTTTCTGACAACGTCTTAAGGTAAAACCTCATGTTCCTTCCGATTGACCGCCTACGCTTCGCCCATCGCGAGAAATGCAGCCTTTAATGCGTCTGTCGTCGCGGCATCTCCCATCACGAAGAGAACGACATCCCCGACGCGTTCCACAACGACGCTCTCCGCTTCCACGCAGATCCACTTTCTGGGATCGGCGCAGGAGAGCAGCGTCTGTCTCGCCGTTTCCGCCGCCGCGTCGTCCCCGTCCACGCGGAGCACGATACACTGATATGCCACGACGTTGATCTGCGGCACGGAACACACGGCGTCCGTATAGGCGATATCCTCCGTCCCCAGCAGATAACCCTTCATGCTCTCGTCAAGCTCCGACATCTCATAGCCCTGCAGCGTCTGCCGCGTGTCCGCATCGAGCTCCGCCGTCTCATAGACCGTCGACAGGATCTCCCTGCAGCTTCCCTCCAGGCGCGGCGCTTCCTCCCCGCAGCCGCCAAGAAGCAGTCCCACCGCAAGCGCCGCGGCGCACAGAGCGGCTTTGATCCCTTTTCTTCCTCTCATCGCTTTCTCTCTCCCCCTGCTTTGCTCACTGCTGTCCGCAGCTCTCCTCCAGATACCTCCGGTACCGCTCCTTCTGTCTCAGGATGCCCTCCTTGGAGTGAAAAAACTCCATGAACGCCCTGCGATCCAGCCAGCGGAACGCGATCGTCTCTCCCTCCTGCAGCCTCACAGCTTCCTTGTTCCAGTCTGTGGTGCACACAAAGGAGCAGTAGATGCACTGCGAAACGTCGTCTACGCGGTGTCCGACCTCCTCGAACTCGTCCGAGAGAATGCCCGTCTCCTCGAACAGCTCGCGCCGGATGCAGGCGAGCTTGTCCTCGCCCTTGAGCGCCGAGCCGCCGGCAGTCGCCTCAAAATACCCCGGATAATTGGGCTTTGACAGATCCCTCTGCATCAGCAGATAGTCGCCGTCCACATGCCGCACGAGCACCTCGCAGACCAGATGATACTGCCCCGGCGGCAGCGCCTGTCCGCGAATGAGATCTACGCCGGACAGCGAGCCGTCCGCGAAATAGCCATCCCATATCTCCATAACATCCCCCTGACACCCTTCGGTCCCTGTTGTTAGTCTGCTCCCCCGGACAGCATTCTATTCCTCCGGCATCACGATACCGATATGCACCTCGTCGAGCTGCCTCTGCTCGACCGACGCCGGCGCTCCCATCATGACATCCATCGCGTTCTTGTTCATCGGGAACGGGATGATCTCACGGATGCTCTCCTCGCCGCTGATCAGCATGACCATGCGGTCCACGCCGGGCGCGATCCCCGCGTGGGGCGGCGCGCCGTAGCAGAATGCGTTGTACATCGCCGGGAACTTCGCCTTCACGTCCTCCTCGCCGAGCCCCACGAGCGAGAACGCCCGGATCATGATCTCGGGATCGTGGTTCCGCACTGCGCCGGAGGACAGCTCCACGCCGTTGCACACGAGGTCGTACTGGTACGCCAGAATCGAGAGCGGCTCCTGCGTCCGAAGCGCCTCCATCCCGCCCTGCGGCATCGAGAACGGATTGTGGCAGAATTCCAGCTCTCCCGACTCCTCCCCGATCTCGTACATCGGGAAATCCACGATCCAGCAGAACTCGTAGCAGTCCTTTTTCATGTGCGTTTCGCTCGCCGCGCCGAGCAGCCTCCGAAGAACGCCCGCGGTCTTCTGCGCGGTCAGGCGTTTTCCCGCGGCAAGTCCCACAAAATCTCCCGGCTTTAAGCCGAGCGCCGCGATGACCTCCTCCCTGCGCTCCTGTAAAAATTTCGCGATGCCGCCGACGATCCCGCCGTTCTCGTCCACGCGGAACCAGTACGCCTTGTTCGCCGTCTGCACCTCGACCTCGGCACAGATGCCGTCGATCACCTTTCTGCTCGCCGCAAAGCCGTCGACCACGACCGCCTTCACGGTCTGTCCCGCGAACGGCGCGAACCCGCAATCCGCCAGCGCATCGGTCGCATCGGTGAGCTCCAGATCGATGCGCAGATCCGGCTTGTCGCTTCCGTACCGGTCCATCGCCTCCAAATACGGGATCCGCACAAAGGGCGCCTTCGACGCCGTCCGGTATACCCCGTACTTCTCAAACACAGGAGGCAGCACTTCCTCGATCACGGAGAACACGTCCTCCTGCGTCGCGAACGCCATCTCCATGTCGAGCTGATAAAACTCGCCCGGCGAGCGGTCCGCGCGCGCGTCCTCATCGCGGAAACACGGCGCGATCTGGAAATAGCGGTCAAAGCCCGCCGTCATCAGGATCTGCTTGAACTGCTGCGGCGCCTGCGGCAGCGCGTAAAATTTGCCCGGATGGTTCCTCGCCGGGACCAGATAGTCCCTCGCGCCCTCCGGCGAGGAGCAGGTCAGGATCGGCGTCGTAATCTCCAAAAAGCCCAGCTCCTCCATCCTGCGCCGCAGCTCCGAGACGATCCTGCTGCGCAGGACGATCTTATCCCGGACCGCCGGGTTGCGCAGATCCAGATAGCGGTACTTTAACCTCGTGTTCTCGTCCGCCTCCCTCGACTGGGCGATCTCAAACGGAAGCGCATTGTAGACGCACTTTCCGAGCACCTCGATCTGTTCCGGCACGACCTCGATCTCCCCGGTCGGAAGCTCCGCATTCTTGCTGGAGCGCTCTCTGACCGTGCCCGACACGGAAAGCGTCGACTCCTTGTTGACGCCGTCCAGACATGCCATCATCTCCTCGGTCTCTATGACGATCTGCGTCGTCCCGTAAAAATCCCTTAAAATGAGAAAGCCCAGATTTTTGCTGACCCTCCGCAGATTCTCAAACCATCCGACGACCGTCACCCGGCTGCCCGCATCCGAAAGGCGCAGCTCGCCGCAGTTATGTGTTCTCGACTGTATCATGTTCTCCACTCCCTCGTATATGATCGGTTCCTCCCGCCGTCATTCGACCTCGCGGTCCGCATAGAACTCGAGGATATCCGCATACCCTTCCGCCTCCAGCTTCTCCTTCTGGAACCTTTTGTTCTTGTTCATCCGCACGACGAGCACCTGCTGCCCCGCCTCGCGCGCCGCCTGCGCCTTTGCGATCACCCTTGCCAGCTTGTCCGCCGGAAAATTCTTTTCGATCAGGTATGCAGCCTTCGGCTTCTGCGTCGGGACTGTGAACCCGCTCTCCATCAGCAGCAGGACGATGCGCTCGAACCCGATGGAAAAGCCGCACGCCGGGACGTCGCTGCCCGTGAATTTCCCGACCATCCGGTCATAGCGCCCGCCGCCGCCGCACGCCGCGCCCAGCTCCGGCATCGCGATCTCGAAGATCGTACCGGTATAGTAGCTCATGCCGCGCACGAGCGTCGGGTCGAATACGAGCCGGAAATCCGCCGTCTTCGCGCCCTCCACGCTCTCGATGATCTCGGTCAGGTTCTGCCGGACCTCCGGCGCGAGACAGTCTCCCAGCTTCTCCGCCAGATAGGCGAGCCCGTCCTCCGCCGTCTCGATCCCGCGGAACAGCCCCAGATAGGTCTCGACCGCGGACTCCTCAAAGCCCTCGCGGACCAGCTCCTCCGCTACGCCCTCGATGCCGATCTTGTCCATCTTGTCGAGCGTGATGAACACAGCGTCGAACGCCTCCTCCGCAAACCCGCTGTACGCCGCCATCGCTTTTAGGATCCGGCGCTCGTTGATGCGGATCTCAAAATTCCGAAACCCGAGCCTTCCGATCGTCGTCGTCGTCGCCAGGATCAGCTCGATCTCCGCCAGGTTGCCCGGCTCCCCGATGATGTCGATGTCGCACTGCATGAACTGGCGGTAACGCCCTCGCTGCGGCCGGTCCGCACGCCATACGTTCCCCATCTGCAGCGCCTTGAACGGAGACGGCAGATCGTTTGCATGGCACGCATAAAACCGCGCCAGCGGGACCGTCAGATCGTAGCGCATCCCGAAATCCACCAGATCCGCCTCCTCCTTCGCCTCCTCCAGCTTCAGCTTCTCGCCGCGCTTTAACACCTTAAAGATCAGCTTTTCGTTCTCGCCGCCCTGCTTGCTGCTCAGATTTGCGATGTTCTCCATGCACGGCGTCTCGATCGGGGTAAAACCGAAGCTGCGGTAGGTCTCCCGGATGACCTGCTGCACATAATCCCTGATCTCCATCTCCTGTGGCAGGATATCCTTCATGCCGTTGACCGGCTTTTTCGTCAATGCCATCTGGCTTCTCCTCCCTACCTATGCTCTCAATCTCTGTTGCTCAAAATATCCGTCAGAACGCCCAAAAGCTCGTTCACATCGATGGGCTTTGCGACGTGCGCGTTCATCCCGCACTCCATCGCCGCCTTTCGGTCCTCGTCGAAGGCGTTCGCCGTCATCGCGACGATCGGAACGCCCGCGCGCACGGGATCGTCCAGCGCACGGATCGCGCGGGTCGCGTCGTACCCGTTCATGCGCGGCATCTGGATGTCCATGAGGATCAGCGCGTAATAGCCAGGCTCCGCATTTTTTACCATCTCGACAGCCGCCACGCCGTCCTCCGCCGTCTCGACGAGGAAGCCGCCGCCGGAGAGCACCTCCACGGCGATCTCACGGTTCAGCTCGATATCCTCCACCAGCAGCAGGCGCGTATTCTGAAGCTGCTCCGAGATGCTCGGCAGGACGTTCTGCGTCTCCTGCATCAGAGAACCGTTCCCCGCCGCCGCCTGGATCAGGATATCGCGGAGCTCCGAGAGGAAGATCGGCTTGTTGCAGAAGGCGGTCACGCCCGCCTCCCGCGCCTCGCCCTCGATATCGCTCCAGTCATACGCCGTCACAATGATAATCGGGGCGCTGTCCCCCACGACGGCGCGGATCTGGCGCACGACCTCGATGCCGTTGAGATCCGGCAGGAGCCAGTC
>CANRBT010000035.1 GCA_947628935.1 uncultured Roseburia sp. | reverse complement strand
TTGGCGCGGCGAGACGGGGCTATGTGGACCGGCTCATCGACCCGGCTGACACGCGCAAGTATCTGGTGGATGCGTTTGAGGTTCTCTACGTCAAATGCCCGGGCGTACCCAAGAAGAAGCATGCAACAAAATAGGAAGGTGAAGTCTATGAAGAAAAAATTATCTCTTATACTTTGTCTTTGCCTTATGGCTCTGGGAATGACCGCGTGTGGGGAGCAATCGCAGGATGCAGATTATTTTGGAATGAAGTACGAAGATATCCAGGCTGCTATGGAGGACACGGCGCAGATGCTGGTCGATATGGACGAGGAGACCAGTCAGTACCTGAAGGACAACGCGAACGATGCGGGAAAGCATCTCATAGAGACCTGGGAGAGCGCCGTGGAGGGCGAGGGCGATTATCAGGGACTGGGAGAACTGACAATCACCAAAACGCAGGATACGATCACGGTAGAACAGGTCCTTCGGTATGCGAACCGCGATCTGATCGTCTCCTATATCTACAAATATAACTACGAACTGGACATACCGGAGCTGACGGATGCATCCGCGGATAAGGTATACTCTCTCGGAGAGAAGATGGAGAAGGCGGCATTGAACACCCTGATGGGGATGGGGACTGTCTTTTCCGTGCTGATCCTCATCAGCCTTGTGATCTATTGTTTCCGGTTCATCCCGAACGGACAGAATCAGAAAAAGACGGCAAAGAGTGCAGCGCCGGCGCCGGTGGCACCTGTACCTGTCCCGGTGGCGGCGGAGGAACCGCTCACGGACGATCTCGAGCTGGTCGCGGTCATCACAGCAGCGATCGCGGCGAGCACGGGGACCGCGGCGGACGGATTTGTGGTGCGTTCCATCCGGCGCAGATAACGGAATGCGATTGGCAGACTATCATCAAATTTTTAGGAGGAAATTTCAATGAAGGGTTATACGATTACGGTGAACGGAACGGTTTATGATGTGACTGTGGAGGAGAAGGGCGAGGTCAGCGCTCCTGCGGCGGCAGCGGCTCCGCGGCGTGCGGCGGCTCCGGCTCCTGCGGCGGCTCCGAAGACGAGCGGTGCGGTCGGCAGCGTGAAGATCGAAGCAGGCGCAGCCGGAAAGGTGTTCAAGCTGGAGGCTGCGGTCGGCGCGGCTGTGAAGAAGGGCGATACGGTCCTCATCCTGGAGATCATGAAGATGGAGACGCCGGTCGTCGCTCCGCAGGACGGCACTGTGGCGAGCATCAATGTCAGCGTAGGAGATATGGTGGAAGCGGGCGCTTTACTTGCAACCTTAAACTAATTTAGGAGGGAAACAATGAGCTATTTTACGGATACAATGGGAAACCTCCTGCATCAGACCGCTTTCTTTAACCTGACATGGGGGAACTACGTCATGATTCTTGTCGCATGCGTGTTCCTGTATCTGGCTATCGCAAAGGGGTTTGAGCCGTTGCTGCTCGTTCCGATCGCGTTCGGTATGCTCCTGGTCAATATCTATCCGGATATCTTTGCAGCGCCGGAGCAGATGAGCAACGGGGTGGGTGGTTTACTCCACTATTTTTATATCTTAGACGAATGGTCGATCCTGCCGTCCCTGATCTTCCTGGGAGTCGGTGCGATGACGGACTTTGGACCGCTGATCGCGAATCCGATCAGCTTCCTTTTGGGAGCGGCGGCGCAGTTCGGTATCTTCGGCGCATATTTCCTTGCGATCCTGCTCGGGTTTAACGACAAGGCGGCGGCAGCGGTTTCGATCATCGGAGGCGCGGACGGACCGACCTCGATCTTCCTGGCAGGAAAGCTGGGGCAGTCGGGACTGATGGGACCGATCGCGGTCGCGGCGTATTCCTATATGGCGCTGGTGCCGATCATCCAGCCGCCGATCATGAAGCTGTTTACGACAAAGAAGGAGCGCGCGATCAAGATGCAGAACCTTCGTCCCGTGTCAAAGCTGGAGAAGATCCTGTTCCCGATCATCGTCACGATCGTGGTGTGTACCATCCTTCCGACGACCGCGCCGCTGGTCGGCATGCTGATGCTCGGCAACCTGTTCCGCGAGAGCGGCGTGGTGCGCCAGCTGACCGATACGGCGTCCAATGCCCTGATGTACATTGTCGTCATCCTGCTGGGGACCTCTGTCGGTGCGTCTACCAGCGCGGAGGCGTTTTTGAACTGGACGACCTTAAAGATCGTGTTCCTCGGTCTGGTCGCATTTATGTTCGGCACGGCAGCCGGTGTGCTGTTCGGAAAGCTGTTATGCTTTATCACGAAGGGCAAGATCAATCCGCTGATCGGTTCGGCAGGCGTTTCCGCGGTGCCGATGGCGGCGCGTGTGTCCCAGAAGGTCGGCGCGGAGGAGGATCCGACCAACTTCCTGCTGATGCATGCGATGGGACCGAATGTCGCGGGCGTGATCGGTACCGCGGTCGCAGCCGGCGTGTTCATGGCGATATTTGGGATTTAAGTTTAGGAGGATAGAGTGATGTCAGAAGTTGTGAAAAAACCGATAAAAATAACCGAGACTGTGCTGCGCGACGCGCACCAGTCCCTGATTGCGACCCGGATGACCACAGAGCAGATGCTTCCGATCATCGACAGGATGGATAAGGTCGGCTACCATGCGGTAGAGTGCTGGGGCGGTGCGACCTTCGACGCCTCCCTCCGTTTCCTGAAGGAGGATCCGTGGGACCGCCTGCGCAAGCTGCGCGCAGGGTTCAAGAACACAAAGCTGCAGATGCTGTTCCGCGGGCAGAACATCCTGGGCTATCGTCCGTATGCGGATGATGTGGTCGAGTATTTCGTACAGAAATCCATTGCAAACGGCATTGATATCATCCGTATCTTTGACTGCCTCAACGATATCCGCAACCTGCAGACGGCTGTGACGGCATGCAACAAAGAGAAGGGGCATGCGCAGGTCGCGCTGTCCTACACGCTCGGCGACGCCTACACGCTGGAATACTGGACGGACATCGCAAAGCGCGTGGAGGATATGGGCGCAAATTCCCTGTGTATCAAGGATATGGCAGGTCTTCTGACCCCGTTCGAGGCGGATCGCCTGGTACGCGCGCTGAAGTCCGCGACGAGCCTTCCGATCGAGCTCCACACGCACTACACGTCCGGGGTCGCTTCCATGACCTATATGAAGGCGATCGAGGCGGGCGTCGATATCATCGACACGGCGATCTCGCCGTTTGCGCTTGGCACCAGCCAGCCTGCGACCGAGGTCATGGCGGAGGCGTTCCGCGGCACGGAATACGATCCGGGCTTTGACCAGATGCTGCTCAAGGAGATCGCGGACTACTTCCGCCCGCTGCGCGAGGAGGCGTTAAAGAGCGGTCTGATGAACCCGAAGGTGCTGGGTGTGGATATCCAGACGCTGCTGTACCAGGTGCCGGGCGGTATGCTCTCCAACATGGTTTCCCAGCTCAAGGAGCAGCATGCGGAGGATAAGTATATGGAGGTGCTCGAGGAGATCCCGCGCGTGAGAAAGGATCTTGGCGAGCCGCCGCTGGTGACGCCGTCCTCGCAGATCGTCGGCACTCAGGCTGTGTTCAATGTCCTGATGGGCGAGCGCTACAAGGTCGCGACGAAGGAGACGAAGGATGTGCTGCTTGGAAAGTACGGGCAGACCGTCAAGCCGTTCAACCCGGAGGTCGTCGACAAGGTGCTCGGCGAGGAAAAGAAAAATGCGATCACCTGCCGGTATGCGGATCTGCTTGAGCCGGAGCTCGATAAGCTCGAGGCGGAGATGAAGCAGTGGAAACAGCAGGATGAGGACGTACTGTCCTATGCGTTGTTCCCGCAGGTCGCAACGGAGTTCTTCAAGTACCGTGAGGCACAGCAGAAGAAGGTGGACGTGACGATCGCAGATACGAAGAACGGCGCTTATCCCGTGTAGGGAACGGGCGCTGTGACAACAGAACAGCAGGAGAGAGGAGCAGGGCGGTCCGCGTGCGGATTGCCCTGTATCTTTGACTGCCTGTCGGTTGCAAAAAATACCGGATTTGCTATAATAAACATACTGGTTTGCAAAACGGGACAGGGGAGGAGAAGGATGATCAACACGAACGACCTGAGCAATCGCATCAATGATGCCTATGGCAGGCTCAGCAAGGGACAGAAACTGATCGCTACTTATATCACAGACAATTATGACAAGGCTGTCTTTTTGACTGCAGCGAAGCTCGGGGAGGTCGTGGGCGTCAGTGAGTCGACTGTGGTGCGGTTCGCGACGCATCTGGGCTACAAGGGCTATCCGGAGTTCCAGAGTGCGCTGGAGGAGCTGGTGCAGGGGAAGCTCAACTCCGTACAGCGGATGGAGGTCACTTATGGTCGTATCAGTCAGTCCAAGATCCTGGAATCCATTTTAAAGGCGGACGCGGACCGCATCAGGTCCACGCTCGAAAAGATCGACGAGCATACGTTTGAGCTTGCCGTCGATACGATCCTGCAGGCAAGGAATATCTATGTGATCGGGATCCGGAGCTGCGCGCCGCTTGCGAGCTTCCTCGCCTTTTATCTCACGCTGATGTTTGAGAATGTGCATTTGGTCCATACCAGCAGCGCCAGCGAGATCTTTGAGCAGATGGTGCGCATCGGGAGGGACGACGTGGCGATCGGCATCAGTTTTCCGCGTTACTCCATGCGCACGTTAAAGGCGATGGAATTTGCCAACAATCGAAGCGCGAAGGTGATCACGCTGACGGACAGCGTGCATTCGCCGATGAACCTGTATTCCTCCTGCAATCTGCTCGCGGACAGCGATATGGCGTCCGTGGTGGATTCTCTGGTCGCGCCGCTCTCGGTCATCAATGCGCTGATCGTGGCGCTGTGCATGAAAAAACAGGGCGAGGTGGCGAAAACGCTCGAGACGCTGGAGGATGTCTGGGACGAATATCAGGTATACGGCAGCGACGAGATCGATTACATCGACGACTCCATCAAGATGAGATACGCAAAGCTGGGGGATGACAAGGACAAATGAGTAAGATCGTGGTCGTGGGAGGCGGCGCCGCAGGGATGTTCGCAGCGATCGCCGCGGCGCAGGAGGGGCAGGAGGTGACGCTCCTCGAACAGAACGAAAAGCTCGGGAAAAAGCTGTATATCACGGGAAAGGGACGTTGCAACCTCACCAACGCGGGGGATCGGGAGGTGCTGTTCGCCCATGTCATGACGAATCCCAGATTTTTGTATAGCGCCTTTTCCGCGTGCGATAACCAGAGCGTCATCGCATTTTTTGAGGCGAACGGTCTTCGGACGAAGGTCGAGCGCGGGAACCGGGTATTCCCCGTGTCGGATCACGCGTCGGACGTGACCGCTGCCCTGCAGAGGGCGTTAAAAGAGCGGCAGGTGCAGGTAAGGCTGCGCGCAAAGGCGGATGGCGTGGTGTGCGCCGCGGACGGGGAGCGGCGTGCCGCGGGGGTCCGGCTGGCGGGAGGGGAGGTCGTCCCGGCGGACCGGGTGATCCTTGCGACCGGCGGATTCTCCTATCAGACGACCGGATCCACGGGGGACGGCTACCGCTTTGCGCGGGACGTGGGACATACTGTGACGGATCTCTTCCCGTCGCTGGTTCCTTTTGAGGCGAAGGAGCCCTATGTCAAAAGCCTGCAGGGGCTTTCCCTGCGGAATGTGCGCGTGCGCATCCGGGATGGGAAGAAGCTGCTGTACGATGAGTTTGGGGAGCTGCTGTTTACGCACTTCGGCGTGAGCGGACCGCTTCTCCTGAGCGCAAGCGCGGCGATACGCCCGGCACAGGCAAAAAAAGAGCTTGACATGGTCATAGACTTAAAGCCGGCGATGGACGAGGAACAGCTGGATGCGCGCCTGCTGCGGGAGTTTGCGGAGGGAAAGAACCGGCAGTTCAAGAATGTGGCGGGTTCCCTGTTTCCGGCAAAGCTGCTTCCCGTGATGCTTGCGCTCGGCGGGATCCCGGCGGAGAAAAGGGTCCATGAGATCACGCGGGAGGAGCGCGCGGAGTTTATCAGGCTGATGAAAGCGTTTCCCGTGACGCTCTGCGGGGTGCGCGGTTTCGACGAGGCGATCGTCACGCGGGGCGGCGTCTCCGTGAAGGAGGTGAATCCCTCCACGATGGAATCGAAGCTGCTGCCGGGGCTCTATTTTTGCGGAGAGCTGCTGGATCTGGATGCCATGACAGGCGGATTCAACCTGCAGATCGCGTGGTCGACGGGCTATCTTGCCGGCGCCTGTGCGGCGGGAGGAGAAGCTTCTATATTATAAGGAAAGGGTTTGGATGGCGATGAGTGTAAATATTGCGATTGACGGACCGGCGGGAGCCGGGAAGAGCACGATAGCGAAAAAGCTGGCGAAGGAGCTGGGGTTTGTCTATGTCGATACGGGGGCGATGTACCGCGCCATGGCGTATTATTTTTTGCAAAACGGCATTGAAACGTCGGACGAGCCGGCGGTTGCGGCGGCGTGTCCAAATGTGGATGTGACGATCGCCTACGTGGACGGAGAACAGCAGGTCCTTCTGAACGGGGAGAATGTCAACGGGGTGATACGCACGGAGGAGGTAGGCAACGCGGCATCCGTGACCAGCGCGTACCCCGCCGTGCGTCAAAAGCTCGTGGAGCTGCAGAGGCAGCTTGCAGCGAGGTTGGACGTCGTCATGGACGGCAGGGACATCGGCACCTGCATCCTGCCCCATGCGCAGGTAAAGATCTATCTGACGGCGAGCGTGGAGACGCGCGCGAGACGCCGGTATGACGAGTTGGTGAAAAAGGGAGAGGCATGTGAGCTTGACGCGATCGCAAAGGATATCGAGGAGCGCGACTACAGGGATATGCACAGGGAGATCGCGCCGCTCGCACAGGCGGAGGACGCGGTCCTCGTGGACAGCTCAATGCTTACGATTGACGAGGTGGCGGCGGCGATCCGGGAAATCTATGAAAGGACGATCGGTTGAGCATGGAGGTCATTCTGGCAAAGAGCGCAGGCTTCTGTTTTGGCGTGAAGCGTGCGGTCGATACGGTATATGAGAAGCTCGGCGGGGGAGCGCCGCTCTACACCTTCGGGCCGATCATCCACAACGAGGAGGTCGTGCGCGATCTGGAGGCGCGCGGCGTCGAGGTCGTAAACGACCTGGAGGAGCTCGCCGCGAAGAAGCCGGGAACCGTCATCATCCGGGCGCATGGCGTGGAGAAGGGGGTGTGCACGGCGATCGCGGAGATGGGCTTTGACATCGTGGACACCACCTGCCCCTTTGTGCTGAAGATCCACAGGCTGGTGGAGGATTACAGCGCGCAGGGCTGTCAGATCGTCATTGTCGGCAACGAGGCGCACCCGGAGGTCAGGGGCATCAAGAGCTGGTCGTCGGCGGAGCGCACGGTCGTGATCGCGACGCGCGAGGATGCCGAAAAATACCGTGCGGACAAGGAAAAAAAGGTCTGCGTGGTCTCGCAGACGACATTTAATTACAATAAATTTCAAGATTTAGTTGAAATTATAAAGGAAAAAGGGTATGATATAATTGTTTTAAATACCATCTGCAATGCGACGGAGGAGCGCCAGACGGAGGCTGCACAGATCGCGAAGCGGGTAGACGCGATGATCGTCATCGGCGGGCGCAGCAGTTCGAACACGCAGAAGCTATTTGAAATATGTAAAAAAGAATGCAACAATACTTACTATATACAGACAATAAAAGATCTGGACGTCAGCGGTCTTAGGTCGATCGATAGCGTAGGTATTACCGCAGGGGCTTCCACCCCAAACAAAATTATTGAGGAGGTTCAAAAGAATGTCAGAGATGAGCTTTGAACAAATGCTGAATGAATCATTCAAAACTATAAGAAATGGAGAGGTGGTTGAGGGTACCGTTATCGATGTGAAACCGGATGAGATCGTTTTAAATATCGGCTACAAGTCAGACGGCATCATTACGCGCAATGAGTACACAAACGAGTCGAATGCGGATCTGACCATGATGGTGTCTGTCGGGGACACGATGGAGGCAAAGGTGCTCAAGGTCAACGACGGCGAGGGACAGGTGCTGCTCACCTACAAGAGGCTTGCGGCGGAGAAGGGAAGCAGGCGATTGAAGGAGGCGTTCGAGAATAAGGAGGTGCTCACAGCGAAGGTGACGCAGGTGCTGGAGGGCGGTCTCTGTGTGACTGTGGATGAGACGCGTGTGTTCATCCCGGCAAGCCTGGTGTCTGATACCTACGAGCGCGACCTGACCAAGTACAAGGATCAGGAGATCGATTTTGTTGTCAGCGAGTTCGAGCCGAAGCGCAGAAGGATCATCGGTGACAGAAAGCAGCTTCTGGTCGCGAAAAAGATGGAGCAGCAGAAGGAGCTGTTCGCGCGGATCAAGATCGGCGATATCCTGGAGGGAACGGTAAAGAATGTGACGGATTTCGGAGCGTTCATCGATCTGGGCGGGGCGGACGGTCTGCTCCACATCTCCGAGATGTCCTGGGGCAGAGTGGAGAACCCGAAGAAGGTGTTCAATGTCGGCGACGTCGTCAAGGTGTTTATCAAGGATATCAACGATACGAAGATCGCGCTCAGCATGAAGTTCCCGTCGGAGAATCCGTGGAACGGCGCGGCGGAGAAGTTCGCGATCGGAAATATCGTACATGGCAGAGTCGCAAGGATGACGGATTTTGGAGCGTTTGTGGAGCTGGCTCCGGGCGTGGATGCCCTGCTGCACGTCTCGCAGATCGCAAAGGAGCATGTAGAGAAGCCGTCGGATGTGTTAAAGGCAGGTCAGGAGATCGAGGCAAAGATCGTCGACTTCAATGAGGAGGAGAAGAAGATCAGCCTTTCCATCAAGGCGCTGCTCACGGCGGAGGACAACGGGGATCCGGATGTCGCAGACGTTGATATCGAGGCGGTTGCAAATGAGACGGAGTAATCGTTAAATCAGGAGAAAGGCGGGGCTGTTGCAAAAGAAGCGTAGTTCACTTTGTTGCAACAGCTCTTTTTTTCGACAGGGAGCAGGGGGAGTTTGCGGATATATGCTGGAGACAGACAACTACGAAAAGTTTAAAAAGGACATTCTGACGCTCGCGAAGATCGATCTCAACGCTTATAAGGAAAAGCAGATGAGGCGTCGGATCAATACGCTGATCACGAAGAATGAGATCAAAACGTACGATGAGTACGTCGCGCTGCTGCGCAAGGACAAGGAGAAGTTCGAGCAGTTCATCAATTTTCTGACGATCAATGTCTCGGAATTTTACCGGAATCCGGAGCAGTGGAAGATCCTGGAGAACGAAATCTTCCCTAAGCTGATCAGCAGGTTTGGCAAAAATCTTAAGATCTGGAGCGCGGCGTGCTCTACCGGAGACGAGCCGTATTCGCTTGTGATGGCGCTCTCCAGGCTTGTGCCGTTGAACAGCATCCGTATCATTGCGACGGATATTGACAAACAGGTCATCGACACGGCGCGCATGGGGCTTTACAGCGAGAAGAGCGTCGTGGCGGTTCCGGAGGATCTGAAGAAGAAGTATTTTACCAGGGTCGGCGGCTCCTACCAGATCTCGGGGGAGATCAAGAGCCGGGTGGAATTTAAGGAGCACGACCTGCTCAAGGACAGTTACCCGACCGGCTGTCATCTGATCGTCTGCCGGAACGTGGTCATCTACTTTACGGAGGATGCGAAGGACGCGATCTACTCGAAGTTCTACAAGTCGCTCGTGCCGGGCGGTTCGCTCTTCATCGGCAGCACGGAGCAGATCATGAATTATCGGGATATCGGTTTTGTGCGCAACAAGTCGTTCTTTTTTGAACGGGGAACGTGAAATGACATAGGTGAGGAACGCTTTGGGCTTTCGGGGATATCCCGGAAGCCTTTTTTATGCCATATGGGACAGGAGATGCTGCACATAGCGGAGCTGGAGCTTTGGCGAGCCTGTGAATTCCTCCGTCAGTTCAAAATAAGAGGGAGATTTGACGGCGCCGGTCCGTCTGCGTTTCTGACAGAAGGCAGGGGAGAAGAGCTCCCGGTACTGCGGCAGGAAAAGCGCGTGCTTTTTGGTGTAGCAGGTGGCGGGGGTCGCCTGTCTGCGGTAGGCTTTGTCTACACCGGAGGCAAGCTCCTTGGGCACGGCGATGTCCTCCTTCGGCAGATAGCAGTATTCCTCCGGGCGGTCAAAATAGAAGAACAGCTCCTCGTCGAGGAGGGGCACACGGAGCCGGAGCAGTTCCCCGTCTGCGGTCAGATAACAGCACTCGTCCCGCAGCGAGACGGGTTTCGGGACGGGGAAGTCGAGACGCAGGGAAAAGAGCAGCGCCCGCGTCCGGCTGCCGTCCGGCGCCGCGGACTCGTCGGCTTCCAGAGAGAGCAGAGAGGCGTGACCGTCGAGAAGGCGGCGGTAGGAGAGCAGGGGAAGAAGCTTTGGCATGTCGAGGACGTCCTCATAGTTGTGCCGGCGGAGCAATGCGAGCGCTTTGGGATCCGGGTCTGCGAGGAAGGAGCGGTACACGTCGATCAGCTCCCCGCCCGAAAAGGTGTCCTCGCGCGCAATGCCCAGGAAGCCCTCGATGGTTTTTTGCTTCAGATCCGCCAGAGGGAGGAGCTTTTTGCACAGCCGGGCCTGCTTGTAGAGATCGAGGCTGACGGGACCGTCAAACGGATCCGGCATACCGTAGGCGCGGTATTTGGACTGCAGGTAGGGAATGTCAAAGCCGCTGCCGTTGAAGGTGAGGAGCGTGTGACAGGGGGCGAGCAGCGCGCGGAAGGAGGAGAGCAGCGCGGGCTCGTCCTCCTTTTCCTCTGCGAAGAACTGGTCCAGGAGGAGGAGAGGACCGCGCCGCGTCATGCAGCCGATGAGATAGAGCCGGGTGCGCTGCGGGGAAAAGCCGGTCGTCTCGATGTCAAAAAAGACGGCGTCCTCCGTAAAGATTTCGTTTGTGATGGGGTCGGGATCGTCAAAGGGAAGTTCCTCGTGCCAATGGATCATGATCGCTCCTTCTTTTGATCGTCATAGATTGCCGTTTCTGGCATCAGTTTACCACAGCCAGCGTTTTTTGTGCGCAAGTTCTCAAAAAAATACAAGAAATTTGTCCTATTTGCAAGAACTTATGATATAATTTATAAGATAGTTATTCTATGGTAAGACAAACATGGAATACAATAACAACTAAGAGAAAGTGGGGCACGAAAAATGGGTTCAAAAACATTTAAGGGCGGCGTCCATCCTTACGAAGGCAAGGAATTGGCGAAAGACCAGCCAATCGTTGAAGTGTTGCCCAAGGGTGACCTGGTGTATCCGTTATCGCAGCATATCGGTGCGCCTGCGACCCCAGTCGTAGCAGTTGGCGACAAGGTGCAGAAGGGGCAGAAGATCGCAGAAGCCGGCGGTTTCGTATCTTCCCCGATCTACGCATCCGCATCCGGTACTGTGAAGGCGATCGAGCCGCGCCGTGTGGCGGTGGGAGACATGGTCAATGCCATCGTGGTCGAGAATGACGGCGCGTTCTCCGAGGTGGAGTACACAGCGTGTGACGACGTGACGGCGCTTTCCAGGGAGGAGATCATCAATAAGGTGAAGGAGGCAGGCGTTGTCGGAATGGGCGGAGCCGGTTTCCCGACGCATGTCAAGCTCTCCCCGAAGGAGCCGGAGAAGATTGAGTATATCATTGCGAACTGTGCGGAGTGCGAGCCGTATCTGACGGCGGATTACCGGCGCATGCTGGAGAATCCCGAGGAGCTGATCGGCGGCATGAAGATCATTCTTCAGCTTTTCGCCAACGCGAAGGGCGTCCTTGGCATCGAGGACAACAAGCCGGACTGCATCCAGAAGCTGCAGGAGATGGTGAAGGATGAGCCGCGCATCGAGGTGTGCGCGCTGCAGACCAAGTACCCGCAGGGCGGCGAGCGCCAGCTCATCTATGCCGTGACGGGGCGCGCCATCAACTCCAAGATGCTGCCGGCGGACGCGGGCTGCATCGTGGACAATGTTGAGACGATCATTGCGATCTATCATGCCGTGAAGCTCGGCAGACCTGTGACAAACCGTGTGTCGACGATCACGGGCGACGCGATCAAGAATCCGGGGAATTTCCTCTACAGTATCGGTACCAACTATGCAGAGCTCGTGGAGGCTGCGGGCGGATTTGCGACGGAGCCGGAAAAGATCATTTCCGGTGGTCCGATGATGGGATTTGCGATGTTCGGATTGGATGTTCCGACGACGAAGACCTCGTCCTCGCTGCTCTGTCTGACGAAGGATGAGGTGGCGCTGATCGAGCCGTCCGCATGTATCAACTGCGGGCGCTGTGTGGAGGCATGTCCGGAGCAGCTGGTGCCTTCCAGACTGGCGAAGTTCGGGGACCGGGGACTCTCCGATGAGTTCGAGAAGTGGAACGGACTGGAGTGCGTGGAGTGCGGAAGCTGCAGCTTTGTCTGTCCGGCGAGACGCCAGCTTGCGCAGTCGATCAAGACGATGAAGAAGCAGGTGCTTGCGGCGAAGCGCAAGAAATAGTCCCGGCATCATCATAAAACGAATCAAGAGAAAACAAAAAGAGAGAGGTGGATTATCGTGAGTGATTTATATCATGTTTCATCATCACCACACGTGCGTTCCAAGGATACCACAAGCCGTATCATGCTGTATGTCATCATCGGACTGCTTCCGACCAGCTTGTTTGGCATCTACAATTTTGGATATAAGGCACTGATTTTGATCTTAGTGACGATCGCAAGCTGTGTGGCTTCCGAGTGGGTGTACAATAAGATCGTACATAAAAAAGAGACGATATCGGATCTGAGCGCTGTCGTGACCGGACTGCTGCTGGCGCTGAACCTGCCGCCGACCCTTCCGTGGTGGGAGGCAGTGATCGGCGGCGTCGTTGCGATCGTCGTGGTAAAATGTCTGTTCGGCGGTCTGGGACAGAATTTCATGAACCCGGCGCTCGGGGCGAGATGCTTCCTGCTGATCGCGTTTGCGGCGGATATGACGAATTATGTGATCGACTCCTACACGGGAGCGACGCCGCTGGCTGCGATGCGCAACGGAGAGGCTGTCAATACGATGGATATGCTGATCGGCCGCACGGCAGGTACGATCGGCGAGACATCGGCGATCGCGATCCTGATCGGAGCGATCTTCCTGATCCTGATGGGAGTGATCGACCTGCGGATACCGGCTTCCTACATCATTACGTTCATTGTGTTCATGCTGCTGTTCAGCGGACATGGATTGGACGGGAATTACATCACAGCGCAGCTCTGCGGCGGCGGACTGATGCTCGGCGCGTTTTTCATGGCGACCGACTATGTGACTTCCCCGATCACGCCGAGAGGACAGATCCTGTTCGGTATCTGCTGCGGCATCCTGACCGGTCTGTTCCGCACGTTTGGCGCGAACGCTGAGGGGGTTTCCTTTGCCATCATCTTAAGCAATCTGCTGGTTCCGATGATTGAGAAGATCACGATCCCGCGCGCCTTTGGACAGGTGAAGGAAGCGAAAGCGAAGGAAGGGGGCAAATAGGATGAATAAGAGGATCGTACATGACGCTTTGATTTTATTTGCTTTTACGATCGTGCTCGGATGCCTGCTCGGCATTGTATACGGCATCACAAAGGAGCCGATCGCTCTTGTGAACTATGAGAAGACGCAGAAGGCGTACCAGCAGGTGTTTGCGGACGCCGCAAGCTTTGAGGCATACGAGGGCTTTGACGAGACGGCTGCGAATGACCTGATCACAGGACAGAGCTTCGCGGATGAGATCGAGGATGTTCAGGTCGCAAAGGATGCGTCCGGCAATGCGATCGGGTACGTCATCACAGTGACGGCGAAGGACGCGAGCCAGTCGACGATCACCTTTTCAGTAGGCATCCAGAACGACGGCACGGTCAACGGCTATTCCATCACGGATATCGCCGAGACGCCGGGGCTTGGGATGAAAGCGCAGGAGGAAGCGTTCTACAGCCAGTTCGAGGGCAAAAATGTGGATTCCTTTACCGTGGTCAAGCAGACTCCGGCATCGGACAGTGAGATCGAGTCGATCTCCGGTTCGACGATCACGTCCAGGGCAATGGCAAACGGCGTGAATGCCTGTATCGTTTACTTCCAGAATGTATTGGCAGGAGGTGCGCAGTCATGAATAAAAATGTAGAACGTTTGTATAACGGTATCATCAAGGAGAATCCGACGTTCGTTTTGATGCTCGGTATGTGTCCGACGCTTGCGGTCACATCCTCCGCGATCAACGGACTCGGCATGGGTCTTTCCACCACTGTGGTGCTCGTGCTCTCCAATCTGCTGATCTCCGCATTCCGCAAGGTGATCCCGAACGGTGTGCGTATGCCGGCGTTCATCGTCATTGTGGCATCCCTCGTGACGATGGTCCAGTTCATCATGAACGCCTATACGCCGAGCCTTTCCGATTCGCTTGGCGTGTATATTCCGCTGATCGTCGTGAACTGTATCATCCTGGGGCGTGCGGAGAGCTACGCTTCCAAGAATCCGGTCGTTCCGTCCATCTTTGACGGTGTCGGCATGGGACTTGGCTTTACCTTCGGTCTGACCTGCATCGGTCTCATCCGTGAGATCCTCGGCGCGGGGCAGGCGTTCGGCTTCCAGATCCTTCCGCTGGCTGACAAGGCAAACGGCGTCGCGGGCTTTACGCCGATCACGATCTTTGTCATGGCTCCCGGCGCATTTCTCGTGCTTGCGTGCCTGGTTGCCGTCATGAACATCGTGCGTGCGAAGATGGAGGCGAAGGGCAAGCCGCTTGCGGCTCCGTCCGGGTGTCTGTCCGGTGACTGCATGGGCTGCGCACAGTCTGCGATGTGTACCGGACGCAGCCTTTCCGATGATGCGGCGAAGGCGGCTGCAAGTGTGCAGGAAAAAGAGAAGGAATAGGAGGATAGGTACAGATGAAAGAATTACTTTTGATTGCGATCGGGTCCGCGATCGTCAATAATGTGGTGCTCAGCCAGTTTCTCGGTATCTGTCCGTTCTTAGGCGTTTCCAAGAAGACAGAGACCGCGGCAGGCATGGGCGGCGCCGTGGTGTTCGTCATCACGATCGCTTCGTTTGTGACAGCGCTGATCTACAAGTTTATCCTGGCAAATGAATATCTGATGAGCAAGGGCATTGACCTGACATATTTACAGACGATCGTGTTCATCCTGGTGATCGCCGCGTTGGTACAGTTTGTGGAGATGTTCCTGAAGAAGAATATGCCGCCTCTGTATGAGAGCCTTGGCGTGTATCTTCCGCTGATCACGACGAACTGTGCCGTGCTCGGAGTGGCGCTCACCAATGTGACAAAGGAATACAACATCTTAGAGAGCGTGATCAACGGATTTGCAACCGCAGTTGGTTTCCTGATCGCAATCGTCATCATGGCGGGTCTTCGCGAGAAGATCGAGTACAACGATATTCCGAAGCCGTTCCAGGGGACTGCGATCGTGCTGGTCACAGCATGCCTGATGTCCATTGCATTCATGGGATTCTCGGGAATGATCTAGGTTGAGGAATTGGAGGTTCAGAGATGAGTATTACAGCAATTTTATTTGCAGCCGTCGTGGTAGGCGGTGTAGGGATCTTAATTGGATTTTTCCTTGGCATTTCCGGTGAAAAGTTCAAGGTAGAGGTGGACGAGAGAGAGACCGCCATTCTGGAGGTGCTTCCGGGAAATAACTGTGGCGGTTGCGGATA
>CANRBT010000034.1 GCA_947628935.1 uncultured Roseburia sp. | reverse complement strand
CCCACATAGCCGTTCTTGACGAACGCCGTCCCGTACGGGATCCCCGACTGCATGGAGTAGCCGAGCGCCGCCGCGTTCCCGGACTCCGGCACGCCCACGACCAGATCCGCCTCGACCGGAGAATCCATCGCCAGAAAGCGTCCCGCCCGTATTCGCGAGCCGTATACGCTCATCCCGTCGATATGGCTGTCCGGCCTCGCAAAGTAGATATACTCAAAGATACAGCGCGCCTCCTGCTCCTGCGGCAGCGCACGGGACAGATCCGACACGATGCCATGCTCCGGCGTGATCGTGACCGTCTCGCCCGGCAGCACATCGCGCACGAACTGCGCTCCGATCGTGTCCAGCGCACAGCTCTCCGACACCAGGATATAAGCGTTGTCACGCTTTCCGATGCACAGCGGCTTAAAGCCGTAGGGATCACGTGCGCCGATCAGCTTTCTCGGGCTCATAATGACCAGCGAGTAGGCGCCCTTCAGCTTGCTGCAGGCGCGCCCCACAGCCTCCTCGACGGTCCTGGACTTCAGCCGCTCCCTGGCGATATGGTAGGCGATGACCTCGGAGTCGACCGTCGTCTGAAAGATCGCCCCCGTGTACTCCAGATCCCTGCGGAGCTCGTTCGCGTTGATCAGATTGCCGTTGTGCGCGAGCGCCAGCGTGCCCTTGACATAGTTCAGCACCAGCGGCTGCGCATTCTCCCTCGTGGAAGCGCCCGCCGTCGAATAGCGCACATGTCCGACGCCGATATCGCCGTGCATCGGCTCCAAGCTCTCCTGAGTGAACACCTCGTTTACGAGCCCCATCCCTTTGTAGGAATTGACCCTGCCCTTCGGTCCCGCCGTCTCGCTGACCGCGATGCCGCAGCTCTCCTGCCCGCGGTGCTGAAGCGCAAACAAACCGTAGTAGATCGTCGACGCCACGTCGCCGCCGTCAAAATCATACATCCCGAACACGCCGCACTCCTCGTGCAGCGCATCGTCGTCCCACTTCAAATCATCTCTGAAATTCCGTTCGCTCATGCTCTCCTCTTTCCGTGTCTCTCCCATCCGTCCCCAAAGGGTCTCTCAACCCGCAAAAGGCTGACCTGTCAACAGCTCGTATGCCTCCTGATATTTGTCCGCCGTCTTTGCGACCACCTCATCGGGAAGCAGCAGCTCGTTGTCCGGGTTCGCCTTCAGCCAATCGCGCACGAACTGCTTGTCAAAGGACGGCTGCCCCTTCCCCGGCTCATAGCCGGAAAGCGGCCAGAAGCGGGAGCTGTCCGGCGTCAGCATCTCGTCGCCCAGCACGATATTTCCCTGCTCGTCCAGACCGAACTCAAACTTGGTGTCCGCGATGATGATGCCCTTCGTCAGCGCATACTCCGCACACTTTTTGTAGAGCGCGATCGTCTTGTCCCGAAGCTGCTCTGCATAGCCCGCTCCCTTTCCGGGATAGATCCCCTCCAGGATCTCCACGCTGCGCTCATAGGAAATGTTCTCGTCGTGGAGCCCGATCTCCGCCTTGGTGCTCGGCGTGTAGATCGGCTCCGGCAGGCGGTCGGACTCCGCCAGTCCCTCCGGCAGACGGATGCCGCACACAGTCCCGTTCTCCTGATAGCTCGCCCAGCCGCTGCCCGTGATATAGCCGCGCACGATGCACTCGATCGGCAGCATCTCGAGCTTCCGGCACAGCATGCTCCTGCCCTGAAACCTCTCGTTTTGGAAAAAAACGGGCATATCCTTCACGTCCACGGAAAGCATATGGTTCGGCACGACATCGCCGGTAAAATCAAACCAGAACCTGGACATCTGCGTCAGGATCGCGCCCTTTTTCGTAATCTGATTCTTTAAAATGTGGTCGAACGCGGAAATGCGGTCTGTCGCAACCATGATCAGGCTCTCCCCCTGATCGTAGATCTCGCGCACCTTTCCCTCTTTGACTGGCTTAAATTCCTGCATAATCTTCTCCTTTGCCCTCTTTTGCCTTCTTTTTTTATCTTTTCTGCAGCAGGGACTTCCCTGTCATCTCCGCAGGCTGCTCCATGCCCATCAGCTCGATCATCGTCGGGATGATATCCGCCAGACAGCCGCCCTCGCGCAGCGTGTAGGACGGATCCGCGTTGATGAGCAAAAACGGCACAGGATTGGTCGTATGCGCCGTGAACGGCGCGCCCGTCTCATAGTCTACGAGCTGCTCCGCATTGCCGTGGTCCGCGCAGAGGAACATCTGCCCGTCCGCCTCCTTCAACGCCTCCACTGCCCGTCCGACACACGCGTCGACCGTCTCGACCGCCTTGACCGCGGCTTCCAGGATGCCTGTGTGCCCCACCATGTCCGGATTCGCGAAATTGATGATGATCACGTCGTATTTTCCGGAGCGGATCGCCTCGCACAGCCGGTCGCAGACCTCCGGCGCGCTCATCTCCGGCTGGAGGTCGTAGGTCGCCACCTTGGGAGAATTCACGAGAATGCGGTCCTCGCCCTCGTTCGGCTCCTCGACGCCGCCGTTGAAGAAGAACGTCACATGCGCGTATTTCTCCGTCTCCGCGATCCTCGCCTGCGTTTTGCCGTGCGCCGCCAGATACTCGCCGAACGTATTTTTGAGCTCCACCTTCCTGAACGCGATCTCCTTGTTCGGGATCGTCACATCGTACTCGGTAAAGCAGATGTATTTCACCTGCTTCCTCGCGCCGCGGTCAAACCCGTCGAACTCGTCCGCGCAGAAGGTGCGGGTGATCTCGCGCGCTCTGTCCGGGCGGAAGTTGAAGAAGATCACAGTGTCCCCGTCCTTAATGGTCGCGCGCGGGCTTCCGTTCTCCAGAATCACGGTCGGCACGAAGAATTCATCCGTGACATCCTTTGCATAGGACGCCTCCATCGCCGCCACAGCGCTGTCCGCGGTCTCGCCCTCGCCCTTCGTCAGCGCCAGATACGCCTTCTCGACGCGGTCCCAGCGGTTGTCGCGGTCCATCGCATAGTAGCGACCGGAAATGGATGCGATCTTCCCCACACCGATCTCCCTCATCTTTGCCTCGAGCTCCTCCACAAATCCCTTGCCGGAGGTCGGTGCCGTGTCGCGCCCGTCGAGGAAACAGTGTACATAGACGTTTTGGATGCCCTCGCGCTTCGCAAGCTCTAGCAGACCGTACAGATGCGTATTGTGGCTGTGCACGCCGCCGTCCGAGAGCAGACCGTAGAAATGCAGGTCGGAACCGTTCGCCTTCACGTTCTCCATGCCCGCGAGCAATGCCTCGTTCTTGAAAAAGTCTCCGTCCTCGATCTCCTTGGTAATGCGCGTGAGCTCCTGGTACACGATACGCCCGGCGCCCATATTCAGGTGTCCCACCTCGGAATTGCCCATCTGCCCGTCGGGAAGCCCGACCGCCAGCCCGCTCGCATATCCCCTGACGAACGGGTACTCCCGCATCAGGGCATCCATGACCGGCGTCTTCGCCTGTGCAATGGCATTTCCCTCCGCCTTGTCGTTCAGCCCATAACCGTCCAAGATCATCAGTACCGTTGGTTTCTTACTCATCGTCTCTCCTCATTTCTGCGCCGCTCTCTGTATCTGGCAAGGACGCGCCGCAGCGCAGGCACATCCTTGCAGGGTGCTACCTTCGATTGCCAACGATGTCGATGGCATTTCCCTCATTGTCTGTCACGCCCCGGATGTCCGTTGTACTCGTCCCGGAATCATAACGGATGCGTTCCGCCGGATCATCCTCCGTCTGCAGATCATAGACGTTGCCCTCCGCATCGACTCCGACGTTCATGGAGATGGCGGCGAGATACCGATAAAACGCCTCCCGCTCCTCCTCGCCCGTCAAAAGCCGCGTCACGAGCTCTCTCTGCTCGCACGGCAGGAATCGCAGCCGCAGTTCCCCGTCCTCCCCGATGACGACCTGCGCCACAGTCGTGTAGAGCGTTCCCGTGGAAAACCAGAAATTGCCCAGGCTGTACGCGACCGGCACGCCTTTGATATAACCGACGCCCTGCAGCCTGTGCGGATGCCCGCCTATGACCGCATCCGCCCCCGCCTCCACATACCGCTCCGCAAGCCGTCTCTGGGACATCTCCGGGAACAGATTGCCCTCCGTCCCCCAATGCACCAACGCGATCACATAATCGCTCCTGGTCTTCACATCCTCGATGACCTGTAAAAAGCGTATGGGATTGAGCGTCTTTAGCACCCCCGGCTCCGTGGATGTCGCCTCTTTTGTATAGGATGCGGAACGCTCAATCTGTGTCGCGGAAACAATGGCAACCTTTCGCCCGTTCACGATATAATAGAGCGCCTCGGACGCCTCGCGGATGTTCCTGCCCGCACCGACATACGGCATTCCGGCATTCTCCAGCGTCTCCAGCGTGTCCAGCAGTCCTCTCTTGCCGTAGTCGTACACATGGTTGTTCGCCAGCGTCACGGCATCGACGCCAAGCTGTGCAAGCAGTCCGACCGCCTCCGGATCTGCGCGGAATGTATAGTCCTTTCCGGCAAGCGGCAGACTGTGCCCCTTTTCGGAATAGGTAAATTCATTGTTCATGATCAGGACATCCGACGCCTTCATCCGCTCCAAAAGCTCTGCGGATATGCAGTCCAGCAGACCGTCCGGCTGTTCCTCCATGTAATCGGTCGTATACCATCCGTCCGCAAAATTAAAATCTCCGGTAAATGAGAACACTGCCTCTCCCGGATCCGCCGTCTCCTGCCACACGACCGATTCCAGCTCGTCCGTCTGATAGCCGGCATCCCGGCAGAACTGCATCCACAGCACATGGATGGAACTTCCCGTCAGCTCGTACCAGAGCTCCACATCCGTCTCCCCGTCCAGCACATGACAGGCAAGATCGATCAACGTCTTGTCCCCATACCGCGCGTCCAGCCACATCAAAAAGGTCTGATCGACACAATAGCCCGCCAAAAAATCGCCTGTCGCCCCCTGCAGGATCGCCTCGATCGCCTGTGTCTGATCGGTCAGCGGAGGAAGCTCTTCGGAAAGCTCCCGCTCCTCCGTCGGCTCCTCCGGGGCATCCTCCGCAGCCAGCGGAACGTCCGCCCCGGCTTTCTCGACTCCGGCAGCGGGCTGCACCTCTGCTTTCTCGGCTCCGGCAGCGGGCTGCGCGCCGTACCCCGCGGCGAGATACAGGCAGACGGTACATCCCAGCACGGTCAACGCTTCCGGCAGCGCCCTTCGCATCCACCCTTTTCCCATATCGTACTCCGATTGTTATCCTGTGTTTTCGCGTTACGCAACCCTATTATAGTATATCCGTGCGCATTTTACCAGACATAATTTCGATCTGTCCCTGCAGCCGCAGCGGCAGCTCCAGCCCGTGCGCCTCCAGAAGCTCCCCGTCCCGCAGGATCTCCTCCGTCGCTCCGTCTCTCACGATCCTCCCGTCCGCCATGAGGAGCGTGCGGCTGCAGGTGTCAAGGATCAGATCCATATCGTGTGAGGCGATGATCTTGAGCTGCGGGAGCTCATGCAGGATGCCGATCAGCCTCCTGCGGTTTTTCGGATCCAGCGCGGCGGACGGCTCATCCATCAGCAGGATGTCCGGCGACATGGAAAGGATCCCCGCGATCGCGACCAGCTTCTTTTCGCCTCCCGAAAGGCTGTAGTTCTTCCTGTCTCTCAGATGCAGGGTTCCCGTCATTGCGAGCGCGCGCTCCACCCGCCGTTCTACCTCCGCCTCCGGCAGTCCGTAGTTTCTTGGCGCAAACGCCACATCCTCGTCCACGGACGCGCAAAAGAGCTGGCTGTCCGAATCCTGAAACACATATCCGATCTGTGAGCGGATCTTTGCCAGGTTCTTCTTCTCGACCGGCATCCCCCCGATGCGGATCGTGCCCGTAAACTCCGGATAGAGCCCCACAAGCAGCTTTAACAGCGTTGATTTCCCGACGCCGTTCTCCCCGATCAGCCCGATGTTCTCCGTCCCCGACGCCTGAAACGACAGCTCCTTTAGGATCTTTCGTCCCTTCTCATATCCAAACGATACCCCCTCGACGGCGATCTCTGCTTCCCTCATAAAAAAATCCCTCCCACAAGCAGCAGCACAGGAAAAAAACGGAACAGCGCAAACAGCGCCAGCCAGAACGCCCCGTACGCAAGATCCCTCCCGCACAACGGCGTCCGCTGCCGCTGATAAAACCGTTTTCCCGAGAAGCCGCGCAGCAGCATGCTCTCATACACTTCATTCGCCCGGTCCATGCTGCGCAGCAGAAGCTGTCCGGCGAACGGTCCCCACACCTTCCTGTGCACCCCCTTCTGCCGCGGCGCGCGCAGGGCGTACGCCTGCGTCATGCGCCCCACCTCCTCCAGCAGGACCGTGATATAGCGGAACGTCAGGAGGAACTGCGTGATGACCGCCTCCGGGAGCCGCAGCATGGACAGCGCGCCGCACAGAGCTTCCGCCGTCGTCGTCGCGATCAGCAGATAGGAGGCGAGCAGTGAAAAGACGCCCTTTCCCATCAGGGTCAGCATCGAGAGCACACCTGCGCTGATCCACACATCGCCCAGCCGCACCCGGTTCTGATCCAGCAGCGGATTGAACAGCCCCGCCACACAGACCAGCGGAAGCACGACGCGCAGCCGCCGGAACGCGTCCCGCACGGACAGCTCTCCCAGCAAAAAGGTCGCGATCGGGTAGACCATCATGCCGAGCAGACCAAACACATCGTATTTGGGAAACGAGACCACAGCCGCGATATAGCCGACGGTCAGCAAAAATTTGACCAGCGGGTGAATCCGGTTCACCCGCTGGTCTCTCCTTGCCAGCATATCCAGACGGCTGATCTCCCTCGCCGCTCCCTCAGCCCTGTTCATGTCCGCTTCCCCTTTTGAAAAATCGGAACAGGAGGCACGCGCCCACACAGACGCACACGACCGCCAGACCGCCGACCAGTCCGGAAACCGTCGTCCCCAGCGCTGTCTCCGACCCCCGGAACGCGTAGTCCGGCAGCAGCGCGGTCGCCGTCCGGACCGATTCCGCCGTCTCATAAACGCTTCCCGACGCTGTCAGCTCCTCCGAACCGGTCAAACGCTCGATCGACCACTCCAACCCGTCCGGCAAGGAGGATGCCGCAAGGGAGAGCAGCCCGCCGGTCACTGCCGCTGCCGCCGCAAGCACAGCCAGCGTGTTCCGATAGGAAAAACGCCCCGTTTCCCGCTCTCCTGCCGCACAGAACAACAGCTCCGGTCTCGCCTCATGCACGAACACGAGCACCGCAGCCGTGATCAGTCCCTCCACCAGCCCGATGGCGAGATGGATCGGCTGCATCACAGCCACAAACGCCTCAAACGGCAGCTCCGTCACGCCGGACGCCAGCGTCTCCAAGGCCACGGAAAACGCGCCCATCTGCAGCGTCAGCACGCATCCCGCCACGGACGCCCCCACGATCCTCGCCCGGGTGATCCCCTTTCGCATCACAGGCCGCCAGATCAGCAGCGCTCCGACAAAGCAGCCGTAAAACGCCATGTTCCAGATGTTGCAGCCGAGCGCCAGCAGCCCGCCGTCCGCAAACAGCAGGCATTGAATGAGCAGGACGCCGATCATCGCCAGGAACCCCGCGTACGGACCGAGCAGCGCCGAGAGCAGCATGCCCCCGCACAGATGCCCGCTGGAACCCGTCCCCGGAATGGTAAAATTGATCATCTGGGCGGCAAACACAAATGCGCCCATCACGCCCATCACGGGAATCTTTTTCGCATCCTCCTCCAAACGCACTCTTTTCACAGAATAGCCTGCTGCCACAGCCGAGCAGGCGTACATCGCCGCCGCCACAGCCGGCGCGACCAGCGCATCCGCCATATGCATGACCGTACTCCTCCCTTTCCGTTATGTCCTGTCACTACTTTACCCATAACGAAACGGCTGCACAAGCCCCCCTGGGGGTTATTTTTTCAAAAGACATTGTGAAAAAGGACAGGACTAAGCTTCAGTCTGCAAGCAACCATTCCATCAGGTTCTCAGATTTGATTCCTTCGTATGAGCGATCCAGCCCCGGTTCAAGTGACAGCACGATTTTTTCATAGTTGTCCCGAATTTTTTGCAGGGGGGCTAATTCCCGTTTTCTGACATCCTCGCTGTTCATGGATTCCGTCACCTGAATATATTTCCGCTCGTCGGCAGCAGCCGCGATGAAATCCACCTCCATGTTGTCGATCTTGCCGATCGCGACGTCGTATCCTCTACGGAGCAGTTCAAAATAGACGATATTTTCGATTGCATGCCCACTGTCACGATTTCGGAATCCCAGCAGATAGTTTCTCAGAGCTATATCGACAATATAGTACTTTCCAAGTGTGCGGAGATATTCTTTTCCTTTGACGTCAAAGCGTTTGATCTCATAGAAGAAATAGCTTTCAAGCAGTGCATTGACATAAGCCTGAACCGTATGTGCGCTCGGCGCGCTTTTCCGTTTCCCATCCTCAAGAAGTCCTTCATTCACCAAGGTATTGCCTATGGATGCAATCGAAACATTCGAACCGATATTGTCCGCAAGGAACATGATGATTTTGCGAAGAAGAATCGGATCGGTAATTCGCTTCTGCCCTCTGCGCTTTTCCCGTTCCAGAACATCTCGAACCACGACAGTAGAATAGATGCCGTCAAGCAGCGAGAGCGCTTTTTCTTGATCGAGTCCGACATCGGCAATGCCTGGCATGCCGCCAAAACGCATGAATGCTTCAAATGCTTCCCTCAGTTCATATTGTTCGCCGTTTTTATCAAACACCCGCTTATGAACGCCGCCAAGAGCGCTCCTGGTTTCTTTCACCTCAAAACCATGAAAATAAAGAAACTCGCTGAAAGAAAGAGGCAGCATTTTGATCTCCACGCATCTGCCGGAAAGATACGTAGAATATTCCGAGGAAAGCAGGTATGCGTTGGAACCGGTCACATAGATATCACAGTCCAAATCCACGCGCAAAGCATTGATTGCGTCCTCCCAGGCATCAACCCTCTGGATTTCATCGAAAAATAGATACATGCGCTTTCCAGTGACGACTTGTTGTTTTACATAAGCGTAGACATCGTCAGAATTCATTTTCCGAAAATCATTGGATTCAAAGTTCATCTCAAGGATCTGCTCCGACCAAACGCCTGTTTCAATCAAATGCGCAACCATCAGCTTCAAAAGGCTCGATTTCCCACAACGCCTTATGCCTGTGATGATCTTTACAGGTTCCGTATCTTGAAATCCAATGAGTTTTTTGAGATAACGATCCCGTTTTTTCAATTCGTGCGATTCTATCATGGCTCGTCCCTCCTGCTGCCTTTATGATAGCATAAATAGGCGGGAAATCAAGTATCTGCACTCAAATGCAAAAAATATTATTTTTCGACCGATTATGCAGAGACAATTCTTGGGTTTACATTTCATGCCGCTTCATTTCCACAGACACTCCACAGCAAGGATGGATGCCGGCATTCCTACAAATTGAATATCAAGCTTCAGGCTCGGCTCAACCCGGGAGCTTGCATTATGAATCCGAAAGCTTAACTGCCAGCCATTGTTCATATACATTTCAACTGTATTCGCGCTTCCCGTCTTGAATTTCAGCATTACAATTTCAGTAGGTAATTTCACTACTGGAACAGAAATCGCAGACACCTTCACTTTGCTAGGCTTATTCAATGTGTCATGAACATTGAATGAATGAATCATCGTTAATCTTTTTTTATCATGACTTACAATCTTGTAATAATCCTCCATGCCGATAAGATACTCAATCATTTTTACTGGTATAGAAGAATCTCTCTTACTTGCCCTATTTACCTCATCCATAAACGCTTGAAGCAAAGGAACATATACCGTATTTTCTTTGTCTATAATATCAGACCATTTAGCGCATTTCGCTTTTTCAGCAAGTAACCTATCAAAAATCGGTTTAACAGCTTTCCAATATTCATCACTGCATGGATTTCCAAACCATTCCATGCCAAAATCCAATCTATGGCTCAACCGACTATGCTTTATCGCCTCATGATTGTGTTTAATGCTTAGTCCTATCTCCCATGAAATATTATCTCTCTTGATAACTATATCCCTTACATCCCCCTCCGTTCCAGCACCATCTTTTTGAAACTCTAATGTAAGTTCATCGTTAGTATTTTCTGTCATTAACGGTTCTAACTCAAGAATTGTTTCAACAGCAGCATCGGCCGAAACCATAAACAATTCCTGCATATCCTTTGACATTACTGACCATGCTCTCTTATTTGCATCTAAACTTGAATTTGAAACAATCCTTGCATTTCTATAAGATGCCAGAGCCTTTGATAATGTTTCTATCCAGGCATACTCATACGCTCTCCCCTGATCATTGCTATTTGTTCCCACTCTTCCTTACCTTCTTTCTGTTTCTGCTAAGATCTCCGTCTTCATCTATGGGAACAACCTTATTGCCCTCCCCATGAAGAAACAGCTTGATCGCTGTCGCAATTTCATAAGCAAGAGGAACCGGCACGGCATTTCCGATCATTTTATATGCGTCATTCGTATTTTCATACACGAATTGAAAATCATCGGGGAATCCCTGAACTCTTGCCACCTCCCGAATGGTCATTCTGCGATATAAGTCCTCTTTTCCTTCCACAAAACGGCAGTCATTTTTATCCACCTTGACCATTTTGGGCGCCTGCGGATGAAGCTGGCACTGCCTTCCGGATGCCTGTACGGTAAATGCCTGCTCATCCCACCCCTTAACACGATTTCGACTCATAAAAATAGGGGAATATGCTCCTGTGAAATACTCATTATTATTGACCGCCAACGGATTATGACGATTTTTTTCTCCGGCCGGAACTGCCGTTTCCTGCAGATCCCAGATGACATCCCTCAGTGTTATTTTTTTATCATCATCCGCAGTTGAGCCTTTCGGAAACACAAAGTCAATTCCTAAATCGCTTCTAAATCCAATGTAAAAAACTCTCTTTCGCTCCTCCGCGACGCCATAATCCTTTGCATTTACCATGGTCAAAGAAACATCATATCCTGCCTCCGCAAACAATGTGAGTATATTTTGGACAGCTTCGTTGTGTCTGTCAGCAAGCATACCGCTCACATTTTCAGCCAGGAAAAACTTTGGTCGGAATTCCTGAAGCAGTCTGATATAATCAAAAAACAACTGCCCTCTCGCATCCTCAATTCCTCTCAACGCCCCTGCTTCGGACCATGATTGACAGGGGGGGCCGCCAATGATCCCATCCACCTCTCCGGAAAGAAACGGCGTTATATCATTTTTCGTGATCTGCCGCACATCTCTTTCTATGAGATGCGTGCCGGGATGATTGATCTTAAAGGTTTCAAAGATCGCTGTGTCAAATTCATTCGCAACCGGAACCTTGAAACCGGCTCTTTCAAATCCCAAATCCAATCCGCCACATCCGCTGAACAGGCTGATAACATTCATTTTTTCGTCTCCGTTTGTATTTGATCTATAGATGCGACTCCAGCTCGCGGCAGAAGCGGTCCTCGGCCGCCGCAAGCTCCGCGCGGGTCATCTCGTCAAAATATGGGACCGCACGCCACTGTCTGTATACTTCCTGCTGCCCCATGGCACTCTCTGTTGTTTTACCAATTATAAGTTAATTTCATCTGCTTGTAAACTTCATTGCTTTCCTTTGTCATGAAAAAATCCGGTCAGACTGTCTCTGACCGGATCCCTTGTGTCCACGTCTATGCTTATCTGTAGTTGACGATCTTGCCGAACTCCGCTTTCAGGGAAGCCCCGCCGACCAATCCGCCGTCGATATCCGGCTGTGCGAACAGCTCCGCGGCATTGCCCGCGTTCACGGAGCCGCCGTACTGGATGCGCACCTTCTCTGCGGTATCTGCGCCGTACACCCCCGCAATACAGTCACGGATCGCCTTGCAGACCTCCTGCGCCTGGGCTGTCGTCGCCGTCTTTCCGGTTCCGATCGCCCAGATCGGCTCGTAAGCGATCACCATGGAAGCCACCTGCTCCGCGGTCACGTCCCGCAGATCGGACTTGATCTGGAAACGGATCCAGTCGATCGTCACGCCCATCTCGCGCTGCTCTAAGGACTCGCCGCAGCAGAGGATCGGAGTCAGGTTGTGCTCGAACGCCTTCTTGACCTTTTTGTTCAGCATGCAGTCGCACTCCTTAAAATAATCGCGGCGCTCGGAATGTCCGATGATGACGTACTTCACGCCGGCATCCACGAGCATCTCCGGCGCGATCTCACCTGTGTATGCGCCCTTCTCCTCATAGTACATATTCTCCGCACCGACCGCGACATTCGTCCCCTTCACAGCCTCAACGACAGGAACGATGTCGATCGCCGGTACACAGTAGACGACCTCCACCTCATCGCTTTTTACCAGAGGCTTTAACTCCTCCACCAAAGCAACCGCCTGACTGGGAGTCATGTTCATCTTCCAGTTGCCGGCTACGATCTTCTTTCTTGCCATCGTTTTCTCCTCCACCAATTTATTTTTTAATCTATTTATCGTCCGCAGCCAGTGACACACGGTGTCATGGCTACTTTTTCTCTCCGATAAATCTATTTATCGTCCGCAGCCAGTGACACACGGTGTCATGGCTACTTTTTCTCTCCGATAAATCTATTTATCATCTGCAGCCATGACACCGGGAAGTTCCTTGCCCTCAAGGAATTCCAGGGATGCGCCGCCGCCTGTGGAAATATGGCTCATCTTGTCGCCGAAGCCGAGCTGATTGACTGCCGCTGCGGAATCACCGCCGCCAATGATCGTCGTCGCATCGGTCTCTGCGAGCGCCTTTGCGACCGCGATCGTCCCCGCCGCAAGCGTCGGATTCTCAAAGACGCCCATCGGTCCGTTCCACACGACCGTCTTTGCAGACTTCACGGCATCCGCAAACAGCGCCGCGGACTTCGGTCCGATATCGCAGCCCTCACGGTCCGCAGGCATTGCCTCCACCCCGTATACCTCGGTCTCCACAGCAGCGTCGATCGGGTTCGGGAACTCTGCGATCGTCACGGAGTCTACCGGAAGGAGCAGCTTCTTGCCCAGGCTCTCCGCCTTCGCGATCATCTCCTTGCAGTAGTCAAGCTTCGTGTCATCGACCAGAGACTTTCCGATCTCATAGCCCTGCGCCTTTAAGAAGGTGTACGCCATACCGCCGCCGATGATGAGCGTGTCGCACTTCTCGAGCAGGTTGGAGATCACGTTCAGCTTATCCGCGACCTTTGCGCCGCCCAGGATCGCGACAAACGGACGTACCGGATTCTCCACAGCATTGCCGAGGAAGTCGATCTCCTTCTGCATCAGATAGCCGACCGCATTCTCCCCGCCCTTTGCTGTGATGAACGTTGTCACGCCGGCAACGGAGGCGTGCGCTCTGTGGGAGGAACCGAACGCATCGCACACGTACACATCCGCGAGATCCGCCAGTTCTTTGCTGAACTGCTCGCCGTTCTTCGTCTCCTCCGCGCCGCGGAAGCGGGTGTTCTGAAGCAGGACCACGTCCCCCTCCTTCATCGCCTCGACCGCCTTCGTCGCAGCCTCGCCCGTCACATTGTAATCCGAAACAAAGACGACCTCCTTGCCGAGCTTCTCGGACAGGCGCTTTGCGACCGGAGCCAGAGACTCTCCCTCGTTCGGTCCGTTCTTTACCTTGCCCAGGTGCGAGCAGAGGATCACCTTTCCGCCGTCGCCGGTCAGCTTTTTGATCGTCGGGAGCGCCGCAACGATACGCGTCTCATCTGTGATCACGCCCTCCTTGAGCGGCACGTTGAAGTCGCAGCGCACGAGCACACGCTTTCCCTTTACATTGATATCGTCTACCGTTTTCTTATTCAAAGACATTGTCATGTCCCCCTTTCCTTCCTATAAAAAAGGAGCCCGGTCCATAGCGACCGGACCCCCTTACCTGAGCCTGCTTATGCTAACTCGCTGAAATACTTGATGGTACGCACCATCTGAGACGTATAGGAGTTCTCGTTGTCATACCAGGATACCACCTGTACCTCGTACTGATCGTCGGAGATCTTGCTCACCATCGTCTGGGTCGCGTCGAACAGAGAACCGAATCTCATACCCACGATATCGGAGGAGACGATCTCATCCTCGTTGTAACCGAAGGACTCGTTCGCAGCCGCCTTCATCGCCGCGTTGATGCCGTCTACCGTCACATCCTTCTTGTTGACGACAGCCGTCAGGATCGTGGTGGAACCGGTCGGGGTCGGAACACGCTGTGCGGAACCGATCAGCTTGCCGTTCAGCTCCGGGATGACCAGACCGATCGCCTTTGCCGCGCCCGTGCTGTTCGGAACGATGTTGACAGCCGCTGCGCGGGATCTTCTCAGATCGCCCTTTCTCTGCGGACCGTCCAGCGTCATCTGATCGCCTGTGTACGCATGGATCGTCACCATGATACCGGACTGGATCGGCGCATACTTGTTCAGCGCGTCTGCCATCGGAGCGAGGCAGTTCGTCGTACAGGAAGCAGCGGAGATGATCGTATCGGATGCCTTCAGGGTCTTGTGGTTGGTGTTGTATACGATGGTCGGAAGATCATTTCCTGCCGGAGCGGAGATAACGACCTTTCTTGCGCCTGCATTGATGTGCGCCTGCGCCTTCTCCTTGCTGGTATAGAAACCGGAGCACTCCAGGACGACATCGACCTTCAGCTCGCCCCACGGGCAGTTGTTCGCATCCGGGAACGCATAGATCTTGATCTCCTTGCCGTCTACCGTGATGGAGTCGTCGCCTGCGGACACCTTGTCAGCCAGCTCATATTTGCCCTGAGAAGAATCATACTTCAATAAGTGCGCCAGCATCTTCGGGCTCGTCAGGTCGTTGATCGCAACCACCTCATAGCCTGCTGCGCCGAACATCTGACGGAATGCAAGACGACCGATACGGCCAAAACCATTAATCGCTACTCTTACTGCCATTTTTCTATTCCTCCTACATACAGTATTGTTTTTTGGGATCTCTCCCCTTGGGACTAGCCGTCCACGCTTTCCTTATTGTACCCAATTTCCCTGTAAAGTTCAAGGGGATTTCACCACTTTCTTCCACTTTGTTAAAATTTTCACCAGAATGGCAGCTCCCAACTCTCTAATACACCTTCTCGACTTCTCCCTTGATGCCATACTCCGACAAAAACTGCTGCAGATCCCTCTCCCCGCGTATCAGCATCACCTCGTCGATCCTTCCCGTCCTAAGATCCTGAAAGCCCGCGACCTGCTCGCCCGTGCAGATGCTGCACTTAAGGACCGGCTTCACTGCCGCCGGGTCATAGCTTTTTGTCCCGCTCCGCTTTTTCCACAGCCTCATTGCCGTTCCTCTCCTTCCCCGCTCTGCCTGCGGATATCGGCGACGACATCCGCAGGTATCACAAACTCCACGGTTCCCATGTACATCGGCGCGACGTCCCCTTCATTGAAGCAGATCACGAGATTGCCGTCCTCATTCAGATAGAAGGAGGTCTCGTCCGTGATCGACTGGAAATTCCACTCCGGTAGATCGTCCGTGTCAACCCAGTACATCTTGTTCTCGTCCTCCGCCATCTGCTGACGCATCTGTTCCTTGATGTTCTCACTGATCGGCGTCAGATAGTCGGCGCCCTCCACAAAGAGATCCGCCAGCGCAAGGCGCTCCCCCGTCCTTAAGTCGATCGTATAGAAGTAATCCCACTCCGCGCCGCTGCCCGCTGCCTGATAGCAGATCAGCTTCAGGGTAAAATAGTCCTCCCCGGTGCTTAAGATCTCGCTGGAGACCGTCAGGTCCTGGTAGCCCTCCTGCCCGGCAAGCCCTTCCTCAAACTCTGCAATGAGCCGATCTGTGATCTCCCGGATCTCCGCATTGATCTC
>CANRBT010000033.1 GCA_947628935.1 uncultured Roseburia sp. | reverse complement strand
GGTTTGAAACGAAGATTTGTCCATATAATAAAGGAGAGTACGGCAGGTACTCTCCTTTATTAATGTGTATGAGGCGCAGCGATGAGACGATATTATCAGTTTGTTTGGCAGATGACATGGGCAGGTTTTTTTCTTGTGGCGGCGTTCGCCGTCAAGACCTTTTATCAGGCGCTCCCGGAGCAGATCTACCTCACAGCGGGGGAGCGGTTTTCCTATGATTTTGACGTTCCGGTCAGCGTCGTCTTAAAGGATGACGGCACGGAGGTGTTCGAGAGCCTGACGGATCCGGCAGGGCGGAGCGGTACGCCCTCCTATACCGTGACCTGCAAGCTGTTCGGGATCCTTCCCGTGCGGGATGTCGAGGTGATGCTGGTGGACCGGCAGCAGGTCTATGCGAGCGGGAAGCCGATCGGCATTTACGTCCAGACGGAAGGGATCCTGGTGCTCGGCACGGCGAAGGTGCCGGACGCAGACGGGAGGGAGCGCACCCCGGCGCAGAATCTGGTGAAGAGCGGAGATTACATTGTCAGCGTCAATGGGGAGCCGGTCGGCGAAAAGGAGGAGCTGATCCAAAAAATTGACGCCTATGGGGAGCACCGGGAGGTGCTTGGCTTAAATCGCAACGGCGAGTATATCGAGGTGTCGCTCATGCCTGTGGAGGACCGTCAGGGAAAGCACATGCTGGGCATCTGGGTCCGGGATGACCTGGCGGGCGTGGGAACGCTGACCTACTATACAAGGGACGGCGGCTTTGGCGCGCTGGGGCATGCCATCAGCGACGGAGATACCGGAACGCGCATGGCGCTCTCGGAGGGATGGATCTACGACGCAGATATCATCGGCATAAAAAAAGGCGAAGACGGAAATCCCGGGGAGCTGTCGGGGATGATCGATTACGATCCGGATTACAGGCTGGGTGTGATCGAGGAAAATACGCCGCTCGGCATCCGGGGAAGCCTGAATCGGGAGCTTTCAAAGATGGGAAGCGGGCAGATGTACGAGGTGTGCTACAAGCAGGATATCTCTCTGGGGAAAGCGTATATTCTCTCGGAGATCTCCGGGGAAAGCAGGCAGTATGAGATCGAGATCGAGAGCCTGGACTTTTCCGGGAACGAGGAAAACAAGGGGATCCTTTTTCGCGTGACGGACCCTGAGCTCTTAGAGCTGACGGGAGGGATCGTACAGGGAATGTCGGGCAGCCCCATCCTGCAAAACGGGAAGATCATCGGGGCGGTCACGCACGTCTTCGTCTCGGATGCTTCCATGGGGTACGGGATCTTCATTGAAAAGATGCTGAACGGCTGAGAAGGGTGAGTGAGAAACATTTTTACAATAGAGATGCGGTATGATATACTGAAATTATATAACAATGTGTGGCAAAGGATACGGTTGGAAAAAGCAGGTGAGAGAATGGCGCATCATGGAGGCAATACGGAGCAGCTTGCCCGTGAGTATTTGAAGGAAGGGAAGGAGACCTTTTTCGAGAACCGGCTGGAGGAGGCTGCGCTTCTGGTGCAGAATGCACTGCATCTGTTTCAGAAGATCCCCGATTACGAGCAGTACGTCAGAGCGTTGAACCTGATGGGCGTGATCTATGCGGCGACCGGCAACGAAACGATGGCGGTCGACTGCTATCTGGAAGGGCTGGAATGTGCGCAGGAGCATCGGTTTGAGCATCTGCTGCCGCTGTTCTATAACAATATCGGCGCGCGGTATCAGGAGCTTGGGGAGCATGAAAAGGCGATCGCGTATTTTGACCTGGCGGCAGGGGAGCTGGATGGTCCTGCGGCGTGCCGGGAGGAGTCCCACGACGTCTGGTACCTTGTGACCTATATGAACCTTGCGACCTCCTACTGCCAGCGGGAGGATTACGAAAACGCCAGTCGCTGCCTGGAGCGGGTGGAGCCGTATATGGATCAGGAGGGGGCGGCTACCTACCGCGATTCCTTTTTGATCTTAAAGAGCCAGCTGTACTGGGCGATAGGGAAAAAGGAATTTGTCTACGAGCATCTCACGCAGCTTCTGGAGAGCAGTGCGAAGGACAGCAATGCGCCGGACTATGTGCAGGATATCCGCAATCTGTGCGCTCTGTTCCGGCAGATGGGAGAGTATGACCACTGGGAGAAGGTCATTTGGGACTTCGAGCGTTTTGTGAGCGAGCAGGACAACGTCTATTTCCGCCTGACACAGACGGAGCTGTGGATGGAATATTATCAGACGATCGGGGAGATGAAAAAGTATATTCATCTGTGCGTGGAGCACACGGAGCTTTACAGACGACAAAAGACGATCGCAGACAGGGAGCGCGCGGCGGCGATCGACATGAAGATCGAGCTGAAGAAGAAGGAAGCGGAGCGCAGGCGCGTGGAGGAGCTGTCCACGACGGATGTCCTGACAGGACTCGGGAACCGCTATCTGATCGAGCAGAATGCAAAGCATATTTTGGAAAATATGTCAGGGAATCCCGAGCGGATCGCTGTGGGCATCCTCGATGTCGATTGCTTTAAGCAGCACAACGATACATACGGGCATATCCATGGGGATGAATGCTTGAGAAGGATCGCAAGGCTGCTTGAGCAGGCGGTTGGGCAGGACGGCAGTGTGTATCGGTTTGGCGGGGATGAGTTTGTCCTTTTCCTGCAGAACAGAGAGCCCGCGCAGGTGGAGCAGGTCGCCCGCAGGATCAAGGGGAGCATCGAGGAGGAAGGGATCGAGAACGTCAACTCTACCGTGCTGCCCGTCATCACGGTTTCCCAGGGGTACTCCTGCTTCGTGCCAACGAAGGAGGAGAATGTCGATGATCTGATCGATCATGCGGACAAGGCGCTCTATTACGTGAAGAAGCATGGGAGGAACGGTTATCATGTGATCGTGGAGTGAGCAGAAAAATAAAGACAATCGCATATAAAGGAAGCTTGACGACGCACTTCGACAAAATATCACAACATAAAATCAGTATCATCAAAACGCAGGAGATTTGTCACAGGAGGAATAAATATGGAGAAGCTGAAGGTAGCAATTGCAGATGATAATGAGAGAATGCTGCGATTATTAGGGAATATTATCGAAAGTGACGAGGAGCTGAATGTGATCGGTGTCGCACATAACGGCGAGGAGGCGTACGATGTGATCAAGACGAAGGAGCCGGATGTCGTCCTGCTCGATATCGTGATGCCCAAGCTCGACGGACTTGGGGTGCTCGATCGCGTGAATCATGACAAGAGCATCAAGAAGCATCCGGTATTTATCATGATCAGCGCCATCGGGCAGGAAAAGATCACGGAGGATGCGTTCAATCTCGGGGCGGATTACTATATCATGAAGCCGTTCGACAACGACATGGTTCTCAGCCGCATCAAGCATGTGCAGAACAGCGCGAAGCCGAAGTCGCTGGAGGCGCGCAAGGTCAATGCATACGAAAAGGCGGAGGATCCGGGCGAGCGCAATCTCGAGGCGGATGTGACGGAGATCATCCATGAGATCGGGGTACCGGCGCACATCAAGGGTTATCAGTATCTCCGCGATGCGATCGTGATGTCCGTAGGTGATATGGACATGCTGAATTCGATCACAAAGGTGCTATATCCGACGATCGCCAAAAAATATCAGACAACCTCCAGCCGTGTCGAACGCGCGATCCGTCATGCGATCGAGGTCGCATGGAGCCGTGGCAAGATGGACACCATTGATGAGATGTTCGGCTACACGATCCACAACGGCAAGGGAAAGCCCACCAACTCGGAGTTCATTGCGCTGATCACGGACAGGATCCGGCTGGAATACAAAATGCACTGAGCGGCGCGGGACGCATTGTGATGTGAATTCATATCGACAGAAGCTCAAAAAAGCGGTATAATGTCTGAAAGATGATATTCTGGAGGGTTATCACATGACAAAAATCTTGTTTGCTGCTTCAGAGGCTGTACCTTTTATCAAGACGGGCGGGCTTGCGGACGTGGTGGGCTCGCTGCCGCGGTATTTTGACAGGGAGCGCTATGACGTGCGCGTCATTTTGCCAAAGTATCTCTGCATGAACGCACAATGGAAGGAACAGCTTCATTTTTTATGCCATTTTTATGTGAGTTTGAGCTGGAGAAAGCAATATGCGGGCATCTTTCAGGCGGAATTTGACGGTGTGACCTATTATTTTGTGGACAACGAGTTTTATTTTGCAGGGGAACACCCCTACCATCATATCCATGAGGACGTCGAGAAGTTTGCGTATTTTTCCAAGGCGGTCCTTCAGGCGCTGCCTTATCTGGATTTCTGCCCGGATATCATCCATTGCCACGACTGGCAGACGGGGCTGATCCCCGTGTTCCTGCGGACGCTGTTTGGATCGGACCGCTATTATGACAATATCCGCACGGTCTTTTCCATCCATAACTTAAAGTTCCAGGGAAGATGGAAGCTTCCCGCCGTCATGGATATCACAGGCCTGCCGCGCCAGATCTTTACGGCGGACAAGCTGGAATCCTATGGGGAAGCGAATTACTTAAAGGGCGGCTGTGTGTATGCGGATGCCATTTCCACAGTCAGCCGCACCTATGCGAAGGAGATCATGACGCCGGAGGGCGGGGAAGGGCTCGACGGTCTGATGACCTACCGCGAGAGCGATCTGTACGGCATTCCGAACGGCATCGACTACGAGGAGTACGATCCGGGAACCGACCCCTATCTGCAGAGCCATTTCGGCATAGGGGACCATGTGGAGAAGAAAGCGCCCAATAAGGCTGCGCTGCAGACGAGACTGCAGCTTCCTGCGGATGCGGGGGTGTTTTTGCTTGGAATGGTGACGCGCATCACGGATCAGAAGGGATTTGACCTGATCGCCTACATCCTGGACGAGCTGTTGGCGGCGGAGCGGCTGCAGTTTGTCGTGGTCGGTACCGGAGAGAAGCGGTATGAGGATATGCTGCGCTATTTTGCGGGCAGATATCCGGATAAGATGCGCGTGATCGTCGGATATTCGGAGGAGCTGGCGCACCAGATTTACGGCTCCTGCGATGCGTTCCTGATGCCGTCGCTGTTTGAGCCATGCGGATTGTCCCAGCTGATGAGCCTGCGCTACGGCACGGTCCCGATCGTGCGCGAGACGGGCGGGCTGAAGGACACGGTAGAGGCCTACGACGAGTACGGCGGCACAGGCACGGGATTTTCCTTCGCCAATTACAATGCGCATGAGATGCTTGGCATTCTGCGCTACGCAATGCAGGTGTACTATAACGACAGGGCGGCGTGGAACGGGATCGTAGAGCGGGGGATGCGGCAGGATTTTTCCTGGAATGCGTCCGCGCGCGAGTATGAGGCGCTGTATCAGAAGCTTTGCGAGAGGGTGTAGGGGATGCTTACATGGTGATCCTCCCCGTCTCGCGGGAAAAATAATAGATATGGTCTGACAGAATTTCCTCCCGGGCTACCTGGGAGGAATTGACGTCCTGGACCATTCCGCTCAGCTCAAGGCGGGAGAGCTGCTCTGCGGCGGGAAGAACGAGAAATTCGTGGATGCTGCTGGGGAGCAGATACAGGTCGCTGTCCAGTCTTCCGGCAAGCTCCGCGAGCAGGTCCTGATAGAGGATGCAGGCGGCGCCGTTGAGCTTCTGACGGTTCGTGAGGACGTACAGAGGGAGCGCAAGGCTGTCATCCGAGACGGCGGGCGCAGGATCGTCGAAGAGCGATACGAGCAGGTCGTTCAGGCTGCGAAATTCGTAGGGCAGCAGGCGCGGCGTGTTCTCCATGGCGAGCGCGTACAGGTCGTCCCGCGTGATATTCCAGAAGGAGAGATGGTGTTGGCGGATCAGGATGGTCGCATTGCCAAGCGTCTCGGAATGCAGAAGACAGTGGAAGACGATGGCGAGGTCCAGGTATCGGTAGTGAGGGACATCCGCGAGCAGCGCGCGGTTGCGTTCGTAGTGGACAAGCTTGAAGACGATGCGGGAGCGGACCTGTTCGTAGTCGGTAAAAAAGGAAACGTCGATGGGGGCGGCGGGGCAGTTCGCATGGCAGATCGAGAGGATCTCCTCACGGATCTCGTCCAGAGGGCGACCGTCCTCGTACTGTGGAAAATAGTGGTTCAGATAGACTGTGGGCGCCATGTTGCTGTCCGCGGCAAGCATGGTCAGTCCGTCGAGATGCGTGTCGTTGTTCTTGATGATATCCTGCAGGATCAGTGACACGGCGGGATTCAGTTCCCTTTGCAGATCGGATAACAGCTGATATTTGAATGCTTCGTAGTTCATGATTCCTCCTGTGGTGTGGCAGCGGCTGCCACAGATGACAGGGGAAGGCGTATCGTGATGTCGTCATGACGCAGACAGGGAAGGGAATCCGGGTCAGCCGGATTCATGTTGCTTAGTTTATCACATCTGTAGAAAAAACGCAATTGGACAATTTCACGAAAAAAGGAGAGACGGCTTTGGCAGATTATTTTAGATTTTTGAAAAAAGTCCTTGCATTTTTTTAGAAATCCGTTATAATAATCAGGTGTGATGCATGAATATGCCGATATGGCTCAGTTGGTAGAGCGACGCATTCGTAATGCGTAGGTCGTCGGTTCGAGTCCGACTATCGGCTTTCTCAAAAAAGACCGCTGCAGGAGCTGCAGCGGTCTTTTTCGTCATACCTGCGATCCTCAATCCCTGGAGATCACGATGTGTCTCGGCTGTCCTGTGATCATGACAGGCGTCAGCTCCGCCTGGATCAGAGGACGGATATAGTTGACGAGCTTGTCGCTGACGTAGGTGCCGTCGTTGATGATCCATTCCAGAGGAACCTTCTTTTCGATGTTGGCGATCTTGTGCACATCGTACAGACCGGTCGTGCAGATGTACGGGTCGTTGGAGACGCGGTTTAAGATGACGACCTTTCCGGTATCTCCCTCAAACGCTGCCTTGACGGCGGAGCCTCCGACCTGATATGCCTCCGTGATATCCACGCGGGAGGTCAGGTGTCCTGCGCAGCGCTGTAAGGTCGCAAGCTCGATCGGTCTGGTCTTGCAGCCGAACGTCTCGCTGATAAGGGACGCGAGGTAGCGCGCGGTACCGCTGAGCTGCTTGTGGCCGAAGGCGTCCACATACTCTGTGTGGTCGGCAAGCTCAAAGACGTATTTGCCCTCGGCGGTCTTGATGCCCTCCGAGACGGCGACGACGATGGAGTTCTTTTTCTTCAGCAGATCGCCGATGCGTCCGATGAAGGAATCGACGTCAAAGGGAAGCTCCGGGAGGTACAGCAGGTCGACGCCCTCGCAGTCCTCGCAGCGCGCGAGCGCCGCGGCGCCGGTCAGCCATCCGGCGTTGCGCCCCATGATCTCAATGACGGTCACGTTTTTGACATCATAGACAAGACCGTCGCGGATGACCTCCTTTGTCACGGATGCGATATACTTTGCGGCGCTTCCGTATCCCGGGGTATGGTCGGTCACGGCGAGATCGTTGTCAATGGTCTTCGGCACGCCGATGAAGCGGATATCGCTGTTGATGAGAATGGCGTAGTCGGACAGCTTCTTGATCGTGTCCATCGAGTCGTTGCCGCCGATGTAGAAGAATGCCGTGATATTGTATTCCTTCAGGATCTCGAAGATCGTGTCGAAGATCTCCTTGTCGTCGCTGATGTTCGGGAGCTTGTAGCGACAGGAGCCGAGAAATGCAGACGGCGTTCTTTTCAGGAGCTCCAGATCCAGATCGGAACGGATCTCCTCATCAAGGTCTACGATGCGCTTCTGCAAAAAGCCCTGGATGCCGTGCCGCATGCCGTACACCTTGTCGGCGCCGAGATCCTTTGCCGTCTTGTAGACCCCCGCGAGACTTGAATTGATGACAGCCGTCGGTCCGCCGGACTGTCCTACGATGACATTTCCTGCCATATATGTACCTCCTTTTTTGGTTGCTATGAAGATAAAAAGCTAAGATTATAGTAGCACATTCGTACAATAGTTACAATAACAGATGTGAAAATGATGTCCGACCATGGTATAATGTCTATAAAAAAGAGAGGAAAGGATGACGTGGTTATGGAATATGGAACAATCATCCGCGAGGCGCTTCGGATGCGCGAAGCTGCGTACGCCCCGTATTCGCGGTTCCGGGTGGGGGCGGCGCTGTTGACGAAGGGCGGGAGGATCTATACCGGATGCAACATCGAGAATGCGGCATACACGCCGACCAGCTGCGCGGAGCGCACGGCGTTTTTCAAGGCCGTGAGCGAGGGAGAGCGCGCATTTGCCGCCATCGCGATCGCGGGGGGCGCCGACGGGACAAAGAAGCTCCCGCTGTGCCCGCCCTGCGGGGTATGCCGTCAGGTCATGGCGGAGTTCTGTGACGCGGAGGACTTTCAGATCGTTTTGGCGCAGTCCGAGGAGACCTACCGCATCTGTACGTTAAAGGAGCTTCTGCCGCTGGGCTTCGGAGCGGAGTTGCTGTAAGAACAAGATTGTGCTTGTCCTTTTTGGTATTCCTTGGTATAATCAGGGGGTCGGACACACAAAAGGTCCGCGGGAAAGAAGGAAGTCGCTATGGATAAGTTGGAAAATAAAGACATGGTCATCCTGTTTGGCGTTATCGTGGCAGCGCTGCTTGTGATCCTGATCGCGATCCTCGGTCTGGAGATCCCGGCAGTTCCCGTGTGCGTGATCGTGTTGATCGAGGTGGGGATCGCCGCATGTCTGCATGACGTGCCGATCTGGCTGCATGGGCTGGTGATCATCGGGCAGATCGCAGCGGGAGGGCTGACGGACCGGCTGTTGTTCGTTGTGCTCTGTGTGGTGATCTACCTGTTGAGCATTCTGACGCTGCGTTTTTTGAGGAGCTGAGGGACGGGACTTTCCCGGGGCGGTGCGCTTGCGGGCAAAGTCCCCTTTTTCTCGCTCCGGATGAGGAGGGATCGCATTGCAGGGGAAGAAGGAGAGCGTGCTGGTCTTTTGTTCCAGAGAAATCTGTTATCTGTCAGGCAATTTCTTCGCGGCGCGGCTCGCGGATGCGTTTGAGGAGCTTGGATTTGAGGTCTCCCTCTGCGAGCTCGCAGGGGATGACGACCTGGATGAAAAGCTGGAACCTTATATCGGAAGGACGTATCGCGCCATTGTGGATTTCAATTCCAGTCTGCCGCGGATGGAGACGGAGGACGGGACGCCCTATCTGGAAAAGCTGAACGGTCCCTTTTTCGATTATATTCTCGACCACCCGCTGTTCCACTACAACGGGCTCAGCAGAGGGATCCGCAATCTGTGCGCCGTCACGCTCGATCTGTCGCAGAAGGCATACATCGAGCGATACTATCCCTCTGTGAGGGAGGTGCGCATGCTGCCGCTGGGGGCGGCGGAGGCGGTCTGCGCGGGCGGGAAGGAGCAGGAGTGCCGGGTGCTGTTTCCCGGGACCTACGAGAGACCGGAGGAGACCTATGAGCTGATCAAAGGGGCAGGGGAGCCGCTTGGTCCGATGATGCGGGAGCTCGCCGCAAGGCGTATCGAGGAGCCGCTGCTTCCGATGGAGGAGGCGTTCGCGGACGAGCTGTCTCGACGGGGGAGAGCGCTTTCGGGGGAACAGTTCGCGCTCGCCATGAACGCGATGTACCCCGTGGACGCCTACGTGCGGAACTATTTTCGGAAACAGACGCTGGATGCATTGTTAGAGCGGAGGATCCCGGTCACAGTCGTCGGAAACGGGTGGGAAAAATACCGGACGCCGCAGGAAGCGTTTCTTCGGAGGGAACGGGAGCTGGGCTTCGCACTCTCCTTTGAGCGGATCGCGCGGGCGCACATCCTCTTAAACGTCTCCCCGATGTTTCCCAGGGGCGTGCATGACAGGATCCTCGCAGGGATGGCGAACCGCGCGGTCGTGCTCACAGACGGGAACCCCTATCTGAGGGAACAGTTTGCGGACGGGAGGGAGCTGTTTTTCTACTCGCTGTCCGAGAAGGGAACCGTGGCGGACGCCGCCGCGGAGCTGATACGCCGCCCCGGAATGCGCGAGGAGGCGGCGGAGCGCGCATATGAGGTCTTTCAAAAAAGGCATACCTGGAAATGCCGGGCGGAGGAGATCCTGCGCTGGACGAAGCAGGGGGTTGCGCAGACGGAGGGATTCGTTGTAGAATGATGGAAGCTGCAGGAGGGAACGGCAAGGTGAATTATCAGAGGGTGTTGGAGGGAACGCTTGCAGGGATCGCGGCGGACGGCACGGTCCCGGGGCTTCTTCTGCACAGCTGTTGCGCGCCGTGCAGCTCCTATTGCCTGGAGTATCTGTCCGAATATTTTTCCGTTACGGTATTTTACTACAATCCGAACATTTACCCCGAGCAGGAGTATCGGATGCGCGTAAGGGAGCAGCAGGAATTTATCCGGCGGTTCCCCGCGAAGCACCCGATCGCCTTTTTGGAAGGGACGTATGAGCCGGACCGGTTCTACCGGGCGGCGGAGGGGCTGGAGCAGGAGCCGGAGGGCGGGGAGAGATGCTTCCGCTGCTATGAGCTGCGGCTTCGGGAAGCCGCGCGGCTCGCGGCAGCAAGGGGCGCGGACTATTTTACGACGACGCTGTCCATCAGCCCGTTAAAGAACGCCGACAAGCTCAACGAGATCGGCGGAAGGCTGGCGGAGGAGTACGGCGTTTCCTATCTCTACTCCGATTTCAAGAAAAAGGACGGTTACAGGCGTTCTGTGGAGCTGTCCAGGGAGTATGGGATGTATCGACAGTATTATTGCGGCTGCGTGTTTTCCAAGCGGCAGCGCGATGAGCAGATCGCCGCGCAGGGGGAACGCAGCGCCGCGGGAATGAGATAAAGGAGGAATGAGTATGGCACAGTTGTGGGGCGGACGCTTCACGAAGGAGACGGATCAGCTCGTCTACCGGTTCAATGCGTCCATTGCGTTCGATCAGGCGCTTTATAAGGATGACATTGAGGGCAGCATGGCGCATGTGCGCATGCTGAGAGAGCAGGGCATCCTCACAGGGGAGGAGGCGCGGGAGATCCTGAACTGTCTGGAGGAGATCCTGACGGAGCTGATCGAGGGGCGTCTGGAGATCACAGGCGAATACGAGGACATCCACAGCTTTGTGGAGGCGGAGCTGATCGACCGCATCGGGGATGTCGGGAAAAAGCTGCACACGGGGCGAAGCCGCAACGACCAGGTCGCCCTGGATATGCGCCTGCACACAAGGACGGATATCATCCAGACCGATATGCTCCTCCGGGAGCTTTTGAAGACGATCTTACATATTATGGAGGAGCACACGGAGACGATCATGCCCGGCTTTACGCATCTGCAGAAGGCGCAGCCGGTCACGCTCGCACACCATATGGGCGCTTATTTTGAGATGTTCCGGAGAGACCGCTCGCGCCTGCACGATATTTTCAAGCGGATGAATTACTGTCCGCTCGGCTCCGGGGCGCTTGCAGGGACGACTTATCCGCTGGACCGGGATTATACGGCGCAGCAGCTCCATTTTTACGGACCGACGTTAAACAGCATGGACGGCGTGTCCGACCGCGATTACCTGATCGAGTATCTGTCCGCCTGCGCGACGATCATGATGCATCTCTCCCGGTTTTCGGAGGAGATCATCCTCTGGAATTCCAACGAGTACGGGTTCGTGGAGCTGGACGACGCATACAGCACGGGGAGCAGCATCATGCCGCAGAAGAAGAACCCGGACATTGCGGAGCTGGTGCGGGGCAAGACGGGGCGCGTCTACGGGGCGCTGATGTCCCTGCTCACAGTCATGAAGGGGATCCCGCTCGCTTATAATAAGGATATGCAGGAGGACAAGGAGGTCGCCTTTGACGCGATGGAGACTGTGAAGAGCTGCATCCTCCTGTTCAACGGGATGCTTGCCACGACGGTCTTTCGCACGGACCGGATGCGCGCCTCCGCGAGCCAGGGCTTTACCAACGCGACGGATGCGGCGGACTATCTCGTGAACCACGGCGTACCGTTCCGGGACGCCCACGGCATCGTGGGACAGATCGTGCTCGCCTGTATTCAGAAGGGGATCGCGATCGAGGATATGAGCTTAGCGGAGCTGCAGGCGATCAGCCCCGTGTTCGAGGAGGATGTCTACGAGGCGATCTCGATGGAGAACTGTGTCAATAAGCGGCTGACAGTCGGAGGACCCGGAAAGGAAGCGATGGAGGAGGTCATCGCCATCGAGCGGAAATATCTGGATGAGGTTTGGGAGCCGCTGGTGCTGCCGCAGGAGCAGGATGAATCAATATAAGTAGGAAAAGGAGTGCAGACAGATTATGAGCGAGAAGTTAAAGGTCGGTATTTTGGGCGGAACCGGTATGGTGGGGCAGCGTTTTATCTCTCTTTTGGAGAACCATCCGTGGTTTGAGGTGACGGCGGTCGCGGCGAGCCCGCGGAGCGCCGGAAAGACCTATGAGGAGGCGGTCGGGGGACGCTGGAAGATGGACACCCCGATGCCGGAGGCGGTCAAAGGGCTGACGGTCATGAATGTCAACGAGGTGGAGAAGGTGGCATCCGGGGTGGATTTTGTATTCTCCGCCGTGGATATGACAAAGGACGAGATCAAGAGGATCGAGGAGGACTATGCGCGCACAGAGACACCGGTCGTCTCCAACAACAGTGCGCACCGCTGGACGCCGGATGTGCCGATGGTCGTGCCGGAGATCAACCCGGATCATATGGACGTCATCCGGTATCAGAGGGAACGTCTCGGGACGAAGCGCGGCTTTGTAGCGGTCAAGCCGAACTGCTCGATCCAGTCTTACGCGCCTGTGCTGACCGCATGGAAGCGGTTCGAGCCGTATGAGGTCGTCGCGACGACCTACCAGGCGATCTCAGGCGCGGGAAAGACCTTCGCGGACTGGCCGGAGATGGTGGGGAACATTATTCCGTACATCGGCGGCGAGGAGGAGAAGTCGGAGAAGGAGCCGCTGCGCATCTGGGGACACATCGACGACGGGCAGCGCGCGATCGTGCCGGCGGAGTCCCCGCTCATCACCTGCCAGTGCATCCGTGTCCCCGTGTTAAACGGCCACACAGCCGCCGTGTTCGTGAAGTTCCGCAAGGACCCGACGAAGGAGGAACTGATCGAGGCGCTGATCCGTTTCCGCGGCGTGCCGCAGGAGCTCGCGCTGCCGAGCGCGCCGAAGCAGTTCATTCAGTACCGTGAGGAGGACGATCGCCCCCAGATCGCCCTGGACGTGGATTACGAGAACGGCATGGGGATCTCGGTCGGACGCCTGCGCAAGGACACTGTGTACGACTGGAAGTTTGTGGGGCTTTCCCACAATACTGTGCGCGGCGCCGCCGGCGGAGCGGTCCTCTGTGCAGAGCTCTTAAAGGAGCAGGGATATATCGCAAAAAAGTAAAAAAAGTCATGTGAAAAAAGCTATGCGGTCCCGCGGGGACTGCATAGCTTTTTTTCGTGGGATCTATTCCGGACGGGTGGACTGCACATACAGCTTCAAGAGACGAAATGCGTAGTCCTTTTGCCGGTCCGTGCACTTGGAGAGAAGATGAAGGAGCGTCTGCTCGTCGTGCGACTGCCGTTCCAGTTCTTCCTCCGAAGCGGCGCCGAACATCATAAAGTCCAGCGATATATCCAGGATATCAGAGATCGCCAGCATCGTCTCCACAGACATGCCGCAGATCCCGCGTTCGATATCGGAGCAGTATTTTGTGGCGCGGTCGATCCGTTCGGCAAGCTCGTCCTGTGACATTCCAATCTGTGTTCTGCGGTTTCGGATCCGCTCGCCGACGGCGATCCGGTCATAAGTCTCTCTTTTTCGATTCATAGCTTCCTCCATTCTTAAAGATAGTATGTGAAAAATGTACATAATTGGGAACACAATGCAAACGTTTATTGGTCACACGTTATAAATGTGAAAAATAAGTACGTTTATAATGCAATAAGAGATTGACATAAATCTCAATTTGTGACAAAATTAGTATGTTTAAAACGCAACTAAAATATGCATTATAAACGCGACAGGAAAGGAAGAAGAGGAAGCGGGAGATGGAGAACCGGAAACCGGAGGGAAAAAACCAGCGTGTCTTTTGGGCGGTTGTGGCGATCGCGTGCGCCGCAGTCGTTTTCATCTGCCTGTTGATCGTATTTCGCGAGCAGCGGGACCGCGCGGGAGCAGAGGCGCTGATGGAGGAGCTGCAGGAGGGCGCGGCGGAGGAGTCCGCGCCGCAGAACGGCGATGCCGCGCAGGAGGAGCCGTCTGCGGGACCGCAAATCGACATACCAGACAAGAGGATCGACTTTGAGGCGCTGACGGAGGAGAACGAGGATATCTATGCGTGGATCTATGTGCCCGGGACGGATGTGGATTATCCTGTGCTGCAGCATCCGACGGACGACAGCTATTATCTGAACCACAACATCGACGGCAGCAAGGGCTATCCGGGCTGTATCTACTCGGAATCCCTGAACGCGAAGGATTTCACGGACAATCACACCGTATTCTACGGACACAACATGGACGACGACACGATGTTCGGTTCGCTGCATGTGTTTGAGGATGAGGACGTCTTTGCGGAGGATCACTATATCTATGTGTATACCCCGGAGCGGGTGTTTGTATACCAGATCTTTGCGGCTTACGAATATCCGGCGATCCATCTGCTCTATAACTTTGATATGGAGGATGACGCTTTTTTTGCGGAGTATCTGGAGGGGCTCTCCGAGATTCAGGGGCGCGTCGTGCATGTGAGGGACGACATCCCGCTGTCTGCCGACGACCGCATCCTGACGCTCTCGACATGTACGACAGACCATGAGGACAGTCTGCGCTTTTTGGTTCAGGGGGTGCTGGTTGATGAAGAAGAATAGAAGTCTTTGGATGCGCAGGGCGGCAGTGACGGCGGGCAGTGTGCTCGTCTCGTTCCTCGTCATCTGCGCGGCGGCGTTTTTTATCAGCCGCCTTCTCGGAAAGAACAGCATCGAGAGCGTTTCCGCGGGCGAGTACATCGACCTTCCGACGACGGAGGAGTCGGAGGAGCTTGCGGAGGGCGAGATACGCTATCAGGGAAAGGTTTACGCCTACAACCGGGATATCATGACGTTTCTGATCATGGGCATCGACCAGGAGGGCGAGGTCGAGACGGCGGAGGACGGGCTGGACGGCGGACAGGCGGACGCGCTCTTTCTTGGGATCATGAATCCCCATAACAAGACGGTCTCCATCCTGACGATCAACCGGAACACGATCGCCGCCGTCGACGTCTACGACGAGGACGGCATCTATGTGGGGCAGTACATGAAGCAGATCTGCCTGCAGCACGGCTACGGCGACGGGAGGGAGTTGAGCTGCGAGCGCACGGTCGCGGCGGTCTCGCGCCTGCTGCACGGGCTGCCGATCAACGGCTATGTGGCGATCAATATGGAAGCGATCGCGGATCTGAACGACGCGGTCGGGGGAGTGCCCGTGACAGTGCTCGACGACATCGTTTACCCGGAATACGACATGGATTTTCACGCGGGGGACGAGGTGGTGCTGACCGGACGGGAGGCGTACTGGTATGTGCGCCTGCGCAATGAGAACGTCTTTGACAGCAACACGCTGCGGCAGAACCGCCAGAAGCAGTTTCTGACCACGTTCGCGGCTATGGCGAAGCAGCAGGCGACCAGCGACATCCGTGTGGCGCTCGATCTGTACCAGACGATCTCCGATTATATGGTGACGGACATCGACATCACGCGCTTCACCTATCTGGCGACGGAGGCGCTCGGCTACGAGTTCAACATCGACCAGATGTACACGCTGGAGGGCGAGACCGTGATGGGGACGCAGTTTGAGGAGTATTACGTCGATGAGGACGCGATGGAAGCGACGCTCGTCGAGCTGTTCTATGAGCCGGCGGAGGAATAGCGCCGGGAAAAGACGGTATTAGATCGGCGGGGGCATCGCCTCTGCGGATTTAATATAAACCACATGTAAAATAAAGGAAAGGAGGTAAACGAAATCATGAAGAAAAAGATTGCAGCAATGTTAACTGCGGCGATGGTGCT
>CANRBT010000032.1 GCA_947628935.1 uncultured Roseburia sp. | reverse complement strand
CTGAACTGGAAGGGCGTGTGGCGGATCCTCGAGAACTGCATCGATACGCTGTCGATCGTGCTGATCCTGATCTCGACCTCGAGCATTTTCGGCTACTGCCTGACAACGCTGCATGTGCCGGATATGGTGGCGAGCGCGATCGTCGGGTTCTCCTCGAATCCGATCGTCATCGCACTGCTGATCGACCTGATCCTGCTGTTCCTTGGCTGCATCATGGATATGGCGCCGATCATCCTGATCGCAACGCCGATCCTGCTTCCGATCGCGACCTCGATCGGCATCGATCCGATCCAGTTCGGTATCATGATGGTGCTCAACTGCGGTATCGGTCTTCTGACGCCGCCGGTCGGCGCCGTGCTCTTCATCGGTTCCGCCGTGGGCGGCGTCAAGATGGAGCGCGTGGTCAAGGCGACGCTGCCGTTCTATCTGTGCATGATCGTCGTTCTGCTGCTTCTGACGTTTATCCCGGAGGTCAGTCTGCTGCTTCCGAGAGTGCTGGGCGGCTATGCAGGCTGACGGTGCAGCCGGACAGGGAGCGGCGTCCGGTACGGCGTATCGGTTTCAATGTGATGTGAGAGCGCTGGATTTCTGGAAGCTGACCATGCGCCAGACCTACCGTTCGCTGGCCGGCATCTGCAACATCGTGTTCACAGCGGCGATGATCGCGCTTGCCGTGCGCTTCTGGAATACGGCGGGAGATCTGTTTCAGGTGCTGATCCTGTTCGCCTGCCTGCTGTTTCCGGTCATCCAGCCGATCGCGGTCTATCTGCGCGCGAAGGGGCAGGCGGCGGCAATGCCGCAGGGCGTCGTGCTGGAATTTGACGAGAAGGGCTTGCATGTAACGGTCGGCGAACAGCATGAGGATCTTCCCTGGAGGCAGGTCCGGGTCAGGAGGCAGTCCGATATGCTGGTCGTATTTTCCGATGCGCGGCACGGGTATCTGCTGACGAACCGTGTGCTTGGAAAGGAAAAGGAACCGTTCTTTGCATATGCGAAGGAGCATACATGCTAGCGCAGAGAACGTAAGGAGGATGCAAAGCCGTCCCTGCGGTATGCGGGCGTGCGGCTTTGCATTTCCTGTATCAGGGTCAGGGCGGGAAAGGAATGCGAGGGGTGAGAGAGAGGATAAGGCAGACCTGGCGGTCTCTTACCATTCAAAAAAAGATAGCGGCGTTTACGGGGGCAGTGTTCCTGATCATCCTTTTGTCGGTCGTCTTTGATATCTGGGTCGTGCGGTTTTCGCTGGTGGATTTCAATCAGATCCTGCAGGATAATGCAAAGAGCAGCGAGCTGATGCAGGCGGTTCAGCGGGAGAGCAGCCTGTTTGAGAGCTACAAAAAGAATCCGGGCAGGGAGACGTGGGAGCAGCTTTCCGGGGCGATGGAGGACACGAAGAAGGCTGTGGAAGGACTTCCCTTTTCCTACCGGAGGATCGGCGAGGAGCGCTATGCGAGAACCTGGTCCATCCTCAACAGCTACGAGGTGTACTGCCAAAAGCGGGATGAGGTCCTCGGGATGGACGAGAGGCAGCGGGATTACATCGCAAGCCTGTACGAGGTCTACGAGATGCAGGACTATCTGCAGCAGTACGCGAGGGTGCTGATGCTTGAGACGATCGAGGACGGCAGCAGGATCTATCAGGAAAAGGTCCCGCGGGTTTCCGTGATGCCCGCCGTTATCCTGATCGCGGCGTGCGTGTTCCTGGGCAGTATGGCGGAGCTGGCGGCGCTGATGAACCGCACGATCATCCTTCCGGTCGTGAGGCTGGTGCGCGCGTCGCACAGGATCGCCGCGAACGATTTTTTCGTGGAGGATGTGCAGGCGGAGAACGAGGATGAGCTGGGCGAGCTGGTGCATTCCTTCAACAAGATGAAGTACGCGACCGGCGAGTACATCCTCGCGCTGGAGGAGAAGCGAAAGACGCTGGATCTTCTGCACGAGCGGGAGCTGGCAAGCCTGGACGCCGAGAAGCGTCTGGAGATGATGAAGCTGGAGGTGCTCCGCAGCCAGATCAACCCGCATTTTCTGTTCAATACGCTGAATGTGATCGGGGGCATGGCGAACCTGGAGGAGGCGGAGACGACGGAAAAGATGATCAAGGCGTTGAGCTCTCTGTTCCGCTATAACCTGAAGACAACGGAGCTTGAGGTGCCGCTGGCGAGCGAGCTCAAGGTGGTGACGGACTACATGTACCTGCAGCAGATGCGCTTTGGCAGCAGGATCGCCTATGAGGTCGACTGCCGGGTGGACGAGGAGCGCGTCATTGTCCCGACCTTCACGCTGCAGCCGCTGGTGGAAAACGCCATCATCCATGGGTTGTCCCACAAGGAGGAGGGCGGCAGGATCCGCATCCTGATCCGGGAGAGGGATGGAGGAACCGCCATTGTGATCGGGGACAACGGGGTCGGCATGGAGCCGGAGCGTCTGTGGCAGCTGAGGGAGGAGCTTCGCGGCAGTTGCGGCACGCAGGTCGGCATCGGTCTTGGAAATATATCCAAACGGATGCAGGAGATGTGGCCGGGGAGCGAGATGCACATATACAGCAAACCCGGCGCGGGAACGGTCATTTCCGTTCTGCTGCGTGCAAGAGGGCAGGATATCCGGACAAGGTAAGGCAGGAGGCGAGGGAGGCTATGTATCGCATATTGGTGGCGGATGACGAGCCGATCGAACGCACTGTGATCGGCAAGGCGATCCGCAGATATTTTCCCGAACAGCTGGAGGTCGTGGAGGCAGTCAACGGAAGGGAGGCGGTTCTGCGGTTCTTTGAGCGGGATTGCCGGATCGCGCTGCTGGACATTGAGATGCCGGGGCTCAACGGCTTGGAGGCGGCGGAACAGATCCGGGAGAGGGATAAAAACTGCAGCATCATTTTCCTGACGGCGTTTGACGAATTCAGCTATGCAAAACGGGCGATCTCCGTGCGCGCGCTGGATTATCTGTTAAAGCCGGCGGCGGATGAGGAGCTGGTCGCGGCGCTGGAGGAAGCGGTGCGCATGGCGGAGGAGACTGCGGAGCGGACGGACTGGAGCGCGAAGGATGAGAGAGAGCCGGACGCGGGGGATGCGGAGGCGACCAACGACCGCGTCCGCATGCACGCGGTCGCGGAGAGCATCCGTTCCTTTATTGAACGGCATTACAAGGAGGATCTCTCGCTGCAGATGGCGGCGGAGGCGATGAACTATTCGGACGCTTATTTCTGTAAGATCTTCAAGCAGTGTTTTGACAAGAGCTTTACGGTCTACCTGACCGAGTACCGGATGGAGTGCGCCAAGCGGCTGCTGTCGGATGTCCGTATCAATATCAAGGACATCAGCCAGGAGGTTGGCTATCGGGACTCCAACTATTTTGCAAGGGTCTTTAAGCGCGTGGCGGGGACGACGCCCACGGAATATCGCATGAGCGTGCTGCGCGGACCGGAGGGCAGAAAGGAAACGGGTGAGGAAGGATGAGGCGGGAGACGGCGGTCAGGCTGGCAGGCGCCGCAGCGATCGCGGTATTCGCCTGTGTACTTTCTCTGAATGCGGCGCCGGGGGAACCGGCGCCGGAGTATGTGTTCTCCTATGCGGAGAACCAGACGGAGGGCTATCCGACGACCCTGGGGGCGGAGCGGTTCGCACAGCTCGTGGAGGAGAGGACGGACGGCAGGATCCGCATTCTGGTAAAATCCGGCGGAGAGCTGGGGACCGAGCAGGAGGTCATCTGGCAGGTGCAGCATGGAGGCATCGATTTTGCGCGCGTGTCGCTCTCGCAGCTGGCGGAGTATGTCCCGCGCATGAACATCCTGCAGATGCCGTATCTGTACACAGGATCTGAGCACATGTGGAGGGTGCTGGACGGCGGGATCGGGGAGGAGTTCCTGGACGAGGTGAGCGGCTTTGACCTCGTCGGGCTTTCCTGGTATGATGCGGGGGCGAGGAATTTTTATCTCGCAGACCGACCGATCACCTGCCTGGAGGATATCGCGGGGCTCCGCATCCGCGTGCAGAATTCGGATCTCATGGTCGATATGGTACAGGCGCTGGGGGCGACCGCCGTTCCGACGGAATACGATGAGGTCTACGGGAGCATCGAGCGGGGCATCGTGGACGGGGCGGAGAACAATCTGCCCTCCTACGAATCCATGCGGCACTATGAGGTCGCGCCGTATTTTACCGAGGACGAGCACACCCGCGTGCCGGAGATGCAGCTTTGCTCCGGTCCCACCTGGGAGAAGCTCTCGGAGGAGGATCGCGGGATCATCCTCGCGTGTGCGAAGGAATCCGCGCTCTATGAGAGGGAGCTTTGGACGGAGCGCGAGGAGGAGTCGAGGCAGGTCGTCCTGTCGCAGGGCGTCACGATCGTGGAGCTGAGCGAGGAGGAGCACAGGCGATTTCGGGACGCCGTGCTCGGGGTGTATGAGAAGTACTGCGGGGATGATATGGATATCATCGTTCAGATCATAAGAGAGGGGACAACATGAACCAAAATTCATTTTTACAGGACAGCACAAAGAAAAAACAGTTCCTGTGCAGCTACGGCGTGTTCGTCATCAACGGGATGCTGGCGCTCTCCATCGGATCGCTGCTCCCGTTCATACGGGATGCGAGAGGTCTGGATTACGCGTTTTGCGGACTGATCGTCAGCCTGCACTCCGTAGGGAATCTGGTGTCCAGCTTTTTTGCGGGCACGCTGCCGGTCTTTATCGGGAGGAAGAAGAGCATTCTGTTGTTCAATGCGTTTTTTGCGCTTGCGTATCTGCTGATCCTTCTGGGAGGGAACCGGATCCTCGTGGCGCTCGCGTTTTTTTTGACAGGGCTTGCAAGGGGCGCGACCAGCAACTTCTGCAACACGACGGTCAACAGCCTCGCGCCCGGCGTGGCGTGGATCTTAAACGGGCTGCACGCGATGTTCTCCATCGGAGCGTTCCTGTTCCCGATCCTGTTGACCGTCCTCACGGCGAAGGACGCATCCAACTGGATCTATGCGTGTTATTTTATGCTGGTTATGGGAATCCTAAGCTGGGTGCTTTATTTTATCATACCGACGGAGCCGGACCGGATCGAGCGGAAGGAGAAGGGCGGAAGCCTCGGGTTTTTCCGGGAGAAGCTGTTTTATCTGTGCATCCTTACCCTGTTCTTCTATCTCTGCGCGGAGCAGGGCGTGATCGGCTGGATGATCACCTATTTTCAGGACACGGGACTGCTGGATGCGTCCCTGTCCCAGATCACGGCGAGCGTGCTGTGGATCATGATCCTGGCGGGGCGGCTGACGACGGCATGGCTTTCCACCAGGATGAGGAAGGAGCGGCTTCTGGTCGTGATGGGGATCGGCATCGTGTGTTTCTTTTTCCTGCTGCTCTTTAGCAGGAGTACGCCGTGGATCATGTTCGGTATCATGGGCTTTGGCTACAGCATGGCGGGCATCTATCCGACGACGGTCTCCTTCTCGGGGGATCTGATCGAGGAATATCCGGTCGCATGGAGCTTTATCCTGACAGGCGCGAGCATCGGCTCCATCGTGATGCCTTCCGTCATCGGGAGGATCGCGGACACGGCGGGGATCTATTATGGGATGAGTTCGATCGTTGCAGTGGTGTGCATCGATCTGATCTGTATCATCGCACTGGTGTGGTATGTAGGGCGTAACGCAAAGGAGGGAAAAAAATGAAAACGGAAAAGAACAATGTGTGGAATTACAACAGGGATGTGGACGCGGAGAACTGCGGCGAGGGCGTATACCGCAAGATCATGGCATACGCCGATGAGATCATGTGCGTCGAGAATCGTTTTGCAAAGGGCGCGGTCGGCGCGCTGCACAGCCATCCGCATACCCAGGTCACCTATGTGGCGGCGGGAGCGTTCGAGTTTGAGATCGACGGCGAGAAAAAGGTGGTGCGCGCAGGGGATGTGCTCTTAAAGAGAAATGGGGTGGAGCACGGTTGCGTGTGCCTGGAGGAGGGCATCCTGGTGGATATCTTTACTCCGATGCGCGAGGAATTTGTGTAAGAGGTACTCTGTGAAACGCCGATGACAGGACAGCCGCAGAGAATCTGGATGAATAAGGAGGAGGAACAAAACTATGGAAATGACATTGCGCTGGTATGGGAGCAAGCACGATTCCGTGACGCTGGAGCAGATCCGGCAGATCCCGGGGGTGACGGGGGTGATCACGACCCTGTATGACTCGATGCCCGGAGAGGTATGGAGCGAGGAGGACATCGCGGCGATGATCGCGGAGGTCGAGGCTTCAGGGCTGCACGTGAGCGGCATCGAGAGCGTCAACATCCACGACGCGATCAAGGTCGGAACGCCGGATCGCGACAAATACATCGACAACTATATCACGACCCTCGAGCATCTCGGCAAGGCGGGCATCCATATGGTGTGCTACAACTTCATGCCTGTGTTCGACTGGACGAGGACGGAACTGGCGAGAAAGCGCCCGGACGGCTCGACTGTGCTTGCCTACACGCAGGAGGCGGTCGATGCGATCAAGCCGGAGGAGATGTTCGCGTCGATCGGAAGCGATATGAACGGCTTTGTGATGCCGGGCTGGGAGCCGGAGCGCATGGAGCACGTGAAGGAGCTGTTCGAGCTCTACAAGGATGTGGACGACGAGAAGCTGTTCGCGAACCTGAAATATTTCCTGGAGCGCATCATGCCTGTGTGCGACAAGTACGACATCAACATGGCGATCCACCCGGACGATCCGGCGTGGAGCGTGTTCGGTCTGCCGCGCATCATCATCAACAAGAAGAATATCCTGCGCATGATGCAGATGGTAGACAATCCGCACAACGGCGTGACCTTCTGCTCCGGCTCCTACGGGACGAATCTGGAGAACGATCTGCCGGATATGATCCGGTCGCTTAAGGGGAGGATCCATTTTGCCCATGTGCGCAACTTAAAGTTCCATTCACCGACAAACTTCGAGGAGGCGGCGCATCTCTCCTCCGACGGTAATTTTGATATGTATGAGATCATGAAGGCGCTCTACGAGATCGGATTTGACGGACCGATCCGTCCGGATCACGGGCGCATGATCTGGGGCGAGGTCGCGATGCCGGGCTACGGGCTCTATGACCGCGCGCTGGGGGCGACCTATCTGAACGGACTGTGGGAAGCGATCGAAAAATCGCAGACGAGATAGAGCGAAGGGAGGCAGAGAAGGATGAGGTTATCAGAGGCAGGGATCCGACAGGAGGACTGGAAGGCAAAGGGCTATGGCGTGCCGGAGTACGACCGCGCCGCAGTGCGCGCACGGACGATGGAGGCGCCGTTTTGGATCCATTTCGGCGCGGGAAACATCTTCCGCGCGTTTCAGGCGAGGGTGGTGCAGGAGCTTTTGAATGCGGGGAAGCTGGACCGCGGGCTGATCGTGGCGGAGGGCTACGACTATGAGATCATCGAGAAGGTCAACCGTCCGCATGAGGATCTGGGGATCGCCGTGACGCTCAAGGCGGACGGCAGCATCGAGAAGGAGATCGTCGGCAGCGTCGTGGAGTCCCTGTGCCTGGACAGCGGCAATGAGAGCGAGTATGCGAGGCTGAAGGAGATCTTTGCAAAGGAATCCCTGCAGATGGCAAGCTTTACGATCACGGAGAAGGGCTACAGCCTGGTGGACGGGCGCGGACAGACCCTGGCGGCTGTGGAGCGCGATCTCGCCGCGGGACCGGAGAAGCCGGAGAGCTATATCGGCAAGGTGGCATCGCTGCTCTATGAGAGGTTCCAAAAGGGCGCGCTTCCGATCGCGATGGTGAGCATGGACAACTGCTCTCACAACGGGGATAAGCTGCATGCGGCGATCCGGGCGTTTGCGGAAGGCTGGCAGAAGAACGGGCTCGTGGCGGGCGATTTCCTGGGCTATGTGGAGGATCCCTCCAGGGTGAGCTTCCCCTGGACGATGATCGACAAGATCACGCCGCGGCCGGACAAAAAGGTGGAGGAGATTTTGATCGCGGACTGGGGCGAGGAGCTTGCGCCGCTCGTGACGGGAAAGAATACCTATGTGGCGCCGTTTGTCAATGCGGAGGAGTGCGAATATCTCGTGATCGAAGACCGCTTCCCGAACGGGCGAGAGGCGCTGGAGCAGGGAGGATTTATTTTTACGGACAGGGAGACTGTGGATAAGGTAGAAAAGATGAAGGTCTGCACCTGCTTAAATCCGTTGCACACGACGCTTGCCGTGTTTGGCTGTCTGCTCGGCTATGAGTTGATCTCGGAGGAGATGAAGGATCCCGAGCTGCACAAGCTGGTCGAGACGATCGGCTATCAGGAGGGACTTCCGGTCGTGGTCGATCCGGGGATCCTCTCGCCGCGCCGGTTCATTGACGAGGTGGTGAAAAAGCGGATCCCGAATCCGTTCATGCCGGACACGCCGCAGCGCATTGCGACCGATACCTCCCAGAAGCTGGGGATCCGGTTCGGCGAGACGATCAAGGCGTATCGGAGCGCACCGTCTCTGGATGTCGCGCAGCTCACAAGGATCCCGCTCGTCTTTGCGGGATGGCTTCGTTATCTGATGGGCATTGACGACAGCGGAGCACAGTTTACGCCAAGTCCGGATCCGATGCTGGATGCGCTCTGCCCTGTGATGGCGCAGATCCCGCTCGGAGAGACGGAGAAGATCGACGGGGTGAGGGAGATTTTGTCCAATGCCGCCATCTTTGGGGTCGATCTCTATGAGGTCGGACTGGGAGAGCGCGTGGAGGAGTATTTCCGTGAAATGAACGCGGGCGCGGGGGCGATCCGCCGCACGCTGCAGAAGTATTGTCGTTGACAGCAGGGCATCAGACGCAGACAGGAAGGACAAAGACATGGAAAGAAGACCAGAGATCGGGGAGCTGTACCGGCATTTTAAGGGAAGGCTGTATCAGGTGATCGCCGTGGCAAAGCATTCCGAAACGGGAGAGGAGCTTGTCATCTACCAGGCGATGTACGGGGATTTTCAGGTGTACGCGAGACCGCTTGCGATGTTTGTCAGCGAGGTGGACCGTGTCAAATATCCGCAGGTGGAACAGCAGTACCGTTTTGAGAAGGTGGACCGCCGGACGCTCGCACAGGCTCCGGCGGACGCAGAGCAGAGATCGACCGATACGCATGCGGCGCCCGCGGCGGGAGACGTGCGGAGTATGCCGCGTGCGGCTATGCCGAAGGATATGCGCGGGACGCAGGCGGAGGCTGTGGCGAGACGCATGCGGGAGGTGGCAGCCTCGCGTGCGGAGCAGGAAAAACAGGAGCAGCAGGAACGGTCGGATCAGAGTGGCGGGGTCAGTCCGAGACTGATGGAGTTCTTCGACGCCAAGAGCATGGAGGAGCGTTACAATATCTTGGTCTCGATGCGGGACGAGGTGGACGACCACATGATCAACAGCATGGCGGTCGTGATGGACGTGGTGATCCCGGAGGGGGAGCTGTCCGAGCGCTATGAACAGTTGAAACGCTGCGTGCGCACCAGACAGCGCTATGAGACGGAGCGCCTGCGTTAGCGCGGGGTGAGGAGTCAGGGAAGACCGCGCCGGCTCAGCGTGCTGTTGTGGTAAGCTGTGGAAAAGGTGACGTCCTCCCCGAACCATTCCGGCGGCCGGAAGGAGTTCGCTTCCTCCTCTGTCGGAAATTCGACCTCTGCGAGCACGAGCGGGGCAAGCGCTCCGCCGAAGACGTCGAGCTCGACGGTATAGCGATCCCGATACGGGATCAGGAACCGACGCTTTTGGATCAGGATCCCGTCCGCCTTTTCTCTGAGGTGGGCGAAGGCTTCCGCGGTCAGCGGGAGATTGTGCTCCTCGCGCACCATCAGCCCCCTGCCCTTGTAGGTGAGCGTGTATGTGTCGTCCGAGCGGCGGACGCGTACGACAGGGTCAGTGCAGAGATAGCCCTGTTCGATCTCACGGCAGGGATAGTGCGTCAGATCCTCCGGTAAGGTCTTGATCAGATATTTTCGTTCGATCTCCATAGCGGTTTCCTTTCTGTGAACAGACGTTGGATATAGTATAGCATTCGCCCGGCAAAAACGCCATAGCGGCTTTGGAACGGTTGACGGGGTGGATGCGAAACCTTATAATAATAAGAAAAATGGGACAGGGGGAATCCTCTATGAGCAAAATGGGTATCTTTATGGCGGACGGATGTGAGGAGATCGAAGGGCTGACCGTGGTGGATGTGCTGCGCCGTGCAAAGCAGGAGATCGTCATGATCTCCGTTACGGGGAAGCGCGAGGTCACAGGTTCGCATTCCGTGACGTTTCTCGCGGATGCGCTGGCATCCGAGGTGGATTACGGCAGTCTTGACGGCATCGTGCTGCCGGGAGGGATGCCGGGAACGACGAATCTTTTGGCGGACGAGACGGTAGGTCGTGTGATCCGTGAGTTTGCGGCTGCCGGGAAGCTGGTCTGCGCGATCTGCGCGGCGCCGAGCGTGCTGGGAGCGGCGGGACTTCTCGCGGGTAAGCGTGCGACCTGTCATCCGGGGTTCGAGGAGAAGCTGACCGGGGCGGAGTGCCTGACCGACGAGGTGGTGGTCGACGGAAATATCATTACGAGCAGAGGCATGGGAACGGCGATCCCGTTCGCGCTGGAGATCGTGCGCAGTCTGTGCGGTGACGCCGCAGTCGGGCAGATACGACAGGCGCTCGTGTACCGCGCGTGAGAGCGGAATGCATAAAAACGTGCCACAGCAGCGAAGCTAAGCGCTGTCATGGCACGTTTTTTATGGGGATGTCTCAGAGTCCGGGACATCCCATGTGGAAGAAGCGTGTCGGCTTACTTGCCGGACATCTGCTCCTCCTGCTTCATGATCATTTTCTTGACCATTTCACCACCGATGCTGCCTGCCTGCGCAGAAGTCAGATCACCGTTATAGCCGTCTTTCAGCGGCACGCCGATCTCACTGGCGACTTCCTGCTTAAAGCGGTTCATCGCTTCCTTTGCCTGCGGCACAGCCATCTTGCTCGTGTTAGAGCCGGAATTGTTCGTTCCACTCATGGTTGTTTCCCTCCATTGTTTCTGTTGTATTTTTGTCGGACAGCGCTGTTCCTAATCCTATTATGTACGGGGCAGAAAATAATATGTTGGTAATTATTGAGAAAAAATTTTTTTGTCGCGGCGCGTCCGGTCTTTCGGAAAAACTGGACAGAAGCGCAAAGGCAAGGTATACTGGTAGCAGTCGTTTATCAATCAGTGAGGAGGAACACAATGGAGAATCAGAACACGAAACGCCCGATGCAGGGGCTGACGGTCCGAGCGGTCACGGAGGAGGATATCCCTGTCCTGTACGAGTTCTGCAAGGCAAATCGCACCTATTATTCCTATTTAAAGATAGAGCCGACCCTGGAGAATTTAAAAGAGGTCCTTCGGCAGGTGCCGCAGGGAAAGAGCATCGAGGATAAATATTTTATCGGTTTCTGGGACGGGGATGCGCTGGTCGCGATCCTGGACGCGGTATGGGACTATCCGACGAAGGGAACGGCGTACATCGGCTGGTTCATGGTGGAGCAGAGTATGCAGGGACAGGGCTTTGGCTCTGCGCTCATGCATGAGGTGCTGGATGCGATGAAGAGCCAGGGAGTAAGCGATGTGGAGCTTGCCTGTCTGCCGCAGAATGCACAGGGGATGGCGTTCTGGAAAAAGATGGGGTTTGGAGAGCTGGCGGGAAATTGAGAGGGCGGCAAAGAATCCCAAAAAAAGCTAGTAATTTCCATACGGGTATGTTATAATCCTAAAATGACTGTGAAAGAGACGATGTACAGAATGATTCATATATATTGAAGGAGGAAAGCAGTTAGAATGAGTGTACAGGTAGAGAATCTCGAAAAGAGCATGGCGAAGCTCACAGTGGAGGTGTCCGCTGACGAGCTGGAAAAAGCGATCCAGGAGGTCTATCAGAAGGAAAAAGGAAGGATCAGCGTGCCGGGATTCCGCAAGGGTAAGGTTCCGAGAAAGATGATCGAGAAGATGTACGGCGCGTCGATCTTTTATGAGGACGCCGCGAACATTGTGATCCAGAACACCTACGCAGACGCGATGGACGAGAGCGGGCTGGATATCGTTTCCAGACCGACGGTCAATATCGTGCAGATCGAGAGCGGCAAGCCCTTCATCTATACGGCGGACGTCGCCGTGCGGCCGGAGGTGAAGCTTGGCAAATATAAGGGCGTGCAGGTGACGAAGATCGACACCAGCGTCACGGACGACGAGATCGATGCGGAGCTGGAGAAGGAGCGGAACAACAACGCGCGTACCGTCACGGTGACGGACCGTCCGATACAGAACGGCGACACGGCAGTGATCGATTTCGAGGGCTTTGTGGACGGAGAGCCGTTCGAGGGAGGCAAGGGAGAGAATCACTCCCTGGAGATCGGATCCCATTCCTTCATCGACACCTTCGAGGAGCAGCTGGTCGGAAAGAATGCCGGGGACGAGGTCGAGGTTCATGTGACGTTCCCCGAGCAGTATCAGGCGGCGGAACTGGCAGGCAAGCCGGCTGTGTTCCAGGTTAAGATCCATGAGATCAAGGCGAAGGAGCTGCCCGAGCTCGACGACGAGTTTGCGCAGGATGTGTCGGAGTTTGACACGCTGGCGGAGTATCGCGAGGATGTGAAGAAGCGCCTCGCGGGGCAGAAGGAGGACGATGCGAAGCGCACCAAGGAGGATGAGGCGATCCAGAAGATCATCGACAAGTCCGAGATGGAGCTGCCGGAGGCGATGATCGAGACGCAGTGTGAGAACATGGTCAATGAATTCGCACAGAGGATCGCGCAGAGCGGTCTTTCCATGGAGCAGTACATGCAGTTCTCCGGTCTGACGCTCGACAAGCTCAAGGAGCAGGTACGCCCGGAGGCAGTGACACGCATCCAGAGCAGCCTTGTGCTCGAGGAGATCGCAAAGCAGGAGAACATTGAGGTCACGGAGGCGGACATCGACGCGGAGATCGAGCGGATGGCATCAGCCTACGGCATGGAGGCGGATAAGCTGAGGGAGTACATGGGCGACGAGGAGAAGAAATCCATGAAGCGCGACCTTGCCGTGACCAAAGCTGTGGATCTTGTCATGGACAACGTCAAGGAAAGAGCGAAGGCGAAGAGGAAAGAGAAGGACGCAGAGGAGAAAGAGGACACGGAGGCGTAACCGTCGTTCCACATCCGATCGCATACAGACAGACTGGCTCCGAGGGGCCGGTCTGTTTAAGCTTATATGAAGGAGGAGAAAGACTATGAGTTTGGTACCTTATGTGGTGGAGCAGACGAGCAGAGGCGAGCGGAGCTACGACATCTACTCCCGCCTGCTGAAGGACAGGATCATCTTTCTGGGCGAGGAGGTCAACGAGACGACCGCAAGCCTTGTGGTGGCGCAGCTGCTGTTCCTGGAGTCCGAGGACCCGAACAAGGACATTCAGCTCTATATCAATTCCCCGGGCGGGATGGTGACGGCAGGCATGGCGATCTATGACACCATGCAGTATATCAAGTGCGACGTCTCCACCATCTGTATCGGTCTTGCCGCGAGCATGGGGGCATTCCTGCTTGCCGGCGGCACGAAGGGAAAGCGCTTTGCGCTTCCGAATGCGGAGGTCATGATCCATCAGCCGTCCGGCGGCGCGAAGGGACAGGCGACGGAGATCCAGATCGTTGCCGAGAACATCTTAAAGACGAAGAAACGGCTGAACGAGCTTTTGGCGGCGAACACGGGAAAGCCGTACGAGGTCGTGGCAGCAGACACAGAGCGTGATTACTTCATGTCAGCGGAGGAAGCGAAGGAGTACGGTCTGATCGACGATGTAATTACGAGAAAAGAAAAAGCGGAGGCATAAGCAAAGAGCATGGCAGGAAGAAATGACGACAGGTACCGTTGTTCCTTCTGCGGAAAGCCGCAGGAACAGGTACGCAAGCTGATCGCCGGTCCGAACGGCGCTTATATCTGCGATGAGTGCGTGGACATCTGCGCGGAGATCATCGAGGAGGAGTTCGAGGAGGAGGAGACTGCGGACAGCTACGAGGAGGCGGAGCAGATCAATCTGTTAAAGCCGAAGGAGCTGAAGGCATTTTTGGATGAGTATGTCATCGGGCAGGAGCAGGCAAAGAAGGTGCTGTCCGTTGCCGTATACAATCACTACAAGCGTATCATGGCGGGCAAGGATCTCGGCGTGGAGCTGCAGAAGAGCAATGTGCTCCTCCTCGGACCGACCGGCTCCGGGAAGACGCTGCTCGCGCAGACGCTGGCGCGCGTGCTCAATGTGCCGTTCGCGATCGCGGATGCGACAACGCTGACGGAAGCGGGCTATGTGGGCGAGGATGTAGAGAATATCCTCTTGAAGATCATACAGGCGGCAGATTATAACATCGAACGAGCGCAGCACGGCATCATCTATATCGACGAGATCGACAAGATCTCCAAGAAATCCGAGAATGTCTCCATCACGCGGGATGTGTCCGGCGAGGGCGTGCAGCAGGCGCTGCTGAAGATCCTGGAGGGGACCGTCGCGTCTGTGCCGCCGCAGGGAGGACGGAAGCATCCGCAGCAGGAGCTGATCCAGATCGATACGACGAACATCCTCTTTATCTGCGGCGGGGCGTTTGACGGGCTCGAAAAGATCATCGAGACGCGTCTGGATCAGAAGGCGATCGGCTTTAACGCGGATATCCGGTCAAGGAACGAATACAACATCGGAGACGTCCTCAAGCACGCGCTGCCGCAGGATTTCGTGAAGTTTGGACTGATACCGGAATTTATCGGTCGTGTGCCGGTCACTGTCTCGCTGGATATGCTGGATCGCGAGGCGCTGATCCGCATCCTCAAGGAGCCGAAGAACGCGCTGACCAAGCAGTACCAGAAGCTGTTCGAGCTGGACGGCGTCGCGCTTGACTTTGACGGCGAGGCACTGGAGGCGATCGCGGATAAGGCGTTGGAGCGCAAGACCGGGGCGCGCGGGCTGCGGGCGATCCTTGAAGCTGTCACGCTCGATATGATGTACGAGATCCCGTCAGAGGAGAACACGGCGAGCTGCCGCATCACGAAGAAGACTGTGGAGGAAAAGCTTGCGATTGCGACCCAGGAGCTGAAGCGTCTGGAGGCAATCGGAGCATAACGGGTTAAGAAGGAATAGCATGTTAGATACGATGATAGTGAGAATGCCAGCGGTGGCGCTGCGCGGTATGGTGATCCTGCCCGGGATGATCGCACATTTTGACATCAGCAGGGCAAAGTCGATCAAGGCGATCGAGCAGAGCATGATGGACGACCAGCGGATCTTTCTGGTGACACAGAGGGATGTGGAGCAGGAGGAGCCGGATATCCGGGATCTGTACAAGATCGGCGTCATCGCAGAGGTCAAGCAGGTGATCAAGCTTCAAAACAATATAGTGCGCATTCTCGTGGAGGGAAAGGAGCGGGCGGAGCTCTCCACGTTCTCGAGCATGGATCCCTATCTGGAGGCGGAGATCATCCGTTTTGACGACGAGGTGGACGGGGATCTCTCGGAGGATGCGAAGACGGCGATGGTGCGCAGCGTGCACGAGACCTACACGCGCTATCAGACAGTGAACCCGCGCGCGGGCAAGGAGCTGCTGCGCCAGGTCTGCGCCATCACGGAGCTGGACCGGCTGCTGGATCAGGTCGCGAACAATCTTCCCGTATCTTATGAGGAAAAGCAGCGCCTGCTGGAGGCGGTCTCTTTGACGGAGCGCTACGAGGTGCTGGTGGCGCTGCTCCTCCGGGAGATCGAGATCACGGCGATCAAGAATGAATTTCAGGCGCGCGTCAAGGAGCGTGTGGACAGGAATCAGAAGGAATATATCCTCAGGGAGCAGATGAAGCTGATCCGGGAGGAGCTGGGCGAGGATAATACGGAGTCCGACGCGGATTCCTATCTGGCGGCGCTCGGGAAGCTGAAGGCGGATAAAGAGGTCAAGGACCGCATCCGAAAGGAGATCGACCGGTTCAAGAGCATCAGCTCGAGCTCGTCGGAGAGCGCCGTGACGCGCGGATATATAGAGACCCTGCTGGAGCTGCCGTGGAACAAGGCGTCCAGGGACAACAAGGATATCAAAAACGCGGAGCGGATCTTAGACGAAGATCACTACGGGCTGGAGAAGGTCAAGGAGCGCATGCTGGAGTTTCTGGCTGTGCGGAACCTGACGAGCAGGGGCGAGAGCCCGATCATCTGCCTGGTGGGACCGCCCGGAACCGGAAAGACCAGCATCGCGCGCTCAGTGGCGCGGGCGCTCGACAAGCAGTATGTGCGCATCTGCCT
>CANRBT010000031.1 GCA_947628935.1 uncultured Roseburia sp. | reverse complement strand
AGGTGCATGTCAATCTGATATTCTCTTCCGGAACGATCGATCACAGTGCGAAGGTGCGCTTCCTCCGTTCCAAACCGGATCATCTCCCGATCCCTGCTCCCCTTATGGGACTTTGTTGTTCCGCTGAGGTACACAGCCTCCAGGATATTTGTTTTTCCCTGCGCATTATCCCCGTAAAGAATATTCGTCCCCGCGTCAAAAGTCAGATCCAGCTCCTCATAATTCCGAAAATTCTTTAATTCTACTGATTTGATGATCATCGCACAATCTGAATCTCTTCCCCTTGAAAGAAGACGATTTCTCCGCCCTGCAGCTTTTTTCCCCGCTGCGTTTCCACAGCTCCATCGACAGTGACCTGACCCTCCTGAATCGCAAGCTTTGCCTCCACCCCGGAATCCACCAATCCTGCTTTCTTTAATGCCTGCCCCAGCTTGATAAATTCATCTTCTTCTCTGATTTTGACCTCGATCATATGACAATACCCTATACGCTTGCAGCGTTAAAATTCACAGGAAGGATCAGATAAATGAACTTCCCCTCATCATCCCTGATAAAGCAGGGCGCTTTCGGATTGACCATATAGAGGGTCACTTCCTCCTCATCGATCACACGGAGCGCGTCGATGAAGAACTTCGGGTTGAACCCGATCATAATGTCCTTCCCCTCTTTTTGAATCTCAATGTTCTCGTTCATGGAACCTACAAATGAATTGATCCTCATCTCCATATTTTCATCCGTAATATTCATGATGATCGGCTTTTTATCACCCTCCTTGATGAGAAGCGTCGCGCGATCGATACTGTCGAGCAATTCGCGCTTGTTGATGTTCACCTTCGTCTCATAGTCGGAAGAAAGCATCTGGTCGATCTTAAAATATTCTCCTTCGATCAATCTGGAAACTACCATTGTATTATCAAATTCAAACAGAATGTGGTTGTCCGTCAGGAACATATAGACATTTTCCTCCGCGCTTCCCGGCAGGATCTTGCTGATCTCCTGCAGCGTCTTTCCCGGAACGACCACCTTTTTGTACTCATATCGATCCTTCAACTCGATATTGCGGATAGAAATACGATGTCCGTCTAACGATACAACCCTCAGATGATTCTCCTCAAGCTCGAACAACTCGCCTGTCATCAGCTTATTGTTATCGTTATCCGCAATGGAAAAGATCGTCTGGCGAATCAGTTCTTTTAATGTGAACTGTGACATGGTGATCGCTTCGCTTCGCTCTATATAGGGAAGATAGGAAAAATCATCTCCCGATTTTCCGATAATATTGATCTCTACCTTTTCGCAGGTGATCTTTGTCTTGAAGGAGGCATCCGACTCGATCGTGACATCGCTTTCCGGAAGCTTGCGAACGATATCTGAAAAAATCTTAGCATCCAATGCGATAATTCCCCGTTCCGCTATCTCTCCCTCGATTTTGGTTTCGATGCCAAGCTCCATATCATTTGCTGTGAGCTTGATTTCGTTTGCGGAGGCATCGATCAGGATGCACTCCAAAATAGCCATTGTTGTTCTGGTTGGAACGGCTTTCGATACGACGTTCACACCGTGCATCAGATTTGTTTTGGAACAGATCAGTTTCATATTGTTGGTTACTCCTTCCTGCCTGGCTCATAGCCATATAGTGATAATAGAAATTAAAAGTCATATTCATAGAGGGTGTTCATAAGTGAATAACCTCGTAAAGCCTTTTCAATGCGGCTTCATGGAAAAAAAGAAGCTTCTTTTTCCTGTGAAAAGCCGGAGGATGAGCTTTGGAAAAATTGTAAATAAATATTATGTAAACTTAAAGCTTATCCTCTTGCCGCTGAACGTTATCCATCCGTTTTCACAGGAACGCCACGGGATTTCAACGCACGTCTGTGGAAAATATCAGTTTGGATTGATTTTTTTCCTGATCGTATCGATCAGACTTCGCGTGCCGGAATCGGAATCGTACTCCTCGGATATTTTCTGTACGCCGTGAATGATCGTGGAGTGATCCCTGCCTCCAAGAAGGACTCCAATGGAATCCAGTGAGGAATCTGTCATATTCTTGCAGAGGTACATCGCTATCTGTCTTGGTCTTGCGATATCCTTGCTGCGATTCTTGGAGATCATTTGATCCAGTGAAATCTGAAAATGCTCTGATACGACTTCGATGATGAGCTGTGGCGTGATTTCCTTGGGCTTGTCCGGCGTGATGATGTTCTGTAATTCCTTGACCGCGATCTCCATCGTGATTTCCGTCTTTTCCAGATTCGAGTATGCGAGCAGCTTGTTTAGCGCTCCCTCCAGTTCACGGATGTTCGATTTGATGTTGGTAGCGATATAGTTGAGAATTTCATCACTCAGCGTCATATCATCAGATTCTACTTTTTTGCGAAGAATCGCCATTCTGGTCTCATAGTCCGGTGTTCCGATATCGGCCATGAGTCCCCATTCAAAACGGGAACGAATGCGTTCTTCCAGGGTTTCCATCTCCTTCGGAGGCTTGTCGGAGGTCAGAATGATCTGTTTTCCGGCGGAATGCAGTGCATTGAAGGTGTGGAAGAATTCCTCCTGTGTGCTCTCTTTTCCTATTATAAACTGTACGTCATCGATCATCAGTACATCAATGGTGCGATATTTTTCTCGAAACCTGTTCATCGCGGATGCATTACCGCTTCGAATGGATTCGATCACCTCATTGGTAAATTCCTCGGATGTGACATAGATGATCTTTGCATTTGGATTTTTTTCCAGGATAAAGTGTCCGATCGAATGCATCAGATGCGTCTTTCCCAATCCAGGTCCTCCATATATATAGAGAGGATTGTATGCTTCACCCGGAGATTCTGCAACGGCGAGGGAGGCAGAGTGCGCAAAACGATTGTTGCTTCCCACGACAAAGGTTTCAAATGTGTAGTTCTGATTCAGGTTTGAAATAGCTGCCCTCTCAGAGACGGGACCCTTCTTTGCCTGAATGGAATTGCCCTTGATGTTTGGCGCCTGTTCAGGCAGGATGAATTTGAGTTCATATTCATGACCGGTGATCTCCGCGATCGCGACCTTTAGCGGAAGAAGATACCTTTTAGAAATATAATTTAATGACATCTGGTCAGATGGCACCAGAATATATAAGGTATTTTCATCGACGCCATATACCTCGAGCGGGCGGATCCAGGTATCAAATGAAACATTGCTGATATCGTGTTCTATCTTGACAGTCTGTAAGATTTCATCCCATTTTTCTAAGATCAAGTCCATGTAAATACTCCGATTCTAAACATAGTTCTAAAAAATACTACACTTCCAATTCTACACCATTTTAAAGCTTTTATCAATGATTAATCGTGGGGGACTATGTAGGAAAGAAAAAATGGCTGTTTGGGCGTAATACGGGCGTAAAATGATTTATAAACAAATTGTCCCAAAATTATAAATCATTTATCAACATGTTATTCACATTTCGGGGATAACTTATGTAAACATTTGGATCATCCATCTATTTTTTGAAATAAAAAAAATGGAATATTACTAGATATGGTATGAACGAGTTTCTTCCTTATATATATAGTGGTTAATTTATTCACAGTAAAAACATGCTTGACTTCATAACTTTTTCTGCTATAATTGAACATGATGTTTTTTAACCAAGAGGAGGTGAGTGGGTATGAAGATGACGTATCAGCCGAAAAAGAGACAGAGAGCGAAGGTGCATGGTTTTCGGAAGAGAATGAGCACTGCAAGCGGAAGAAAGGTATTGGCTGCAAGAAGGTTAAAAGGAAGAAAGAAACTGACAGCTTAGGCCACATCGTATGTGGTCTTTTCTTGAACATGGGGATGTTTCGCACTGCGGAACATCCGTTGTTCTTTATGGGAAGATGAAATTTTCGGAATCATTGAAAAAGACGCGAGATTTTCAGAGGGTGTATCGTAGCGGAAAATCCTATGCAAACCGGTATCTCGTGATGTATGTGCTCCCCAATCAAACGGAAGAAAATCGGTTGGGTATTTCTGTGAGCAAAAAAGTAGGAAACAGCGTTATAAGACATCATTTGACCCGGTTGATCCGGGAAAGCTACAGACTGCATGAGGACATGTTCCAGAATGGTTTGGACATCGTAGTCGTCGCGAGAAGCAGAGCACGCGATATCTCTTATCATGAGACGGAGAGCGCGTTATTGCATCTTGGGAGTCTTCACAGGATCATAAAAACAGACAATTTATCAAAGAAGATGGAATCAGTTTGAAAAAAATAGTTATTACATTGATACAATTTTATAGAAGGTATCTTTCTCCGTGGAAAACGACAAAGTGTCCGTATTGTCCGACCTGTTCCCTCTATGGACTGGAGGCGGTCGAAAAATACGGAGTCTGTAAGGGCGGCGCTTTGACGATGTGGAGGATTATGAGGTGTAATCCTTTTTCAAAAGGTGGATATGACCCGGTTCCATGATGGAGGTATAATGAAGTGTCAGAAATGTTATTAACTGCCTATGACGGAGCGATCGCAGGACCGATCGCCAGACTGCTCGGATGGATCATGGACGGCGTTTATCGTCTTTTGACGATGGCGCATATTGAGAATATCAGTATTTCCATTATCATATTTACGATCATCATTTATGCGTTATTGTTTCCGTTGACCTATAAGCAGCAGAAATTTTCAAAGCTGTCGCAGAAGATGCAGCCGGAGATCCAGGCAATCTCCAAGAAGTATCAGGGAAAAAAGGATCAGGCTTCGATGGTGGCGATGAATGAGGAGACGCAGGCTGTCTATGAGAAGTACGGCGTGTCGATGATGGGAAGCTGCGGAAATATGCTGATCCAGGTTCCGCTTTTGTTTTCTCTGTATCGTGTGTTCCTGAATATTCCGGCATATGTCACGGGCGTCAAGAGCAATTTTACCGAGCTGGTGAATGGGATCATGGCGACCGACGGTTATCAGGATAAGATGACGGGGCTTGTGGAAACCTTAAAGATCTACACGGCGCCCCGCGCTGATTTTACCGTTACGGATCCCGCAGCGATTTCCAATTTTATCGTGGATGTGCTTTATAAGATGAATTCCAACGGATGGAATACGTTAAAGGAGACGTTTCCTTCCCTGGAGAGTGTGATTTCCGGTACCTATGAGACGGTTGCAGATGTGAACAACTTTTTTCATTTGAATATCTCCGACACGCCCTGGCAGATCATCACGACAAATTTTCAGAGTCATTCTTATCTGATGGTGATCGGAGCCCTGATGGTTCCTGTTGTATCGTATCTGTCACAGGTCATCAATTTAAAGATGATACCGCAGACGCCCGGTTCGGAAGGCGGAGATCAGGCAGACGCAATGGCGCAGCAGATGAAGATGATGAACAAGACGATGCCGTTGTTTTCTCTAGTGATGTGTTTTACGGTTCCGGTCGGACTGGGTATCTACTGGATTTCCGGTGCTGTGATCCGAACCCTGCAGCAGTTCTTTTTAAACAAGCATTTTGAAAAGCTGGATCTGGACGATATCATTCGGAAAAATCAGGAGAAGGCGAAGAAGAAACGGGAAAAGATGGGTATCTCTGAAAACCAGATCACCAATGCGGCAAAGATCAATACCAGACAGCTTGTGGACGCGAACAAAAAACAGATGTCTACTGCGGAGAAGGAGCTTGAAATTGAGAAGGCGAATGCAGCAAGGGCGAAGGCGAAGCCGGGAAGCATGAGCGCGAAGGCAAATATGGTCCGGGAGTATAATGAGAGAAATAATAGGAAATAGGGGGAAAATCGGTATGGAGTATATTGAGATCTCGGCAAAAACGGTGGATGAAGCGATTACAGAAGCAATTATTCAGCTCGGAACGACCCATGATAAGATCGAATATGAAGTCATAGAGAAGGGAAGCGCCGGATTTCTCGGTATTGCGCGTAAGGATGCTGTGATCCGCGCAAGAAGGAAGGATGATGTAAACGACCGTATTCATGAGTTTCTTGATCGGGTTTTTGATGCAATGAAGCTGAAGGTTGAGATTTTGGTGGAAAAGGAGGAGGACAGCAATATCGTCAATGTCGAATTGAAGGGCGACGATATGGGTGTCCTGATCGGAAAAAGAGGTCAGACTCTGGACGCTCTGCAGTATCTGACAAACCTCGCAGTCAATAAAAATGCAGAGGAGTATGTAAAGGTCAAGATCGATACGGAGGATTACCGCAAGAGAAGGAAGGAGACGTTAGAGAACCTTGCAAAGAACATTGCCTACAAGGTAAAGAAGAATAAGCGTCCCATTGCTTTGGAGCCGATGAATCCGTTTGAGCGGAGAGTGATCCATTCCGCACTGCAGAATGATAAGTTTGTCACAACGCATAGCGAGGGAGATGAGCCTTATCGCCATGTAGTCGTAACTTTGAAAAAACAGTAGTTGATATGGGGTTGTCGTTTGACAGCCCCATTTTTATCATGAGAATGGAGTTCATGTATGGAGCAGGATACAATTGCAGCAATTTCGACCGCTATTGCAAATGGCGGGATCGGCATGATCCGCATCAGCGGGAAGGATGCGGTTTCTGTGGCAGATCGGGTCCTCCGGCTGCATGGCGGAAAGACGTTATCTGACATGAAAAGTCACACCATTCATTATGGACACGTGTATGACGAGGATGAGATCATAGATGAGGTTATGGTGACCTTGATGAGAGGACCAAAAAGCTATACGCGTGAGGATGTCATAGAGATCAATTGTCATGGCGGCGTCTATGTATTAAAAAAAATATTGGAGCTTGTCATCTCAAGAGGCGCGAGGCTTGCCGAACCTGGGGAGTTTACAAAGCGTGCTTTTTTGAATGGAAGGATCGACCTTTCACAGGCGGAATCCGTGATGGAGATGATCCAGGCGAAAAACGAGTATGCGCTGCGAAGTTCTGTCAGACAGCTTTCCGGTCGCTTGTCTGACGAGATCAGGAACATTCGCTCGGAGCTGTTACATGAGACTGCTTATATTGAGTCAGCGCTGGATGATCCAGAGCATATCAGCCTGGACGGGTATACTGTTCCGTTCAAAGAAAAACTCGAGCATATCAGAGAAAGGCTGCAGCATTTGTTGTCGACCAGTGAGAACGGACGTATTCTAAAAGAAGGGATTTCCACGGTGATTGTCGGAAAACCGAATGCGGGAAAGTCGTCATTACTTAACACTCTTTTAAATGAAGAGCGGGCAATTGTGACAAATATTGCCGGAACAACAAGGGATGTGTTGGAGGAACAGTTAAACCTGAATGGGATTTTGCTCCGTGTGACAGATACGGCGGGAATTCGCGAGACAAAAAATCCGGTAGAACAGATCGGCGTAGAGAAGGCAAGGGAATCCATGAAGGATGCGGATTTGATCCTTTATGTGGTTGACACATCGACGGAACTTGACGAGAATGATATGGAGATCATGAAGCTGTTAGATCAAACTCCTGCCTTGATCCTTCTCAACAAGTCCGATCTTGCTCCAAAGGTAACTGCACAGGAGATGGAACATCAATTGCATGCTTTTTGTGGGAGTGAAACGTCATTTCGTATGATCTCCGTTTCGGCAAAGGAAGGAAGCGGGATGGATGAACTTGAAGCTGCAGTTAGAGAAATGTTCCTTTCCTGTGAAGTGAAGGGGGAGGATGAAATGTATGTTACCAACGTGCGTCATAAAGCGGCATTATCCGATGCGCTTTCTTCTGTCTTGCTTGTTCTGAAAAGTATGGAGGATGGAATGCCGGAGGATGTCTATACCATTGACCTGATGAACGCATATCGTTCCCTTGGTCTGATCCTCGGGGAGGAAGTAGAAGAAGACCTTGTCAATGAGATCTTTCAAAGCTTTTGTATGGGTAAATAAAATTTGCCTGTTACAGATAACAAAAAAGGTAAAAATATGCAATATATAGAAGAAAATTATGATGTTGTTGTAGTAGGAGCAGGTCATGCCGGATGCGAGGCTGCCCTTGCATGTGCGCGTCTCGGATTGGAGACGATCATATTTACTGTCAGCGTTGACAGTATTGCTCTCATGCCATGCAATCCCAATATCGGAGGAAGTTCAAAGGGGCATCTGGTCCGTGAGATCGATGCGCTGGGCGGACAGATGGGGATCAATATCGATAAGACGTTTATCCAGTCGAAGATGTTAAACAAATCGAAGGGTCCTGCAGTGCATTCGCTTCGCGCACAGGCGGATAAGGCAAATTACAGTATGGAGATGAGGCGCACATTACAGAGTACCGATCATTTAACGATCCGGCAGGCGGAGGTTTCCGAGCTGCTGACTGAGGATGCCGCACAAAATTCCGTGAGAAGAGTGACAGGGGTAAAAACTGTGACCGGCGCTGTCTATCACAGCAAGGCTGTTGTCTTATGTACCGGAACGTATCTGCAGGCGCGTTGCCTCACAGGTGAATCCGTGACTTATACGGGACCGAACGGCTTGATGGCGGCAACGCATCTGAGCGAGTCTTTGAAACAAAATGGAGTAGAATTATTCCGCTTTAAAACCGGAACACCGGCAAGAATTGATGGTCGTACCATTGACTATTCCAGGATGGAGGAGCAGAAGGGAGATGCGCGTGTCGTCCCGTTCTCCTTTACGACGGATCCGGAATCGGTACAGATCGAACAGGTTTCCTGCTGGCTGACCTACACGAATGAGAGAACGCATGAGATCATACGCAACAATCTTGACCGTTCTCCGATCTATGCCGGTATCATAGAAGGGACCGGTCCCCGGTATTGTCCTTCGATCGAGGATAAGGTAGTCAAGTTTGCGGATAAGGACCGGCATCAGATCTTTATTGAACCGGAAGGGATCCATACGACGGAAATGTATGTCGGCGGGATGTCTTCTTCGATGCCGGAGGACGTACAGCAGGAAATGTATCGGACATTGCCGGGACTTGAACATGCGAAAATCGTGAGGAATGCTTACGCGATCGAGTATGATTGTATCAACCCCAATCAGCTCTACGCTACTCTGGAGTTTAAGAAGATCAAGGGGTTGTTTTCCGGCGGACAGTTCAACGGCAGCAGCGGTTATGAGGAGGCGGCATGTCAGGGTCTGATCGCCGGTATCAATGCGGCAATGCAGATTCTTGGAAGGGAGCCTTTGATCCTTGACCGGTCGGAAGCGTACATTGGAGTGTTGATCGATGATCTTGTGACGAAGGAAAATCATGAGCCGTATCGTATGATGACCTCGCGGGCGGAGTATCGGCTTTTGCTGCGTCAGGACAATGCGGATCTTCGGCTCACCAAAAAAGGGTATGAGATCGGATTGATTTCCAAAGAGCGATATGAGTGGGTCTGTCAAAAGGAGCGATTGATCGAACAGGAGGTCGCGCGCGTTTCCAGGGTGCATATAGGAGCAAGCCGCGAAGTGCAGGAATTGCTGGAGCAATATGGAAGTATACCGCTGAAGACAGGCGTGACCCTGGCGGAGCTGATCCGAAGACCGGAGTTGGATTATGAAAAGCTGGCGCCGATTGATAAAGAACGACCGCAGCTCGCCTGTGACGTGATCGAGCAGGTAAACATTTTCATTAAATATGAGGGTTATCTTTCCAGGCAGCAAAAGCAGGTGGAAAATTTTAAAAAGCTGGAAAAGAAAAGAATACCGGAGGATTTTGATTATGACGAGGTGCCCAGCTTAAGAATAGAAGCGCGGCAAAAGCTGAAATTATATCGTCCCGCCTCTATTGGACAGGCCTCCCGCATCAGCGGTGTCTCTCCTGCGGACGTGTCGGTTCTTTTGATCTATATGGATAGCATGAGAAAACACAGAGACGGAGTGTCAAAGAAAGATGAAATATGATGTAAAAAAATTTGTGTCCGGGCTTCATGATTTTCAAATCGAATTATCCGAAAAGCAGATGGAACAGTTTCTCACATATTATAAGATGCTGATCGAGAAGAACAAGGTCATGAATCTGACCGCTATCACAGAATTTGATGAAGTGATAGAAAAGCATTTTTTGGACAGCCTTTCCCTATGTCGTTTTTTTGATCTGAATCGTCCGATCCGTGTACTGGATCTTGGAACAGGAGCCGGATTTCCGGGAATTCCTTTAAAAATCGCATTTCCCGAAATAGATCTGGTTCTTGCCGATTCTCTGATGAAGCGCATTGGATTTTTGGATGAAGTGATAGGGAAGCTCTCGCTGGAAAAGGTCACGGCTGTTCATGCAAGGGCGGAGGAATTAGGAAGAGACAGCATGTATCGGGAAACATTTGACCTATGTTTGTCTCGCGCTGTGGCGAATCTTTCTGCTTTGAGTGAATACTGTATTCCCTTTGTCAGGGAACATGGTCATTTTATTTCTTATAAGTCCGGAGAGATCGAGGAGGAAGCAGAGCGGGCAAAACATGCAGTTTTTCTGCTCGGAGGTAAGATTACGGATATTCATAAATTTGAACTGTATGAAACCAGGCGTTCTTTTGTTGTCATCGAAAAAGTAAAGAAGACTCCGAAGGCATATCCCCGCAAGGCAGGGATGCCAACAAAGTCTCCTTTACTCTGATCCAGGTTCAGGATTGCTCCAAAAACATTCCCAGAACACCCAATAATTTTTCCGGTATCTCCAACTGCGGAGTCAGAGCGGCATTGGAAAGATAAGTGGTCTCTGTTTGTGGATTTTTTTTGATATAAGAATCTACAATGGAGACCGCATTTTTTAGGTTGCGGCTTTCAATGATATAGAATGGTGTCTCCATGGATTGTAAGGCATGGGTAATGCCGTTATCGGTATAATGTCCTTCCATACTTGCAAGCAGGTATCTCCCATGACTCTTTCCAAGATGAGCGGATTCATAATATGCATCTAACATTTTGCTGGAGACAAGCTGCGGTTTGTAGAAGTACACATTGTGAAGCTCCTCTGCAATATTTTTTTCATAGGTTTTGATGTTGTATAGAAACGTACCGAGGATCGGAAGCTCCAACAGTATTTTTTTCACAGCGGAGAGTTTATTTGGCGTGTGTTCAAATTCGGAAAGTGCGGGCGGATTCACGGCAATGATTTTTTTCATCAGATCGTGATCCATATTCTGTGCAAGTACCGCAAAGGACACAGAGCGACCGGTTGTGATAACGTCAGGCTTCTCTTTGATGATGTTGTGAATAAAATCAGTGATCAATTGTACGTACAGGTAGTTTGTATATGTCAGGTACGGTTTATCGGAACGGCCGCATCCCAAAAGATCTATGGCATAAACTGTGTGATTTTTTTCCAGTTTTTTGATGACTCTGCACCACTCATAGGAGGAACTGATGGGATTCAGTTCATGGATGAGAAGAAGCGGCGATCCGTGTCCTCTCTTGGAGTAATAGATCTTTCCGTTTTTCCAGTCATAGTAATTTCCGTTTTCCGATTTGAGTATGTTTTTCATTTCGGCTGTCATTTCAACAAACCGGTTGATCATATGGATCGATCCGGCAGCAAGGGCAGTCAAAAGAAAAAAATGTTTTATGTTTTTCTTCATAATAAAAATCCTCCGTATCATATTGTAATCTATATACTATTATAGCCGCTTTTGACGCTTTATACAAACGAAATATTTATTAAGATTTCTACTTTTCTGTGAGATAAAATTAGTATAGAATAGAAGTGAAATTTCATATAGATATATGTATGGTGAAAAAAATGGTCATAAGATATTTGGAAAAATTGTGCGAAGAATATAATAAAGAAAAGTTCCATATTGACAGACAGTGCGAGAGTCTGCAGCTCCGTCTCAAAGAGACAACGGAATTGATGAAGCTGTATGAGGAGACAAGTGATCCGAATTACGAATCCTTTACTCCCAGGGAGATTGATACAAAAAAGAAACGTCAATATTTAAAGCTGCAGGAAGAAAAGATGAATATTCAATCTGCCCTGGATCAGCAGCGAGAGGCAAGTGAGGATTGGAAGAAAAAGATAGACGAATTGACGGAAATCTTACTGGAAGAAAAAAGAAAAGCCTCAGAAGAAGAAAGAAAAGAATTAGAATATGAAAAAATTGCGGAAGATTTAGCAGGACTTTTACATAGACTGGATCTATGCTATAAGCTGGCGGAAGTAGATGTCGCTCGTTGCAGGATGGAACTTCATATTTTGACAGAGAACATACAAAATATGATAGAAACATATTTACAAAATCAGTGAATTTGATCTCTTATCACGGGATAATGTTTCACGTGAAACATTATCCCATTATGATGTTTCACGACATATATTCTACCATATTTAGTATTTATAAAAAATCGTTGATACCAGTATTTGAATATCAGAACAAAATGTTTCACGTGAAACATTGCAAAATAAGGAATGTATTTTTTAGTAGAAAAGAAAAAATAGAAGTGATATAATAAGTCTGTCACTTTAAGAATAAAAGAAAATGGAGAAAAAAATGAGCAGGATTATAGCAATTGCAAATCAAAAAGGCGGTGTCGGTAAGACGACAACAGCGATCAATCTTTCTGCATGTCTGGCAGAAGCAGGACAAAGAGTGTTGACGATCGATCTTGATCCACAGGGAAATATGACGAGCGGATTAGGCGTAGATAAGAATGAACTGGAGAATACCGTGTATGAACTGATGCTGGATGAGTGCTCCATCAAGGAAAGCATGACTGATACGGTAGTGGAGGGAATGAAGATCATCGCATCCAATGTCAATCTTGCCGGTGCAGAGATCGAACTGCTGGGTATCAATGAAAAAGAATATATTCTAAAAAATGCAGTCGATTATATCCGCGATGATTACGACTTTATCATTATTGATTGTCCTCCGTCCTTAAATATGCTGACGATCAATGCAATGACGACGGCGGACTCCGTTCTTGTCCCGATTCAATGTGAGTATTATGCATTGGAAGGATTGAGCCAGTTGATCCACACCATTGATCTTGTACAACAGAGATTGAATCCAAAACTGGTGATCGATGGAGTTGTTTTTACAATGTATGACGTGAGAACAAATCTTTCCAATCAGGTCGTGGACAACGTCAAGGAGAATCTGGATGCAAAAATCTATGAGACCTTGATCCCGAGAAACATCCGGTTGGCAGAAGCTCCTTCCCATGGGCTTCCCATCAATATGTACGATGCAAAATCTGCCGGAACGGAGAGCTATCGACTTCTCGCAAAGGAAGTAATGGAAAGGAAGGGTGTCTGATATGGCGGCTGCAAAAAAAGGCGGTTTGGGAAAAGGATTGGATTCCCTGATAGCGGATAAGGTAAATCGAAATTCGGATGCCGAAAAGACGGCAGAAGGAAAAGATGCTGTCGAAGGTGTTTTTGTCAACATCAATAAGGTAGAGCCAAATCGCGAACAGCCAAGAAAAAATTTTGACGAGGATGCGCTGGTCGAGCTGTCTGAATCCATCAAGCAGTTTGGCGTGCTGCAGCCGTTGCTGGTACAGGATAAAAAAGATTATTATGAAATTATCGCAGGCGAGCGCAGATGGCGTGCCGCAAAGCAGGCCGGATTAAAAGAGGTTCCTGTCATTATCAAGGATCTGACGGATCAGGAGATCGTTGAGATATCCCTGATTGAAAATATACAGCGCGAGAATCTGAATCCGATCGAGGAGGCGCTTGCATATAAGAGATTGCTTACAGAGTTTCATTTGAAACAGGATGAGGTAGCCGACCGCGTTTCTAAGAGCCGCACAGCCGTGACAAATTCCATGCGGTTGCTGAAGCTGGATGAGCGCGTACAGCAGATGGTGATCGACGACATGATCTCAACCGGACATGCGAGAGCGCTGCTTGGAATAGAATCCGCAGAAAAGCAGTATGTGACGGCGCAGCAGATTTTCGATGAAAAGCTGAGCGTGCGCGAGACAGAAAAACTGGTCAAAAAGATTCAACAGGAGAAGGATCACCCGGCGAAGGAGTCGCCCGCACAGAAGATCGATCCCAAGATGGAAGCCATCTATCATGATCTTGAGGAGAAGATGAAGCTCATTTTGGGAACCAAGGTTTCCATCCAACAGAAGGACGATAAAAAAGGAAAAATCGAGATCGAATATTATTCTGTGGATGAGCTGGACCGCATAGTAGATTTACTGCGTACCATTACAAAATAGAACAGATGTTCTGTCAAATAAAAGGGGGAGGCATATGATCTCAGAATATCTCGGAATAGATTCCGACTATATCATTCTTGGACTTGCGGCGCTTTTGCTTGTTTTGTTTATCCTTACGATCATCAATATCGTGCAGATGAGAAAACTGAAAAAAGGCTACCGTGTCTTTATGAGCGGAAAAAATGCAAAAAATCTGGAAGATACGCTGATCGAGCGGTTGCATCAGGTTGACACGCTGATCGCTTCCAATCGGGAGAACAGTGACAATATTCAGACCTTATTTGAAAATATGCAGCATACCTATCAGAAAATGGGACTCATCAAATACGATGCGTTTCATGAGATGGGCGGAAAGCTCAGCTTTTCTCTCGCAATGCTGGATGTAAAGAATAACGGATTTATCATCAACGCGATGCACACGAGGGAAGGCTGCTATACCTATATCAAAGAAATCGTAGACGGCAATTCCATTATCGTTCTGTCAGAGGAGGAGCAGGAAGCGCTGAAGCGGGCAATGGGAAAGACAGAATAAAGGACAACAGGATTTTACAAAAACGAGGAGAAAACGATGCATAAATTTTTACGATCCATCGGCTTTTCAGATATCAAAAAAGAAGAATTGGAAAATATTTTGCATGTCATTCTCAGCAATCCGACGGTACACAAGGTAGCGGTTGATTCGGAGGGAAACGAGTTTGCGGAGATATCCAAGGACTTTGGGGATTTTTTTGGAATCTCCGTCAGAGGGATCTTTCTGGAGGACGGAACCTTTGAAATAGAATACTATTATCCGTATTTATGCGGAAAGACGATATCCACCAGGGAGACGGCGGATATAGAAAAGCATGCGGAGAAGGAGTCCTATGCAGGGATATGCGACGAGATACGGATTGGAGTGACTCTGATTTTTTATCTGCAGAATGTCGTCGACTATCTGGCGCTTAGGAATAACATGGGCTACCGCAATCTGATGGAGGGGGTCGTTCTCGGCGCTCTCTCCACAGAAGGGAAGATCCTGATGCCGGTTCACAAGGCGGACAATAAAGTGCGCAATGCGAAAAAGGATGATATCGATCGCAATCATCTGATCGCCGCAGCGAGAGACGGAGATGAAGACGCGATGGAAAATCTGACACTGGAAGATATGGATACGTATTCTCTGCTTTCCCGAAGAATTACGCATGAGGATATTTTGAGTATTGTGGAAAATTACTTTATGCCATATGGAATAGAGAGCGACCAGTATTCGATACTTGGTGAAATTACGGATTACAGTCTGCTGCAGAACTATATGACAGGAGAAAATGTATATTGTCTCGATCTGCTCTGCAACGACATACCGTTTTCCGTCTGTATCAATCAAAAGGATCTTCTGGGTGAACCTGAAGTCGGAAGGAGGTTCAAGGGAAATATCTGGATGCAGGGAAGTGTAAAATATCAAGATTAAGTATAGCAATCCGAAAAAAAGTGTGTTAAAATATAAAAGCATTGTTGCTGTAGCTCAGTAGGATAGAGCGTCCGCCTCCTAAGCGGAAGGCCGCTGGTTCGACTCCAGTCAGCAACGTTAAAGCGCCGCCGAAGGTCTTGATCTTTCAAAATCTTCGGCGATTTTTATGATATGTTTTCATTTTATGCATCTTTTATGAGAAATTCACATCATTTGATGTTCCACTATCCACAATTTTATGTTAATATGTTGTTAAAGTAGAAGGGAGAACGGACATGGATGATAGAGATAAGATGATTTCACAGAAAAAGAATAAAAACCGTCAGACCATTACCTGGTCAGCGCTTGCAGCAGCGTTGCTGCTGGTCGGCGATCTGTATGTCATGATCAACATGCCGGAAAATTATCCCGTGCTGGGTATTGTGACAGTCATATTGCTCGCATGCACATACATACTGGTCCATGCAGTCCTCAGTGAGCTCGACCACAGCAGACAGCAGACCAGGGAACAGCATGAGGAGGTTGTCAAGGCGGAGAAGGCATCCTATCTCATGACGAAGAAAGTGCTGGAGCAGTTCGGCGGTATTGAAAATATGGTAAGAACACCCATCAACGATATTCTCACAGCGCAAAAGGGCGTCGCGAAGATCACGATCAATCGAAGCAGAGAGCACGCCGAAGCGATGATGAATGCAAACGATAAGCTGATGGAGCAGATCATGCAGTTCCAGGAACAAATGGAATCCGTGCAGAACGAATTTTATGAGAAAAACCAGACGGCATTGAAAGGGGTGGTTCAGGAGATCTCGGAGAACGGGCAGAGGATGATCTCCAGTATGGGAGAGATGGAGCTTTTGATCAAGAGCGAGGTTGCGGGCGTCATCGATTCCATGCAGGATCTGCAGAGCCAGAACAGCGCAATGCAGCAGATTCTGGAGAATGAGTACGATAACATCATTCAGGCGGAATCCGCGATGCAGCAGGAATTGCAGAATGCCGTACAGAATGAGGCAGAGGAACCGGCGGAACTTTTTGAGAATGATCTTGAATCGGAGGATATCAGTCTGGGAGAGGGATTGAGCCTGAACGAAGAGATCCTGGAGGAGGGGCTTGGATCCTCGGATGAGATAGACTTCGGTGACGACTTCGAAGCGGATGGCATCAGCCTTGAGGAAAGCTTAAGCCAGGAGGAGACGGCTGCGGAGGAAGAGGAAGCTGTTGCGGAGGAAG
>CANRBT010000030.1 GCA_947628935.1 uncultured Roseburia sp. | reverse complement strand
GGTTTTTCGGCGTTTTTGTCTTGTATCTTCAACATAAATTTACTATAATTAGCATGAGCCTGTTTTTTTGGCTTTTCCTTTTGGTGCAAGGGAAGGAGAAAAAGGATGGATCGGGATGCGGTAATGGAATTTGCGATGGAACATGCGATGGAGATGGCGTTCCTGTTCGATTCTGACGGGAAGATCCTTTACGCGAATCAGACGGCGCGCGAGCATCTGGAATACGGAGATGCGGAACGGACGTGGACCATGCGGGACGTGTTCCCGGCGGAGTTTCCGGAGGAAGGCGCGGATCCCGGGGGTATGAGCGGCATGGGGGATGAAGTCTGTGAGATGGTCGCATACCGCGGGAACCGCACCTGTTTTCCGGTCAAAGCGAGGCTATTGACAAAGGAGCCCGGGACGTATGTGTGCCTGGCGGTCGACGCCTCGCGCGAGAACTTTATGGAAAAGCGCGTGGCAAAGGCAGGACAGGAGATGGAGAGCGCGCAGAAGGTCAAGTCCGAGTTTGTCGCGAACGTGACGCATGAGCTGCGCACGCCGGTCAACGGGATTCTCGGCAATACCAGAGAGCTGATCGAGATGGAGACCTCGGAGGAGAAGAAGAGGCTGCTTCGCCTTGTGGAGCGCGGCTGTAATGACATGCATGCCATTATCAACAGCATCCTCGACTTTTCCAAGCTGGAGGCGGGAAAGTTCAGCCTGGAACTGCGGGAGTTCAATTTCCGCAACATGCTCGACTATGTGAAGTCCAACCACAGCAATAAGATCACAGAGAAGGGGCTGGAGTTTTTCGTGACGATCTCGCCGGAAGTCCCGGAGGTCATCATCGGCGACGAGCTGCGGATTGTGCAGATTTTAAACAACCTGCTGTCCAACGCGTGCAAGTTCACGTCTGTGGGCAAGATCATGGTGGAGGTCGTCAAGACGGCGCAGATGGGAAGCCGTGTCGAGCTGTTCTTTATGGTGATCGATACCGGCATCGGCATCGAGAAGACCGATCAGGATAAGCTGTTCAAGAGCTTCTCTCAGGTGGACGCCTCGATCTCGCGCAGGTTCGGGGGCACAGGACTTGGGCTCAACATCTGCAAGCAGCTTGTTGAGCTGATGGACGGGAATATCCGGGTGGAGAGCGAGAAGGGCAAGGGAAGCATCTTCAGCTTCCATATCTGGGTCGAGGTGCCGGGCGACGGGGCTGCGGATCAGCAGCCGCAGCAGGCGGAGATCCCGACAGTCTCCTATACGCCGCACAGCCTGGCTGAGATGGAGGAGACGCAGGAGATCTGGCAATACGGATCGCCTCAAAATCAAAAGGAGATTCGCCAGAAGCTTTCCAAGCTTATTCTCTCTGTGGAGATGGAGAACTGGGAGAAAGCGGAGATGTTTGCGGAGACGATCAAGCAGTTGACCAGGGAGGCGCCGCCTGAGATCAAGAGCGTGGCGCTGAGGCTGAAGATGGCTGTGCAAAAGGGCGATTATGAAAAGGTGACGACACAGCATGAAGCGCTGGTGAAGCTGATATAGAGAGTGGTGGAGGAGCTTATGGCACAGGAAAATGCGAACAGGGATGTTCTGCGGATCCTGATCGTGGATGACGTGGAGGAGAACCGGTTCGTCCTGCGGGATATCATCCGGGATATGGGATATTTGCCGATTCTGACCGAGAACGGCGTTCAGGCGCTCAAGATGATAGAACGGTTCCATCCGCAGCTGATCATTTCGGATGTGGCGATGCCCCAGATGGACGGATATGAATTTTGCAGACATATTAAGGAAAACGCGGAGACACGGGACATTCCGATCGTATTCATCTCGGCGTTCGACGATCCGTCGGACATTGTGCAGGGCTTTAATCTGGGCGGCGAGGATTACATCACAAAGCCGTTTATCCCGGAGGTGGTAAAAGCGCGTGTCGGTCTGCATCTGAAACTGGCGGAGACGAACCGCAACCGGATGGAGATCAACCGGCAGCTGCATGTTTCCGTGAATGAGCAGCTGCGGCAGATCGAGATAGAAAAGAAGAATATTTTGTATGCGCTGGTCCGTGTCGAGCGGGAGAATGTCTGCTATGACGAACAGCATATGGAGCGGTTGAGCTACAATTGCCGGCTCCTTGCGGAGGCGATGCAGTTATCCGCGGACTATGGACATCTGATCTCGGATTCCTATATTGAGACGATGGGACTTGCGGCGCCGTTGTGCGATCTGGGCAATGTGGCGCTGCCGACAGACATTTTGCAGAAGACCGGGAAGTGGTCCGACGAGGAGCGCTCCGTCATGCAGTCGCACACGACCGTGGGAGCGCAGATCCTTCGCGATATCAAGAGAGAGGGAGATTATAACGATTTCCTGCAGGTCGCGATCGACATTGCAAATTACCATCACGAGAATTGGGATGGCAGCGGATATCCGTGCGGGCTGAGCGGGCAGGATATCCCGCTTGCGGCTCAGATCGTGGCAGTGGTGAATGAGTACTGCGCGCTTACGGAGAACACAGGAGAGCGCGAAGCGTATGACGGAGGGGAAGCGCTGGCACAGATGGAGACCGAGGTCGGAACGGTATTCAGTCCGGATATCTTTCAGATCCTTCGGAAGATATACCGGCAGTTGCGTTGAGGGCAGGAGCAGGGACGGATGATGGGCGTCAATATGACAGATGCGGAATTTAACCGAATACAGGTTTTTTTGAAGGACCGCTACGGCATTGACATGAGCCGGAAGAAGGAGATCGCCCAGGGAAGGCTGGAAAATTACATTCGGACGGGCGGCTGGCACACCTACACGGAATACATGAATGCTGTGGAGAGCGACATTACCGGGCGTCTGGAAAAGCAGCTCGTCAATATGCTTTCCACGAACCACACCTACTTTATGAGGGAATTCGAGCACTTTGATTATCTGCGGCAGGTGGTGCTCCCGGACCTCAAAAAAAAAGAGGCAAAGAGCAGGGACTTATGTATCTGGTGCGGCGCGGCGTCGACGGGGGAGGAGCCCTATATGCTCGCCATGCTGTTAAAGGATTTCTTTGGATTGGAGCACGGATCGTGGGATACCAAGATACTTGCGACGGATATTTCGACGGAGGCGCTGCGCCACGCGGTCGCCGGGACTTACACAAAAGACCAGATCGCGGCGCTGCCTGAGCAGTGGAAGCGCAGATATTTTCGGGAGCAGCCCGGGGGAGGAAAATATGAGGCGACAAAGGAGCTCAAGGACGAGGTGCTGTTCCGGCAGTTCAATCTGATGGAGCCGTTTCCCTTTAAGCGGAAGATGCACGTTGTCTTTTTGCGGAATGTGATGATCTATTTTGACAGAAAAACAAAGCGGGAGCTGGTGCGGAAGGTCTACAATGTCATGGAGCCGGGAGGGTATCTGTTCATTGGAAGAACAGAGACGATCGACCGGGAAAGCGCACCGTTCCGGCTTGTCATGCCATCTGTCTTTCGCAAGTAGGAAGGGAAGAAAAGACATGCGTCAGATACGAGTGTTGGTAGTGGAGGATTCTCTGGTATTTCGAGAGCTTCTGGTACGAAATCTGAATAAGGATCCGGCGATCAAGGTGGTGGCGGTTGCCCGCGATCCCTTTGAAGCGCGGGACGCGATCGTCGAGCACAGACCGGATGTGATGACGTTGGATGTCGAGCTTCCTCGCATGAGCGGGATCGAGTTTTTGAGAAAGCTGATGCCGCAGTACCCGCTTCCGGTCGTTGTCATCAGCGCAAAGAGCGACAAGGTGTTCGACGCTCTCAATGCGGGGGCGGTCGAGTTTGTGGAGAAGCCGGTCGTAACGGACCGCAGGCAGCTCGAGGAGTTCATCAAAAAGGAGTTGCCGGTCAAGATCAAGATCGCTTCCATTGCGCGCATCGGTAAGATCAAGCAGACCGCGATGCCGCTGGCGCAGTCGGCGCCGTTGCGCGCGAACCAGGAGCTGGTCGTCGCGATCGGCGCCTCCACGGGAGGGACGGAGGCGATCGCGACGGTCATCAAAGAGTTCGGGACGGACATCCCGGGCGTCGTGGTCGTGCAGCATATGCCCCCGGGCTTTACGGAGATGTATGCAAAGAGGCTGAACGATGAATGCAGGGTGCTGGTGAAGGAGGCGAAGACCGGAGACCCTGTGCTGCCCGGACAGGTGCTGATCGCGCCGGGCGGAGATCAGCACATGGAGCTGGTCAGGGTCAACGGAGCGCTCCAGGTGCTCTGCAAGCACGGACCGAAGGTGAACGGGCACTGCCCGTCCGTGGATGTGCTGTTCCGGTCCGTTGCCGGCGTTGCGGGGGACCGGGCGCTGGGGATCATCCTGACCGGAATGGGGGGAGACGGCGCGAAGGGGCTTCTGGCGATGCGCCAGGCGGGCGCGCGCACGATCGGGCAGGACGAATCCACCTGCGTGGTCTACGGGATGCCCAAGGTCGCATTTGACATGGGAGCTGTGGAGTATCAGGAGAAACTGGACGATATAGCAAAGAGAACATATATGATATTACATAGAATGTGAGGAGGGTGCATATGAAGATTTTGTTGGCGGAAGATGATTTTGTGACGCGCAAGTTCATGACAAGTTTCCTGTCCAAGTATGGGGAGTGCGACGTCACGGTAGACGGCATGGAGGCTGTGGATGCGTTCATGATGGCGCTGGAGGAGGATGAGCCGTATGATCTGGTCTGTCTGGATATCATGATGCCTGTGATGGACGGCTATCAGGCGCTGGTAGGCATCCGCAATCTGGAAAAGGAGCGCAACGTACCGGAGGATAAGGCAGTGAAGGTCATTATGACGACGGCGCTCAACGATGAGAAGAACGTCAAGATGGCATTCGATCTGGGCTGTACGATCTACTCCGGCAAGCCGATCGATCAGGACCGGTTTGAACAGGCGCTTAAGAAGCTCGGACTGGTATAGAAAGGAAGTGCGATATGGCCGAGGAGTTTAATACAGAAGGCATGCTGGACATGTATCTGCTCGAAAACGGGCAGCTTCTGGAACGGCTTCAGGAGATCGTTCTGGAACAGAAGGATGAAGAGTGCTTTGACGAGGACAGCATCAACGAGATCTTCCGGACGATGCACACGATCAAGGGTTCTTCGGGCGTCATGATGTTCGACGAGATTACGGCTGTGGCGCATAAGCTGGAGGATGTGTTCTTTTATCTGCGCGAATCGCATCCGCAGAATGTGCCGCATTTGGAGTTGGTCGAGCATGTGCTTGCCGTGTCGGATTTTATTACCGGAGAGATGGACAAGATCGAGAACGGGGATCCGGCGGACGGAAAAGCGGGCGACCTGATCGCGGAGATCGACAGCTTCCTGAACGGCATTAAGAAAAAGAACGGGGCAAAGGACAAGGACGTCAAGGAGAACGTGCATGAGGAGCCCAAGCAGTTCTACATCGCGCCGATGGCGACCAGCGACAGCCATTTTTACAAGATCTACTTGACGTACACGCCGGGGATCCAGCTCGCCAACGTGCACGCCTATAAGACGGTCTACACGTTGAAGGAGATCGCGGAGGATCTGATCTATTCGCCGGAGGATATCATCTCCAACGAGGACGCGGCGGACGATATCTTAGAGAACGGCTTTAAGATCCTGCTGCAGACGCAGAGCTCGGAGGAGGAGCTTCGGGCGCTGATGCCGACGGGCTACGAGCTGTCGAAGGTCGAGATCTACGAGTGTACGGCGAAGGAATACCAGCAGGGCTTTGACAGCATCGGGTCGGAGATCCGTATCGATCTGGATTCCAGCGTGGAGGAGATCGAGGCGCGGGCAGGCGGCGCGGCGGCGTCTCCAAAGGAGGAGAAGAAAGCGCCGATGGCGCCGGGCGATTTCGTCATCGCCTCCAAGGAACCCGGCAAGGCGAAAAAGCTGGCGAAGGACAAGCAGAAAAAATCCGAGAAGGCGTCCTTTATCAGCGTGGATGTCGCAAAGATGGATATGCTGATGGATCTGATCGGCGAGCTGGTGATCTCCGAGTCCGTGGTGCTGCAGAACCCGGATCTCAAGGTGCCGGGGCTCAAGCTGGACAACTTTAACAAGGCTGCGGCGCAGATGTCCAAGATCTCGACGGATCTGCAGAATGTCATTATGAGCATGCGGATGGTTCCGCTGACGAACACCTTCCAGAAGATGAACCGTATCGTATTCGACGCGTCCAGAAAGCTCGGCAAGGATATCGAGTTTGAGATGATCGGCGACGCGACCGAGGTGGATAAAAATATCATCGAGCACATCTCCGATCCGCTGATGCATTTGGTGAGAAATTCCGTGGATCACGGCATTGAGACGAAGGAGGAGCGCGAGGCGGCAGGCAAGAAGGAAAAGGGCAAGGTCACGCTCTCGGCGAAGACGGAGTCCGGCAAGGTCTGGATCGGCGTGACCGATAACGGGCGCGGGCTGGAGCGCGACAAGATCCTGGCGAAGGCGCGCAGACAGGGGCTGTTGGATTACAACCGGCCGGACAGCTCCTACACGGACAAGGAGGTGTACCAGTTCATCACGCTTCCGGGCTTCTCGACGAATGAGCAGGTGACGGAGTTCTCCGGGCGCGGTGTCGGCATGGACGTTGTCGTGTCCAATCTTCAGTCGATCGGCGGCTCGCTCGAGATCGAGAGCACGCCGGGGCAGGGGAGCACGATGAGCCTCAAGATCCCGCTCACGCTGGCGATCATCGACGGCATCGTGATGGAGGTCGGCAGCAGCTCCTTTGTCATAGAGACCGGCGCGGTCAAGGAATTTGTCAATGTCGGGGAGGACATGATGGTCCGAAAGCCCAACGGCGAGGAGTTTGTGATGATCCGCGGCGAGGCGTACCCTGTGCTGCGCATCGGAGAGTGGTATCATCTGCGGGACTACAAGAAGGACGTGAACGAGGGCATGATGGTGATCGTTGAGGTCGAAAAGAAGAATTTCTGTCTCTTTGTGGACCGCCTCATCGGAAAGCAGGAGATCGTGGTGAAGCCGATCCCCGGTTACATCCGCAAGGTGAAGGGACTGTCCGGATGTACGCAGCTGGGAGACGGAAGCATCGCGCTGATCCTGGATGCGGCGGCGCTGCTGGAATAAAGCGGTAAGAAAGGAAAAGGCAAGTATGGGAGAGCACGATACGGATACGCAGAAAGATAAGTATGTGACCTTCAGATCCGGGGAGGAGTACTTCGGGTTAAAGATCGAGTACGTCAACGAGATCATCGTGTTCCAGGACATTACGGAGGTTCCGGAATGTGAGGATTATGTGAAGGGACTGATTAATCTCAGGGGCAAGATCATCCCGGTCATCGATGTGAGGCTCCGTTTCGGACAGGAGCCGTTCGAATACACGGACAGGACCTGCATCATCGTCATCCATGTGCGGTCGACTGTGGTCGGGCTGATCGTGGAGAAGATCGCGGAGGTCGTGGAGATTCCGGAGGAATGCATTCTGAAGTCGCCGACGATCGGACACGAGGAGCAGGGACAGGAATCCTATGTGTACGCGATCGGGAAGGTCGGGGATTCTGTGAAGCTGCTGCTGGATCCGGACAGGCTGATCAATGACGAGGATCTGTCGGCGCAGGAGCAGACGGATGAGGAAATGGAAGAAGGAGAGTAATCACTATGAAAAACGTAAAGGTACACACCAAGATCATCATTGGCTTTACCATCGTCGGTATCATCGAGCTTTTGGCGCTGGCGATGGGGTACAGGACAGCGAGCAGGATCATCACTGTGGACAATCCGCAGAAGTACCTGCAGTCGTACCAGATCTTCTGCCTGGCGGCTCTCGTGGTATCGGCGGTCGTGACGACCTACATTTCCGGGGCGATCGCGAAGACGATACGCACATCCGTGCAGCAGCTTACCGATATGGCGCAGGATATCGCGAAGGGCAAGGTCGATATCACGCTGGAAAAACGTTACAATGACGAGTTCGGGAAGCTGATCGACGAGTATCAGATCGTGGTCGATAACATCTGCTATCAGGCGAAGGTGGCGGAGGAGGTCGCAGGCGGGAACCTGACGATCGAGGTCGTTCCGAAGTCGGACGAGGATATGCTCGGAAATTCGTTAAAGAAGCTGGTCGGGCGCATGCTGCACGCTCTGACGAACATCAGTGACGCCGCGAACCAGGTGACGACAAGCTCCTCCCAGGTGGCAAGCGCAAGCGAGGCGCTGGCGCAGGGATCCACAGAGCAGGCGAGCGCGATCCAGGAGATCACGGCGTCCATCAGCGATATCGCGGACAAGACAAAGCAGAATGCGCAGGAGGCGAATCAGGCGGCGGAGCTCGTCGCGAAGGCTCTTGAGAATGTCGAGCACGGCAATGAGGAGATGCACGAGATGGTGACGGCGATGGAGGGCATCAACGAATCCTCCGAGAGCATTTCCAAGATCATCAAGGTCATCGACGACATTGCATTCCAGACGAACATCCTCGCGTTGAACGCGGCTGTGGAAGCGGCGAGGGCAGGCGAGGCAGGGAAGGGCTTTGCCGTTGTCGCGGAGGAGGTCAGGAACCTGGCGGCGAAGAGCGCGTCCGCGGCATCCGAGACGGCGGAGATGATCGAAGACACCATCCACAAGGTGGGAGTGGGGTCCGGCATTGCGGCGGAGACGGCGAAAGCGCTTGAGGCGATCACCAAGGCAGTGCAGGAGAGCGATATCAGGATCCGAGATATTGCCGAGGCGTCCAACTATCAGGCGACGGCGATCGCACAGATCGACCAGGCCGTGGAGCAGGTCTCCCAGGTGGTGCAGACCAACTCGGCGACCAGCGAGGAGTGCGCGGCGGCAAGCGTGGAGCTGTCCAATCAGACGCGCCGCATGCGCGATCTGCTTGCGATCTTCAAGCTGGGAAATAACGTGTCTGCGCCGACGGATCACGGCATGCCGGAGGATGTCGGAGGCAGATACGACGAGCCGGAGAATCCGAACGAACAGATCATTTCCCTGGGTGAGGGATTCGGCAAGTATTAAGGGGAGATATGGCGTACCGGCGCGGGATCTTGACGCCGGTATGTTTTTTTCAGGTAGGTTCAGGGGGAGGCGCATCCATGGAGAACGTCGATCGCAGCGAGGAAAATCAAAGAAGGACAGAGTGGTTTGTTCTGGTGCTGTACAGCATCTACAGTGTCTGTATGTTTTTCATTTCCCTTGAAATGTACTGGGAGAGCTGGGTCTCCTTTTTCATGCTCGCGGCTCCGGCGGTCAGTTGGGGCATCCATTTGGGGAAGTACCGGAGCTATCGCTTCCGTGCGGTATTTACGGCGTGCATGATGCAGGTGACGATGCTGCTCTACGCGATGTACATGGAGGAGCTCCTCCCCGTATTGGCGCTTTTCGCAGCGTTTGTCATCTTTATGGGGCTTTACGGCATCCCGGAGGTGCTCTATATCACTGTGGGATCGACCCTGTTCCTTCTGTTTTATCATGGGATCCTCCTGGGCAAGATCGGAGAGATGACCCTGGAGATGACGCTGCGCGTGATGATGCATGTGTGCAATATCTTCCTGATCGAGTTCGTCGTGTATTCCTGGGTCAGGACGCGAAACGAGAGCAACGGACAGTACCGGAGGGTCATACGCACGCTCAAGGATGCGGAACAGAGCAAGGACGATTTCCTGGCGAATGTCAGCCATGAGATCCGCACGCCGATCAATACGATCTACGGGATGAGCGAGGTCGTTCTGCGGGAGAATGATCCGGCGAAGATCCGGGAACAGGTGATGGATATCCAGATGGCGGGGCGCACCCTGATGTCGGTCGTCGGGGATATCCTGGATTTTTCCGAGCTGCAGTCGGGCAAGGTGGATCTGGAGGAGGAGGCATACAATATCACCTCCACCATCAACGACGTCATCAATATGGCGATGGCAAAAAAGAGCGGGAAGAAGATCGAGCTGATCGTGGATTGCGACGGGGATATTCCAAGCACGCTGCTGGGCGACGAGAAGAAGATCCGCCGCGTCATTTTGAATCTGGTGGACAACGCGATCAAGTTCACCGGTGAGGGATATGTCAGCATCGCGGTCGGATGCCGCCGGGAGGAGTATGGCATCAACCTCTGCGTCACTGTGAAAGATACCGGGATCGGCATCAATGCGGAGAACCAGGAGAAGCTGTTCAGCCGGTTCAACCAGGTGGACAGCAAGAGAAACCGCCAGGAGGGCGGGATCGGGCTGGGGCTTGCCATCTCGCAGGCACTGGTGTACCGCATGGACGGCACGATCACGGTCAAGAGCCGTCCGGGGAAGGGAAGCGAGTTCCGGCTTGTGGTTCCGCAGAAGGTGATCGACGAACAGCCGATCATTCACGTCGAGCAAAGGGAAGGTCTCAATATTGCCGTCTACATTGATATGGAGCAGTTCGATATGCTCGCCATCCGCGACGAATACAGGGATAACCTTGACCGGATGGTGAAGCGGCTGAATGTGCAGTGCCATGTGTGCCGCAATCTGCCCGAGCTCAAGCGGCGCATGGAAAATGAATATTTCACCCATATCTTCATCACGCTCGCAGCTTACGAGGAGGATCGGACCTATTTTGACCATCTGTCACGGCAGACGAAGGTCGTCACGGTCATTGACAAGCAGGATGAAAAGCTGATCTCCAACACGGATATCCTGCGCATCTACAAGCCTTTCTACATCCTTCCGGTCGCCGGGATCCTCAACGGGGAGGAGGAGGTCGACAGTCTGGAGTACCTTGCGCACCGCTACAAGTTCACAGCGCCGGACGCGCATGTGCTCGTGGTGGACGACAATGTCATGAACCTGAACGTGATCGAGAGTCTGCTGGACCGGTACAAGATCCAGGTGACGACTGTGACGAGCGGGAAGGCGGCATTGGAGAAGATCGAGACGCAGGAGTACGACTTTGTCTTCATGGATCACATGATGCCGGAGATGGACGGCATCGAGACGCTGCACCGCATCCGCGAGAAGGTCGGGGCGTACTACCGCACAGTGCCGGTCATCGTGTTGACGGCGAACGCCATCGCGGGGACGCGGGAGATGTTCCTGAAGGAGGGCTTTGCGGACTTTATGGAAAAGCCTGTGGAGATTTCTGTGCTTGAGCGCATGCTGGTGCGCAATATCCCGAAGGAAAAGCTGATACCATGCGAGGAGAAGCAGGAGGAGCAGCACGCCGAGACAGTGCAGGAGCAGCCTATTCCGACAGCGCAGGAGCAGCCCCGGCAGACCTCGGAGGAGAAGCTCACGGCGTTCGAGGAGGACGTCGAGGCGGCGGAGGAGGGCGCGCTTGTCATCGGAGATTTTGACGTGGAGACCGGGATCCTCTACTGCGGCGGAATGGAAAGCTATATCAAGATCCTGCAGCGCTATCTGGAAACCGGGGAAGAAAACCGGGAAATGGTCGATGAGCTTTACCGGGAGGAGAACTGGAAGGACTATACGATCGCCGTACACGGCGTGAAGAGCTCCATGCGGAGCGTGGGCGCCAGCCATCTCTCCGATGTTGCGAAGGAGCTGGAGATGGCGGGGAAGGAAGGCGACATCGACTATATCCGTGAGCATCACGGGGAGCTTCTGAAGGAGTACGGCGAATTCCTGCATGTGCTGGACACGCATCCGCTCATCCATCCGCAGGCGGAGGAGGCGGCGGCAGAGACAAGCAGCCTTCCCGAGCTTTCCGAGGAAGATTTCGATGCGTTTGAGGCGGAGATGGAGGAGGCGATGTACTCTCTGGACGGCGATGCGATGCAGAGCATTGTGGAAAAGCTGCAGGGGTATCGGTATTGCGGGAAGGAGCTGCGCAGCGTGCTTGCCTCGGTGCGCAGGAAGACGGAGATGGCCGATTACATGTCCGCTGCGGAGACGTTGACGAAGCTCAGGGCACGCCTGAAGAATGGCAGCGTGGGAGGTGAGAAGGCATGACAGAAGGGATGCGCAGGATCCTGGGTGACAGGGAAATGGACATCAGAGAGCGTATGTTTCGGATCATCATGCTGGTGGGATGCATTTTGACGCTGCTCTGCGCGGGGGAAAGCTTTCTGGTTTCGCCGGCGAAGTATATTGCCGTGCCTTTTTGCATTCTGATCGCGGCGCTGGGCGTTGCGGCATATGTGGCGTTTCGGCAGCATCGAACGGAATTTGCATCACACATTATGGTGAGCGTGCTCAACGTGTTCGTCATACCGTTGGCATTCTTTATGACCGGAGGCATTGAGAGCGGAGCCTCGACCTGGTTTGTGCTGGGCATCTTTTTTGTGTTCATCCTGTTCCAGGGGAGACGCCTGATCGCTTTTCTCCTGATGACGCTGGGGGTAGATATCATATGCTATGTCGTGGCATATGTTTGCCCGCAGATGTTGGTGGCGCTGAAGAACGACGAGGTCATTTTTTTCAATTCGGTCTTTGCCGTGTGTGCGGTAGGCGTCGTGCTGGGCGTCGTGTTCCGGACGCAGATGCATATTTTTGAAGTGGAACGGGAGATCAACCGTGTCCAGAAGGAGGAGCTGGAGCTTGCGAATGATTCCAGGAGCCAGTTCTTTGCGAATATGAGCCATGAGATCCGCACGCCGATCAACACGATCATCGGATTGAATGAGATGATCCTCCGCGAGAGCGGCGAGGAGACCACACGCGAATTTGCGCATAACATCCAGAGCGCGAGCCAGATCCTGCTGAATCTGGTCAATGACATCCTCGACATCTCGCGCATGGAGACCCACAAAATGGAAATCATACCCTGTGAGTATGAGACCGCCGTGTTTTTTGAGAATCTGATCGATATGATGCAGGTTCGGATGGAGGAGAAGGGGCTGGAATTTTACGTCGACATCGACATGGATATCCCGGCTGTGCTCTACGGCGATGAGAAGCGTCTGCAGCAGGTGCTCTTAAATATCCTCACCAATGCGGTCAAATACACGAAGGAGGGCTCTGTCACGCTCACAGTGCAGGCGGAAGCGGCGGGAAAGAACGAGGTCCGCATGAAGATATCCGTGGCGGACACAGGCATCGGCATACGGAAAATGGATCTGGAGCATCTGTATGAGACGTTCCGGCGCATGGACGAGCGCAGCAACAGGAAGGTCGAGGGCAGCGGACTGGGTCTCGCCATCGCAAAACAGCTCGTTGAGCTGATGGGGGGAGAGCTGACCGTGGACAGCGTCTACACGAAGGGCTCGACCTTTACCGTGACGGTCAACCAGCGCGTGATCAATCCGCTGCACATTGGAAATCTGCAGTTTTTTGAAAAGACGAAAAAAACGCAGGGTTTTCGCTATGAGCAGAGCTTCGAGGCGCCGGAGGCGCGGATCCTGGTCGTGGACGACAATGAGATGAATTCCATGGTCGCATGTCGGCTGCTGGAGTCCACCCGCGTGCAGGTCGACACGGCGGGAAGCGGGGCGGAGTGTCTGGAAAAGACGAAACAGAAGTACTATCATGTCATCCTGATGGATTACATGATGCCGGGCATGGATGGGGCGGAGACGCTGCGCGAGCTGCGCAGGCAGGAGAACGGTCTCTGCCGCGAATCGCCGGTCCTGCTGTTGACGGCGAACGTGATCTCCGGCGCAAGGCAGATGTGCGACGATTTCGGCTTCAACGGTTATCTGGAGAAACCGATCCAGGCGGCGAAGCTTGAGGAGGAGATCCTGCGCTTCCTGCCCGAGGATATTGTGGAATACCGCCTGGATCAGACGGAGCCCTGGAAGGACGGCGGGACGGTTCGGAAGATCAGCGGTCAAAAACGGAAGAAGAATTACATTACGGCGGACTGCGTGTGCGACCTGCCGGATGAGCTGCTGGAAAAGTATGATATCCGTCTGATGCATTTTTATATCCGCACGGAAAAAGCGCGCTTCGTAGATACATCGGAGATCGATTCCGACAACCTCGAGCGGTATCTGTCCAGTCCGGAACATCCTGTGTGCAGCGAGTGCGCGAGCGTGGAGGAATATGAGGGATTCTTTGGCGAGGCGGTCGCAGAGGCGGATCACGTGATCCATATCGCGATGGCGTCGCGCGCCGGAGACGGCTATCAGAATGCGTATCTGGCTGCAAAGGGCTTCGACCATGTGCATGTGATCGATTCAGGGCAGATCTCCGGCGGCGAGGGTCTGATCGTGCTCTATGCGGCGCAGCTGGCTGCGGACGGTACGCGCACCAAGGAGATCTGCGAGGCTGTGGAGCAGATGAAGAGCCGCATACGAAGCCGTTTTATCATGCCGACAGCGCATGATCTCTTCCTGCACGGCCGCATGAGCGCGATGACAGAGAGCGTGTGCCGCTTGCTGCAGCTGCATCCGGTCCTCGCTGTGCGGCAGAGCAGGATATTTCTTCTGGGGGTGCATGGGGGAAGGCTTGAGACGGCGTGGAAGCGGTACATCAGGCGTCATCTGATGCACAAGTGGCGGATCTCGAGAGAAGTCGTGTTCATTACGTACGTGGGCTGCAGCGTGGAACAGATGGAGCTGGTGTGCGCAGAGGTGCAGCGGCAGGTTCCGTTTGAAAAGGTGATCGTGCAGAAGGCATCCTTTTCCAACGCCTGCAATGTAGGACTTGGGACGATAGGGATCGCTTACTATACCAACACAGACTAAGGACAGGGGGAGGAAGAAAATGATAAATCCGGCATCGATCATGAAGGTGATGGAGGCAAAAAACAAGTTCACGGCGGCGCATCCGAAATTTGCTGCATTTTTGCAGATGGCGTTTTCCCGGGAGATCACGGAGGGGACGGTCATCGAGATCACGCTGACAAGACCCGGGGAGGAGCCGGTCACGACGAACATGAAGGTGCAGCAGTCGGATCTGGAGCTTATGAAGGAGCTGAAGGACATTGCCCGGTAGAAGGCGGAGCGAACCCTAAGGCTGCGTCCGGCATAAGATAACAGTGAAGTCAGTGCGATAGGAGCCAAACGTGGACTATAATCAGGAGCCGTTTTTTCGGGCACAGTTTGAGACGCCCAAGATGCCCTTTTATATGACCTATCCGATGCAGAACCTGTATCTGACGGAGATGGAATATGAAAAAGACATGGAGCGCATGAAGGAGCTGTACCCGAAGGAGGTGAAACAGATTCTGGAATACGTGGAGGAGGAGTGCGACAAGATGGAGTACGAGGGCAGTCTGATGTTCGACGAATATCCGGACCGCCTGATGCTCGAGATGGTGGTGGACCGCATTTATCAAAAAGCTTCGGGCGAAGGGACCGAGGTGACGGCGGAGCAGTATTGGGGAGGAATGGAGCCGCCGCGTGGAGGAAAGAATCCGCCGCCTCCGCCGCCGCGCCGGGGGAAGCCGGATCTGCTGCGCGATCTCATCGGCGTTATGCTCAACAACGAGATGTACCGGAGACGATGCAGGCACAGAAGATGCAGACGTTGGTGGTAAAATAAGTTTGGGGTAAAAATTTTATCCCGGAAGCATTGCAGATTTTTATAAAAATGCATACAATATAGCTATCGCGTTTTGCGATAGCTATATTTATGTGTCCAAGGAGGGAGCTCCGTGCAAAGGGGAACGATCAAGGCAGTCGTTTTAGCGATCATATTTGTGGTTTCGACCGTGGCGTTCGGAAATATGACGAACCATACGAACGAAGACCTGACGACGGAGATGGCAGACGCAACGTTTCCGGTTATCTCGCTGTACGAGAACGGTCAGGAGATCAATGAGCTGCACGGGTACTCCGGGGAGATGAATGCGGCGTATATGCGCGACACGATCACGCCGATCGGGGAGGACCGCACGCTGCCGATCGCGATACAGACCTATCAGACGGTCATCGACACGATCTCCTACGAGATACGGAGCCTGGATGCCGCGCGTCTGATCGCGAACGCGGAGGTTTCTGCCTATCGGGAGGAGCGCGGGCGGATCCGTGCGGATCTGGCGATCCAGAATCTCCTGGAGGACGATGTGGAATATCTGCTGATCATTCAGCTGGAGAGTGGCGGGGAGAGCATCCGCTACTACACGAGGATCATACGTCCTGTGAATTGCTATGTAAAGGAATGCGTGGACTTTGTGTTGGATTTCAACGACAAGACCTTCAACGACGAGACGACGGGCGCATTGGCGACTTACATGGAGCGCACGACGGAAGATAACACCACGCTGCAGTTTGTATCGCTCCATTCGTCCCTCAAGCAGGTGGGATGGGCTGATTTTAAGGGGGAGCGCATCACGGACCCCGTGCCGTCGCTCAAGGAGATCACGGACACATACAACGTCATCGTGCTTGACTATGTGGTGGCGAGCGTCGGCGAAGACGGGGAGAGCGAGTATTACAATGTGGAGGAATATTACCGTGTGCGGTACACGGAGACACGCATGTATCTGCTGAATTATGAGAGGCGGATGGAACAGATCTTCCGCGGGGAGAGCGCGAGCCTGAAGGACGGCAGCATCCGGCTCGGCATACGCTCGGGAGACGTTGCGTACCGCTCGAACGAGGCAGGGAACAAGGTGGCGTTTGTGCAGGAGGGAGAGCTCTGGAGCTACGACATGGAGCGCAACACGCTGGCAAAGGTGTTCTCTTTTCGCGGTTATGAGGGAATGGATAAGCGTGAGAACTATCGGGAGCATGAGATCAAGATCGTATCGCTCGATGAGGCGGGGAGCCTTGATTATATCGTGTACGGCTACATGAACCGCGGCATCCATGAGGGGCAGGTCGGCATCGCAGTGTACCATTATGACAGCGTCTCCAACACGAACGAGGAGGAGGTATTTATTCCCTCCGTCTGCTCGTATGAGATCATGAAATCCGAGATGGGGCAGCTTTTGTATGTCAACGAGGGCGGGGAGCTGTTTCTGATGACGAACGGATGCGTCTACGG
>CANRBT010000029.1 GCA_947628935.1 uncultured Roseburia sp. | reverse complement strand
AGGCGCCGGATCATCCGATCTTATGGGCGGCGGAGGAGAGTGATTATCTGAAGTTCTATATCTTTCAGGTATTGGAGCAACGGTAAGAGGAAGAAAATCAGAGGCTGTGGAGGAAATGGATGATGGCTATTTCAAAGATACAGGGAGGCACAGGATGTACGATCCGCGACTCTATCTGCCCAAGGGCACAATATTAAAAAACAGATATACGCTGGTCGGCGTGATCGGAGCGGGAGGTTTCGGGATCACCTATCAGGCGGTCGATCAGCTGTTGAATTGCTATGTGGCGGTCAAAGAATTTTTCCCGCGGGAGTGGGTGGGAAGGGACAGCGAGGTTTCCTGTGAGATGAGACTGCCTGCGGAGCCGGAACAACGGCGGAAGGTGGAAAACTGCAGGGAAAACTTCCGCAGAGAGGGCAAAATTCTGCGGGCAGTGAGGGATGTTCCCTATGTTGTGCGGCTGCGGGACCGGTTCGAGGAGAATGGTACGGAATACATCGTGCTGAATCTGATCCAGGGGATGTCGCTGCAGGAATATGCAAAGAAACGCGGAGGGACGCTGCCGGCAGAGGAGGTGCTCGCCCTGTTTCAGTACACGCTTGATACCTTGACGGAATTACATAAAAGGGGCATTCTGCACAGGGACATCAGCCCCGGCAATCTGATCCTCTCGGAGGACAAGGTGCTCTGCCTGATCGATTTCGGATCGGCGACCTCCTTTGACAGAACATCGGAGCTGTGGAACAGTCAGGTCTTTGCGCATAAGGGGCTGGCGGCGCCGGAATACTCGGATCCGATGCGGCAGGGACCGTGGACGGATATCTTTGCGCTCTGCGCCACGATCGTATACCTGACGGTCGGAGAGGGGATCGTGGAGGCGAAGGAGCGGCAGGATTTTGACTATCTGCCGCAGCTCCTATTGCGCAGCGCACTGACGTCAAGACAGCAGAATGCGCTGTTGAAGGGGCTGAACCCGGATATCAGCCGTCGCTTTTCGGATGTCGGACAGCTGCATGCGGAGCTGTACGGGGAAGCGATCGAAAAGAAGCTGCCGGAGGAATGGAGGGTGTTTTATCACACGAAGACCGATATCGGTACGAGAAAGGTGAATCAGGATAATTACATGTTGGATATCGTCTCCTGCTACAAAGGAGAGGACTGCGAACAGAACGGAGTCATGGTCTGCCGCCCGGAGGAAATTCATATCGCAGCCGTGTGCGACGGGGTGGGAGGAGCCTGCCACGGCGAGCTTGCCGCGAAGACGGCGATACAGGCATTGATCCATTTTGTGGAGGCGCATCCGACCAGCGATGTCCTGCCGGATCGTATGTTGGAGGAGCTGTTGGATCAGATCAATGAGAAGGTGCTGCAGCTGGGAGAAAAGATCGGAAGAACGGCGACGACGCTCTCCATGTTTTTATGGCGCGGGGACCGGTATTATGCGGTGAATATCGGGGACAGTCCCATCTATCTGCTGCGGGGGAGGCAGCTTAAGAGGATCAGCACGTCGCACACCAAGGCGGAGCTGCACATCATGACACAGCAGCCCGTCATGCGCGAGGACTGGAATACGCTGATGCAATATCTGGGAAAAGAGGGCGCCGCAGGCAGTCAGATGGCGGCATTTCATTATGGGAGGCTGCAAAAGGGGGACACGGTGCTGGTCTGTTCGGACGGCATCACCAAAAAGAACGAGGAGAACCGGTTGAAGCGCTGCCTGGCAAAAAGAAATCAGCGGGTCATGCCTGCGCTGTTTCGGGCGATCGGGAAAAGTGCGCAGAATGATAACTGCACGGCGATCGTCCTGAAGTTCTGAGGGAGCAAAAGGATGACCGCGCTGCGGCGCTTTGTTGACAAACCTGCTTTCCAGGGGTTATATTTATACCAGCTTATGACGTGATAGAAAGAGAGGGAATTATGGGCAAAGTGTCGGTCATTGCAGACAGCACCTGTGATCTGTCCCGGGAGCTGACAGATCGTTATCACATAGGGATTTTTCCGCTGCATATCCATCTGGGCGATCAGGAATATCGGGACGGACTGGATATTACGCCGGAAGAGATCTACGCGTGGTCGGATGCGAACCGTTCCACGCCGAAGACCTCTGCGCCGGCGCTTCCTGACGTACAGGAGTGTATGCAGGAATATCTTGCGGACGGAGGGGAGCTCGTCTGCTTCTGTATTTCGGAGGACATGTCCTCCAGCAGTACGGTAGCGCGTCTTGCGGCGCAGGAGCTTGGATGTGAGGAGCGTGTGTTCGTCATCAATTCCGAGAGCCTGTCCACAGGGATCGGGCTTTTGGTGATAGAGGCGGCTGTGCTCGCAGAGCAGGGGCTGTCAGGAAAAGAGATCGAGGAACGCATCCTCGCGCTGCGACCGGCGGTCCGCGCGAGCTTTGTGGTGGACACACTGACGTATCTGCACCGTGGCGGACGCTGCAGCGGTCTTGCGGCGCTGGCAGGCGGGACGTTAAAGCTGCATCCGTGTATTTCCGTGATTAACGGAAAGATGCAGCCGGGGAAAAAGTATCGCGGAAAGATGGAGAAGGTCATCTGTGATTATGTGGAAGATTTAAAGCCTGCGCTGAACAGGGCGAAGCCGGACCGTGTTTTCATCACACATTCGGGCTGCGATGCGGATACTGTGGAGCTTGTGCGGCAGCGTTTGCAGGAGCTCGGACATTTTACGGAGATCCTCGAGACCCGCGCAGGGGGCGTCATTTCCAGCCATTGCGGACCGGGGACGCTCGGAGTGCTGTTTATTGCGGGAGAGTAGCGTGCCAGAGAAGACCGGCTGATACATCAAGGATACGGAGGAGAAAACGAGTGCAGCAGTATAACATCCTGATTCTGTGTTTGGGTGTGACGGATGTCCTCCTGCTTGCGGTGAGCATACTTGCGGTGCGCAGGGTCAGACAGGAGAGAGAGACGGCGCAGCAGAAGGTGACGGAGACAAAGACGGAGTTCCTGGCGAGAGTCAGCAATGACATCAAGACGCCGATGAACGTGATCGTCGGTATGACGGCGCTGGGCATGGAGGAGACGGACGATCCGGAGCGGATGGCGGAATGCCTGGGGAAGATAGACAGCGCGAGCCGCTTTATGATGGGGCTGCTCAACGATCTGGTCGATATGTCAAAGATCGAGACCGGAAGATTCCATCTGCATCCGCGTTCCTATGCGTTTGGGGATTTCATGGAGTCGATCCGGGATATGATGGAGCCGGCATGTGCGGAAAAAGGCGTTCGCTTTGAGATGACGAAAGAGGATTTAAACCTCAATCTTCTGGTGGATCCGATGCGGTTTGAACAGCTCTTTTTCAATCTGCTGAACAATGCGGTAAAATTTACGCTTCCGGGCGGGACAGTCAGTTTCCGTGTGTGCAATTATGCGACATACAACAATTGTTTTTCGGCGGATTATGTGGTACAGGATTCGGGGATCGGTATGAGCGCGGAGTTTCAAAAGCTGCTGTTTGAACCGTTCACGCAGGAGAGCCGGGCGGTGGCGGAGCAGAGGAACGGCGCCGGACTGGGGCTTGCCATCGTGCGGAATATCGTGGAACTGATGCATGGGACGATCGCGGTCCGAAGCGAGATCGGTGTGGGGACCGAGATCAAGGTGCACCTGGAGATCGAGCTGGCGCAGATTCAGCCGGAAAAGGCAAATGAGTGGATGAGCAGCGAGGCAACCAGAGCGATCCTGAGCGGGAAGCGCATTCTGGTCGTTGAGGATCATCCGCTGAACATCGAGATCGCAAAGCGGATCCTGGAGCGTCAGCAGATGGAGGTCGTGTGTGTCGAGGACGGCAATGCCGCTGTGAAGCTGTTCGAGGAACACGAGCCGCATTATTTTGATGCGGTTTTGATGGATCTTCATCTGCCGGAACTGGACGGCTGGGAGGCATCGCGCCGGATCCGCAGGACCGCGCGCAGTGATGCGCAGATGATCCCGATCATCGCGATGAGCGTCAGCAGTTCCCACGAGGATATGGATGCGTGCAAGGAGGCGGGGATGAACGCCTATATTGCAAAGCCTGTGGAGCCGCATCGTCTGTATCGGATGCTCTGTGAGTATCTGGACAACCCTGTGTGAGAAGGGGATTCATTTTCGGGGCTGTGTGTGGTAAAATAAACAATAGCATTTGCCAGAAAGGAAACGGATTCAGATATGGAAGAAAAGACGACGATGGAGATCACGAATGACAGGTTGGAGCAGGCGATCAAAAGTTACGCTGCAGAGCGCACAAAGGAAAACCTCTCGACGATGTTGAATTTGCTGCGGCCTACCAGGATGCTGGTCCCGGCGATGCTGCAGGGACCGAACCAGCCGGTACCGTGTCTTTTGAAGGATCAGGAGGGGAATCAGTTTTTGGCAGTGTACACATCCAGGGGGCAGATCCCGGAGGAGCCGAAGAGTCAGGCGATCCTTTCGATGCCGTTCGTGGCGTGCAACGACTTTGTGGTAAAGCCGGAGCTTTCTCTGGGAGGGATGGTGATCAATCCGTTTACGGATAATCTGGTACTGAAAAGGGAGCTCATCGAAAAGCTGCATGAGGCGGATCAGAAGGCGTCGCAGGTCAGACAGGTGAAGATGACGCCCGAGCAGTTCCGGGTGTTCGTCAGACGGCAGGTGGAGTTTGGAATTTTCCCGAAGCGTCTGTTTGATGAGGGAGAGGCGTTCGTGGAGCAGCTCTGCGAGGAGAAGGAGGCGTTCGTCGATCAGATCTTCGCTGAGGCGTGCAAGGAGCCAAAGCTATATCCGTACACGGAGAGTGATTACGCGGTCATGGCGCTCGATATCGCGGAGGATTTGACTCTTGTGCGGATCGACCTGCCGGAGAAGGGGCTTGTTGTTCCGCTGTGTTGCCGCGTCTATGTGACGTTCAATCCGCTCACCAAGAAAGCGGGTTACTATACCATAGAAATGGCGCAGGATGTCGTTACCAAAAAGACAGCCAGGATGCTGGGGCAGGTATTGCCGAACGGTTCGCATGTCAACTTCGGGGAAGCGCCCGTGGAGGGAGCGGAGCTGCAAAAGGTGATGGATCTTGCGCGCTCCGACGAGGAGACCGGATTGACAAGCTAGTCAATGGCGGATCACATCGGCATACTGTCCGTGGACGATTGCAAGGAGGGCGTTCGGGTCTACCGTGATGGAAAGTCCGATCCGGCCTCCGCTGATGTAGATGCGGTCGAAGGTCGCGGCGCTCTCATGAAGGACCGTCGGAAACTGCTTTTTCATGCCGAGCGGGGAACAGCCGCCGCGGACGTAGCCTGTGACGGCGTTGATGTCCCTGACGTGAAGCATCTCAACGGATTTTTCGCCGACGGCGCGCGCGGCTGCTTTCAGGTCGACCTCGTCGGCGATCGGGATGACGAACACGTAATACTGGCGGCTCTTGCCCTGCATGACGAGAGTTTTGAAGGATTGCTCCACAGGGGCGCCTGTGAGAGCGGCTGTGTGCAGACCGTCTACAAACGCATCGCATTCATAGGTCAAAATATCATAGGGGACCCCGTGCTTGTCCAGGATGCGCATGGCATTGGTTTTTGCTTCTTTTCCCATGAGGCTTGTGCTCCTTATCCTTTTTCTCTCATTATAATGTAAGGGAAAAACGGAGACAACACAAAAATGACGGCGTTTTCTTGATTTGCGGAGCGATGTGGGATATAATGAGGTCTGTTCGGATATTGTAAAAAGGAAGGGGAATCTGTAGAAATGAAGGATGCAATGAAACGAGTCAAGGCGGATCTGATCCTTTCGGCTGTGCTGTGTGTGGCGCTTGGAGTCGTACTGCTGGTCTGGCCTGCCGAGACGATCGATATTTTTTGCAAGGTCCTTGCCGCCGGTGTCGTACTGATGGGGGCGGTACAGCTGATCAGCTACCTGAGGGAGCGCGACATCCACCCGTTTGCGGGGGTGCTGGGGCTGCTGCTCGTGCTGGTCGGTATCTGGATCTTTGTGCGTCCGGCGAGCATCGTAAGCCTGATCCCTATTGTCATCGGAGTGATCCTCTGCGCTCACGGCATTCAGGATGTGAAGCTGGCGATCGAGACAAAGGCGAATGGATATGAGCGTTGGTGGAGCATTCTCCTGATCGCAGTGGTGAGCCTGGCTCTGGGCGTGATCTGTATCGTGAATGCGTTCGGCGTGGTGACGCTGGCGCTTCAGTTCATTGGGATCGCGCTGATCTATGACGGTATCTCAGATCTTTGGATCGCAAGCCGTGCGATCCGCGCGGCAAGGTCTGTGCTCCAGGAAGCCGAGGCTGTGGATGTGGATTATCGGGAGACGGATGACAAATAGGAAACCGGAAAAGGGGCTGTCGGTCGATCTGTGCGACAGTCTCTTTTTGGGTCTGCAGGCGGAAGGAGGAGTATGGATGCGGAGAGAGGAATTTAAGATGGAGCGGACGGGACTGCTCGCCGTCGGGGAGGTGCTGCCCGTCACAGAGGGAAAGCTTCCCAATTCTTATTATTATACGCTGGGAAAGGCGTACGCGATGTCTGCAAACTATCCGGTCAGCGAGCGGATCCGCTCCCAGGAGGGAAGGGTGGCGGACGTCAGGAAGACGCCCAAGGGCTATTTTGTCACGGTCGAGTTCGATGAGTGATGACTGTGGTATAAAAAGGGGAGTGAGATCATAGGGTGTTAGAGGATTATGTGGCGATCGACCTGGAAATGACCGGACTGCATGCCAAGACGGATGCGATCCTGGAGGTCGGCGCCGTGCGGGTGCGCGGCGGGCGGGAGACGGACGCATACAGCGCATTGCTGCGACCGGGGAAACCGCTCAGTGAGGAGGTCATCCGGCTGACCGGCATCACAGAGGAGATGGCGGAACAGGGCGAGGAGCCGGAGCGTGCGATGGAAGGTTTTTTTGCGTTCCTGGGCGGGGATGTCCTGGTCGGGCAGAATGTCATCTTTGACTATCAGTTTTTAAAGCAATGGGCCGTGAATCACGGATTTTCGTTTGAGAGAAACGCTGTGGACACCCTGAAGCTGGCGCGGCAGTTTTTGCCGGCAGAGCAGAAAAAGAATCTTGAGAGTCTCTGCGTATATTTTGCCGTGGAGCGCGGGAGAGGGCACAGGGCGTTGGACGATGCGCGCGCGGCGGGACAGGTGCTCGAACGACTCAAGGAGCGGTATGGAGCGGAGCATGAAAAAGCGTTTGAGCCCTATCCGCTGCAGTACCGGACCAAAAAGCAGACGCCGGCGACCGCACATCAGCTCGCATATTTGAAGAGGTACGCGGCCTATTATGGAATTGAGCTGCCGGCGGGGCTTTCGGAGCTGACCAGAAGTGAGGCGTCGCGCATGGCAGATCGCTGGATCGCGCGGCACGGAAAGCTTCCGCGGGAGTGAAGGGCAGAGCTCAGGACAGGGAATCCAGATAGGAGAGGATGGAATGCTTCATGGGAGAGTCCAGCTCCCCGGCATGATGCCGCAGAGAATCCAACTGCTCCTTCTGTCCGTTTTTGACGTATTGGTCGGCGAGCATGCGAAAGTTTTGGCTGTGGTCCGAGCCGCATGCGATGCCGAATTCCAGAACCTGCTGCGCTTCCTTTTCATAGCCCAGGGCGAGCAGCGTTCTGGCGTAGTCGACGAGCGTTGCGCACAGTGTTGCGAAGCGCTGGTCGCAGGCGGAGAGCTCCTCGAGATTGGCAGGCCCGTATTGCAGCTTTAGATCCGTGTTCGACTGGGTGCCGAGGTTGAGGATCCGCTGTGTGGACAGTTCTTTGAGCGTGCGCTCGCATTCCAAAAGCTCGGAATTGGTCATGATGCCTATTGGAAATTTGTCCAAAGGTATGGTAATATAGGGGAGTCCGCTGATGTCCTGCCGGCGCGCGTGGTTCGCTTCGTTCTCGCGCTGCCAGAAGGCTTCGTTGACGCTTTCCTGTTTTTTGTCGCTTCTTTTGATGAAAAAGGCGACAAGAAAGATAAACATGATAAACAGACCTAAAAACATAAAAACCCCTTTCCGTGAACATGAAGCGAGGTGAATGATCATGTACAATTTTGGAAAAAAGAAACATAACAAGCTTGTGGCTGCGGTCGTCATTGTCATAGTGGCGGCGATGCTGCTGACGACGATCCTTGCCGCACTCATGTAAAATATACTAAAAAATGCGAAGGGAGTCAAATATAATTCGTGGTTCTGCATCTTGAAAATCAGGGTGCAAGAGTGCATAATGGACGCATGGAGCGTTTGGCTGATAGGATTATGGGGAAGCAGAGGGATAATATGAAAAAGAGAGCTATCACATGTCTGATGGTTGGGATTGCGGCAGCGTGCGGGCTGCTGGCAACGCCTGCGCAGACGAGGGCGGAAGATGCTGATACGATTGCAAAGGGCGTATATATCGGCTCGATCGATGTCGGAGGGATGACGCAGGAGGAGGCTGTCGCGGCAGTCGAGACCTATGTGGAGTCTGCCGGAAATGCGCAGATGACGTTATCTGCAGGAAACCGGAGCGTCTCGGTCACGGCGAGGGATCTGGGTATCGACTTTACGGATATGCATGTCGTGCAGGAGGCGATGGATGTCGGCCGGCGGGGAAATCTGATCCAGCGCTACAAGGATAAGAGAGAACTCGAGAACGGCACGAAGGTCATTGAGATGCGGCTGGACATCGACCATGCAGCAGTGACCGGAATCCTTACGGAGAAGGCGGAGGAGCTGGATCAGGATGCTGTGGACAGCGGTCTGGTGCGCGAAGACGGGAAGTTTCGTATCATCCCCGGTGCGGAGGGCATCGCGGTCGATGTGGATGGATCCGTTCAGGTGATCGAGGATTATATCGCGCATACATGGGATGGAACGTCCGCAGAGATCGAGCTGATGGCGGATGTTGTGGAGCCGCGCGGAAGCGAGGAAGAGCTTTCTCAGATCACGGATGTTCTGGGAACCTATAAGACGAATTACAGCGACTCGGGCGCGAACCGCTGCACCAATATTGCTGTGGCGACGGGATTCATTGACGGGACGGTGCTCTATCCCGGGGAGGAGTTTTCCGTGTATGAGGCGATTCATCCGTTGGATGCCGCGAACGGCTATAAGCTGGCGGGTTCCTATGAGAACGGACAGACGGTGGAGTCCTACGGCGGCGGTGTGTGCCAGGTGTCCACGACTCTGTACAACGCCGCGATTCTGGCGGAGCTGGAGATCACGGAGCGGTCGAACCACTCCATGATCGTCACCTATGTGGATCCGTCTATGGATGCGGCGATCGCGGGGGATTACAAGGATCTCCGCTTTGTCAACAACCAGGAGCTGCCGATCTACATTGAGGGATATACGGAAGGCAAGAACGTCTGCTTTAACATCTACGGACACGAGACGCGTCCGGCGGACCGCAAGGTCAGCTATGTGAGCGAGGTCACGTCACAGCAGGATCCGGGAACGCAGTTTGTAGCGACCGGACAGCCCGTCGGCTATATTGCGACGGCACAGGGAAAGCATATCGGTTATACGGCAAGGCTATGGAAGATCGTTACTGTGGGCGGCGTGGAGCAGAGCCGTGAGGTCTTTAACCAGAGCACCTATCGGGCTTCTCCCAAGATCGTGCATGTCGGAACGGCATCGGCGGATGCGAATGCGTCGGCAGTGATCGGCGCGGCGCTCGCGACGGGGGACGAGGCGACGATCTACAACGCGGTCGCGCCGTATACGGCGAGCGCGATGGCGATCATGAGCCAGCCGCCAGCGCCCTCCCCGGAGGAGCAGGCGATCGTGGGAAATGTAGATCCCAGCCAGATCACAGGGGGACAATAAAAGATATTATTTGAAACCATTAAGGCTGCCTCGCAAAGAGACAGCCTTAAGCGACATGGGGGGGGCATTGCGATGAAGATCGGAAAAGTGCCGGAGAATGTGATGAAGCGATCCGTGTTCCGGCAGATCCATACAAGGAGACCGGAGGTTCTTCTCGGCGCGGGAGTCGGGGAGGACTGTGCGGCTGTGAAGCTGGCGCCGGATGAGGTGCTGGTGATGTCCACAGACCCGATCACGGGAACGGCGCAGGACATCGGGACGCTTGCCGTCCAGGTGACGGTGAACGATCTGGCGAGCGCCGGGGCAGAGCCGGTCGGCGTTCTTTTGACCGTTCTCCTGCCACAGTCCGTGGAGGAGCCGGAGCTGCGGGAGATGATGGCACAGGTCGAGACTGCCTGTGAGAGAGAGGGCGTTCAGGTCATGGGCGGGCATACGGAGGTGACGGCGGTAGTAAACCGTCCGGTCATCACGGTATGCGGCGTCGGGAAGGTCAAAGAGGGAGGGCTCGTCTCTACCGGCGGTGCGCGCAGCGGGATGGATCTGGTCGTCACGAAGTGGATCGGCATCGAGGGGACGTCGATCCTGGCAAAGGAGAAGGAGGAGGAGCTCTGCGGGCGGTTTCCCGCCTCCTTTGTCAGGGAGGCGCAGGAGCTGGACCGGTATCTCTCCGTGCTGCCGGAGGCGAGGATCGCGGTCCGGTGCGGTGTGGGCGCGATGCACGATGTCACGGAGGGCGGCATTTTCGGTGCGCTCTGGGAGATGGCGGAGGCGTCGGGAATCGGATTGGAGATCGACCTGAAAAAGATCCCCGTCCGTCAGGAGACCGTGGAGATCTGTGAATTTTTTGGCATCAACCCGTATCTGTTGATCTCGAGCGGAAGCATGCTGATGGCGTCGCGGGACGGAAACCTTCTGGTGCGGGAGCTGGAAAAGAACGGCATTCCCGCCGCCGTGATCGGAAAAGCGGTGGACGGAAGGGATCGCGTGTTGTACAATGGCGGGGAGCGGAGGTTCCTGGAGCCGCCAAAGACAGATGAGCTGTACAAAGTCTGAGTGGAGGAGGAAAATCGTATGCGGGAGAAATTATTGACCTTTATTGAAAAGAACAGCCGGATCGATGTCAGGGAGCTGGCGATCGTTTTGGGCGTGGACGAGGCGGCAGTCGTCCGGGAGCTGGAGAAGATGGAGGAGGAGCACGTGATCTGCGGCTACCATACGATCATCGACTGGGATAAGGTTGGTCTCGAGAAGGTGACAGCCATGATCGAGGTGCGCGTGACGCCGCAGCGCGGCATGGGCTTTGACAAGGTGGCGGAGCGCATCTACAACTATCCGGAAGTCACCTCCGTCTATCTGATCTCGGGCGGCTTTGATCTGATGGTGACGATTGAGGGGAAGACGCTGCGTGAGGTGTCACAGTTCGTGTCCGACAAGCTTTCCACGCTCGACACAGTGCTCAGCACCAAGACGAATTTCATTCTGAAAAAATACAAGGATCACGGGACTGTGATCGCAGAGCAGAGGAAAGATGAAAGGATACAGATGATACCATGAGAGACCCGTTAAATAAGACAATTGTGACGATCCAGCCTTCCGGCATCCGAAAATTTTTTGATATTGTGAGCGAGATGAAGGACGCGATCTCTTTGGGAGTAGGAGAGCCGGATTTTGACACGCCGTGGCATATCCGCGACGAGGGCATCTATTCCCTGGAAAAGGGACGGACGCATTACACCTCCAATGCCGGTCTCAAGGAGCTGAAGATCGAGATACAGAGATTTCAGGAGCGCCGTTACGGACTCGCCTATGACCACAGGGATCAGATCATGGTGACGGTGGGCGGCAGCGAGGCGATCGATATCGCGATGCGCGCCATGCTCGATCCGGGCGACGAGGTTTTGATCCCGCAGCCGAGCTATGTGTCGTATCTGCCGTGTGCCGTGCTCGCAGGCGGTACGCCGGTCGTGATCGAACTGCAGGAGAAGAATCAGTTCCGCCTGACTGCGGAGGAGATCGAGACGGCGGTGACTCCGCGCACGAAGCTTTTGGTGCTTCCGTACCCGAACAATCCGACCGGGGCGGTCATGGAGCGTTCCGATCTGGAAAAAATCGTGAAGGTTATTATCGAGCACGATCTGTTCGTGATCAGCGATGAAATTTATTCCGAGCTGACCTATCTGGACGGGCATGTGTCGATCGCATCCCTGCCGGGCATGTGGGAGCGCACGCTCGTCATCAACGGCTTTTCCAAATCTCATGCGATGACGGGATGGAGGCTCGGCTATGTGTGCGGACCGGAGCGGATCATCACGCAGATGCTCAAGATCCATCAGTATGCGATCATGTGTGCGCCGACGACAAGCCAGTATGCGGCTGTGGCAGCGCTGCGCGACGGGGATGAGGACGTGGCGGCGATGCGCGCGGAATATGACGGAAGAAGACGATACCTGATGCATCGCTTCAAGGAGATGGGGCTTTCCTGCTTTGAGCCGTTCGGGGCGTTTTATGTGTTCCCCTGCATCAAAGAGTTTGGCATGACGTCGGAGGAGTTTGCCACGCAGCTTTTGAAGGCACAGAAGCTGGCGGTCGTGCCGGGCACTGCGTTTGGCGACTGCGGAGAGGGCTTTCTGCGCATTTCATATGCATATTCGCTGGAAAGTCTGAAAAAAGCAATGGACCGCCTGGAGGCATTCGTCAAAGAGCTGAGAAAGTGAGAGAAGCGCGGACATGGCAAGGTTCAACGTTGTATTGTATGAGCCGGAGATCCCGGCAAATACCGGAAATATCGGACGTACCTGTGTGGCGACAGGCGCCGGTCTTCATCTGATCGAGCCGTTGGGCTTTCGACTGGACGAAAAGTCCATCCGGCGGTCGGGTATGGACTATTGGCGGGAATTGGATGTCACTACGTATGTGAACTGGGCGGACTTTTGTGAGAAGCATCCGGGTGCGAAGATCTACATGGCGACCACGAAGGCAAGACAGATCTATACGGAGGTACACTATGAGCCGGACTCCTATCTGTTGTTTGGCAAGGAGAGCGCAGGCATTCCGGAGGAGCTGCTCAAAGAGAATGAAGAAAACTGTGTGCGTATTCCCATGATCGGGGAAACGCGCTCCCTGAATCTGTTCAATGCGGCGGCAATCGTGCTGTACGAGGCGCTGCGGCAGGATTCGTTTGCAGGTATGAAGCTGACGGGGGAGCTGCACCGCCTGAAATGGTAGCGTGAGGAGATTGTGATGGAAATGATCAGGGCAGAGCAATTGGTATATGAGTATATCCGCCGGGATGAGGAGGGCAATGTAGAGGCAATTTCCACGGCGCTCGATCATGTGGATCTTCATGTAAGACCGGGAGAATTTATCGCCATCCTGGGGCATAACGGATCCGGCAAATCTACGCTTGCAAAACATATCAATGCGCTCCTGACTCCGGGGGAGGGATCGCTTTGGGTGGACGGAAAGGATGTCTCTCTGGAGGAGAATGTCTATGACGTGCGGCAGACGGCGGGCATGGTGTTCCAGAACCCGGACAACCAGATCATTGCGAGTGTTGTGGAGGAGGATGTCGGCTTCGGACCGGAGAACATTGGCGTGCCGACGGAGGAAATCTGGCAGCGTGTCGAGGAGAGCCTTAGGGCTGTGGGAATGCTAAAGTACCGGCATCACTCGCCCAACAAGCTTTCCGGCGGACAGAAACAGCGTGTGGCGATCGCCGGCGTGATGGCGATGCAGCCGAAATGTATTGTATTGGACGAGCCGACCGCCATGCTGGATCCCAACGGGCGGAGGGATGTCATTCGCACGGCGCACGAGCTGAACCGGGAAAAGGGAGTGACGATCGTTCTGATCACACATTACATGGAGGAGGTCGTGGACGCGGACCGTGTGTTTGTAATGGATCAGGGAAAGATTGTGATGCAGGGGACGCCCCGGGAGATTTTTTCACAGGTCGGAAAGCTCAAGGAGTACCGTCTGGATGTTCCGCAGGTGACGATCCTTGCGGATATGCTTCGCCAGGCAGGGCTGGATATCCCGCTCGGCGTGCTGCGCAGGGAGGAATTGGTGGATGCGATCATGCGTGCCGCCATGTGACGGGGATGGCAGACGGAGAGAGGGCTTTGCGGAATGAGGGAAAGCATGTCGATCATATTGGATAAAGTCAATCATATATACAGTCCGGACACGGCATATCAGATCCAGGCGCTGCGGGATGTCAGTCTCGAGATCCTGGACGGACAGTTCATCGGGATCATCGGACATACCGGTTCCGGGAAATCCACGCTCATCCAGCATTTGAACGGACTGATGCGGGCAACCTCGGGACATATCTATTTTCACGGGAAGGACATCTATGACGAGGATTTCGATCTGAGGGAGCTGCGCAACCGCGTGGGGCTGGTGTTCCAGTACCCGGAGCATCAGCTGTTCGAGACGACGATCTTTGACGATGTGTGCTTCGGACCGAAAAATCAGGGGCTTTCCAAGGACGAGGCGGGGCTTCGGGCATTTGAAGCTCTGCGGAGCGTGGGGCTTCCGGAGGAGCTCTACTACCAGTCGCCGTTCGACCTTTCCGGCGGACAGAAACGGCGCGTGGCGATCGCTGGTGTACTGGCAATGAAGCCGGAGGTGCTGATCCTGGATGAACCGACGGCGGGTCTGGATCCTGCGGGGCGGGACGAGATTCTGGATCTCGTGGCGCGGATGCACAGGGAGCGGGGCATGACAGTGCTTTTGGTGTCACACAGTATGGAGGATGTGGCAAAGTACGTCCAGCGCATTATCGTGATGAACCAGGGACAGGTCATGCTGGACGGGACGCCCAAGCAGGTATTTGCGCATTATAAGGAATTGGAAGCAGTAGGGCTTGCGGCGCCGCAGGTCACCTACCTGATGCACGAGCTTGTCGAGCGGGGGCTTTCTGTAGATACGGAAGCGACGACCGTGGAGGAGGCGCGTGCGAGCTTGATGGAGGCGTTGACCGGGCTTGTGGCGGCGCGCCGGGATATCCACGTTCCGGGAAAGGACTAACACGGAGGAAACGCTTTTATGTTGAGAGATATCACATTGGGTCAGTATTATCCGGCGGATTCCATTGTCCATAAGCTGGATCCGCGTGTCAAACTGTTCGGCACGATGATTTATATTGTATCGCTGTTTGTCATGCGAGGCGTTGTGGCGCTCGGGGTCGCCACGCTGTTCCTCTTTTGTGTGATCAGGGTCTCGAAGGTGCCGTTCCGGTTCATGGTGAGAGGGCTGAAGGCGATCATGGTCCTGCTGCTGATCACGGCTGTGTTCAATCTGTTTTTGACTCCGGGCGAGCCGCTGGTCTCTGTCTGGAAGATCTCCGTTACAGAGGAAGGACTGACAAACGCGGTCATGATGGCGATCCGTCTTACCTTTTTGATCCTCGGGACGTCCATCATGACGCTGACGACGACACCGAACCAGCTGACCGACGGGATGGAAAAGGCGCTGATGCCGCTCTCAAAGGTCGGCGTGCCTGTGCATGCGATCGCGATGATGATGTCGATCGCGCTGCGGTTCATTCCGATTTTGATCGAGGAGACAGACAAGATCATGAAGGCGCAAATGGCGCGTGGAGCGGATTTTGAGAGCGGAAATCTCCTGCGGCGGGTGAAGAATATGATCCCGCTTTTGGTGCCGCTGTTTATCTCGGCATTTCGTCGGGCTGACGACCTTGCGATGGCGATGGAGGCGCGCTGCTATCAGGGAGGGCGGGGGCGTACCAAGATGAAGCCGCTGCGTTATGCGGGTCGTGACGGCGCTGCCTATCTGCTTCTGCTGGGATATCTGGCGGTCGTCATCGCGTGCCGTATACTGCTGCCGTGGCCGCAGTGACAGAGGACGCACGGAGAAAGCAGGAGGAGATGCGCAGGTGAAACGGATCAAGCTGACAGTGGCATATGACGGGACAAATTATAACGGGTGGCAGATACAGCCCAACGGCATTACGATCGAGGAGGTCCTGAACCGTGAGCTCTCCCGGCTCCTGGGAGAGGAGATCGCCGTGACGGGGGCGAGCCGCACAGATGCCGGCGTGCATTCGCTTGGCAATGTGGCTGTGTTTGACACAGATACGAAGATGCCGGCGGACAAGATCGCCTTCGCAGTCAACCGGAGCCTGCCGGCGGATATCGTGGTGCAGGGCTCCTGCGAGGTGCCAAGGGACTGGCATCCCCGTTATCAGAAGAGCAGGAAGACATATGAATACCGCATATTGAACAGGACGTTTCGCATGCCGACAAGGAGGCTGGATACCTATTTTTATCATTATCCGCTCGATGTGGAGCGGATGCGGCAGGCGTCGTCGTATCTGGTGGGGGAGCACGATTTTAAAAGCTTCTGTGCGGTCGGCGCTCAGGTGAGGTCGACTGTGCGGACGCTCTATGCCTGTGACGTGGAGCGGACGGGGGACGTCATCACGATCCGTGTGACGGGAAACGGTTTTTTGTACAATATGGTACGCATCATTGCAGGAACGTTGATTCAGGTCGGAGGCGGGCAGCTTTTGCCGGAGCAGATGCCGGAGATCCTGGAGGCGCGGGAACGTCTGGCTGCGGGACCTACGGCTCCCGCGCATGGGCTTACCATGATGGAGATCGAGTATGGAACGGTTTGATATCGTAGACGAAAACGGAATACCGATGGGAGAGACTGTGGAGCGCAGTGTGGCGCATCGCGACGGCATCCGGCACCGCACGGCGCACATCTGGGTCGTGCGGGAGGAGGGCGGAAGAACGCAGATCTTACTCCAGAAGCGCGCTGCGGATAAGGATTCGTTTCCCGGCAGATTCGACACCTCCTCCGCCGGTCATATCCGGGCGGGAGACGAGCCGCTTGATTCCGCGCTGCGGGAGCTGGAAGAGGAGCTTGGCATCCGGGCAGGGGAGGCGGAGCTGTCATTTGCCGGAACGTTTGCGATCCGGTATGAAAAGGAATTTCACGGAGCATTGTTTCGGGATAATGAGATCGCGTTTGTCTATGTGTATCGTCAGCCGGTAGAGATCGACAGCCTCCGGCTGCAGACGGAGGAGGTGGAGGCTGTGGAGTGGTTCGATCTGGAGGAGACATGGCGGGCGTGCCTTTCGCGCGATCCAAAATTCTGTGTGCCGCTGGACGGGCTTCGGACGCTGATGCGGTATTTGGAAGACAGCGCATCCGGATTCGGGCTTATCCG
>CANRBT010000028.1 GCA_947628935.1 uncultured Roseburia sp. | reverse complement strand
CAGTGAAAAAACAGATCTCTCCCCCTATGGCAGAGATCCGAGATCACTTGGGAATACTTGCGGCAACGCACAGCGTACCGTAACCGAGCTGCGGGTCGGGATATCCCGTCCCCTCCGCGCCCCCGCGTGCGGGAATGCGCGTCCGGTTCGCTCCTCGGAGCAGATACGCTTTTAATTTTTCTCCGTACAGATACCGGTCGTTCCCGCGCACGATGCCCCACTCCATCAAAAGCGCCGCTCCTCCCGTCACGAACGGCGTCGCCATCGAGGTCCCCGTGCGCGAGGTATAGCCGCCGCCGGGCGCACAGGAGACGATATCCACGCCGGGCGCGACCAGATCCGGCTTGACCTGATCCGTCTCCCTGGTATAGCCGCGCCCGGAAAATGCTGCCGGCTGGTTGGTGCGCGCATCGTACGCTCCCACCGTGATGACCTTTGCCGCCGTGGACGGGATCGTGAGCGTCGTCTCCTCCACGGGAAAAAGAAAGCCTGTTCCGCTGTTCAATACGCCGCCCGACGGGAGCCACAGATCGAACGCCCCTGTCACTACGGTCTGTGCCGTCAGCCGGATGTTCCACGTACCGTTGTCGAGATATTCCCGCACGGGAAGGAAATCCAGATAGATCTCCTGATAGGGGCTGTAGGGACTTGGTTCCCCATAGTAGAGCAGGATCTCCGTCCGACCCATAGAAAACCGCTGCGGTCCCTGGATCGGCAGGATCGGTCCTGCCACGGTCCCGTCCGGATGCACAACGGACACTGCCATCTCATCCACATAGGACTTCCAGATCTGCAGACCAAACGCCGTCTCGTACGGGCTGACCGCAAACGGAATGTCCGCCGTCTGCCCGCTGTCCAGCCGTCCCGAAGTGTGCCCTGCCGCCGCCCCCTCGTTGCCGCTCCCCACAACGATCGCACTGCGCTGACGGCTTGACATATCATTTAAAAACGTCTCGATCAGAGAGGTGCCGGAATGGCTTCCATAGCTGTTGCCAAAGCTGAGATTCAAGGCGATCGGCTTCCCCGCCCTCTCTGCCACGCCCAGACAGTAATCTACCGCCTGCATCAGCTCTGTCGTGCGCGGAAAGCCTCCCTCCTGCGGATTTCCAAGCTTTACCACGACCAGCCCGCTCTGATATGCCACGCCCCGGTATCTGCCCGCAGACGCCCTTCCGTTCCCCGCGGCGATACCTGCGACATGCGTCCCGTGACCGGAAAGGTCCCTGCTCGGACAGACCTCATAGCGCTCCCGTTCCGTCGGCTGCGCAAGGGCAAGATCGAGGATCTCCCCGGAAAACTCCGTCCCAAGACGATACCCCTCGGGCGCTCCCAATACCGCCTCCGTCTCTCCCCCACGCACATCCGGCACGCTCCCCGCCGCGATCGTCTGATCCCAGAGCGCAAGAATGCGCGTCGTCCCGTCCGCATTGCGGAAATCGGGATGACTGTAATCCACGCCGGAATCGATGATCCCGATCAAAACGTCAGAGCCGCTCAGTGTGCCCTCGGTCCCCGCGCCTCCCGACGTGCTCTGCAGCTGCGTGATACAGGACGCCCGTATTCCGCGGTCCACGGCGAAAAACAGACGTTTGGGCTTTTCCATGTATTCGATCTCCGGCAGCGCGGCGACCTGCTCCACAAGCGATTCCGGCAGACGCAGGATCGCATACCCGTTGCGCAGGTTCGTCACCAGGATCTCCCCTGCCTGCCCCGGAAACCGTTCCGCAAAAAGCGTTTGCAGCCTTTCTGCATCGCCGCCGGATCTGACGATGACCTCCCAGGTGCGCGCCGCGCGGTCATACCCCACATCCAGCTCAAGGGACTTCTCGCGCTCCCGCTCCGTCGCGTCCAGCGCAAGGTTCAACAGGTTCTCGATCTTTTCATTCTGCATCCGATACCGCCCCGGGATCATGCTGTCTCTTTACTATATGTACAGCGCGGCGATCTCATTCCAGGATGTAAGGAACCTTGTGACGGCAACGGTCGGATCCGTCATGACTTCAATTGACTTCCTGATAATAATAAAAATGCTCGCAGATGCGTTCTGTATAATAGCTGTTGTCGGTTCCGTCCGTCCACGAATACCCCTCCCCGTCCTCTGTCAGCTCCGCCGGCTCCGGCGACAGCCCCCATCCGATCAGGATCGGTTCATCGTCGGGCGAATAGTAAAATCCCGCCTCAAAGCCGGCAGGTGCGATTCCCTCCGCGATACAGAGAAACTGCAGGACGCCATCGTCATAGCCGGGAACAGCCATATTATGGACACGCAGCACGCCATCCAGCTCCTCTCCCAGCTCGTGCCACTGGACCGCATCGCCCAGACCATACTCCCGGATCATTTCGCAGATCGTATCTTTCTGCTCCTCAAAGACGGACAAAACCCGTTCTTCCGGGGTTGACCGGTTCCCACAGGCGGTCAGGGAAAGGACCGCCAGCAGGACCGCCAGCGCAGACCGTATGCGCCTGTTTCTTTTTCGGATCCGATTCTGATACGTCGTCCTCATCCATTCGTTCTCCTTTCCGATCCGGCTTAGCATTTTAGCAGCTTCCTGATCTCTTCATTCCAAAAGCAGTCTTCCCTCTGCATGGCTTCCGGATCTGCCTCCCTGAGCTTTTCCCTCAGGAGTTCCACCTGTTCGATGTATTCCCCGGTGCCTTCGGGCAGTCTTTTTTGAAGAAACCCGCCATACCGGAGCATACATTCATACAAGGCTTCCAGCGAAGTATTCATCAAGGTAAAACCCACATAGTCATAATCCTCGCAGGCTTCATCCTCTTGTCCTGCTCCGTCTTCCTCGTTTTCTTCCTGCCCATCGTCGTCCGAAAAGTCATCATCGCTATACTCATCCGGATCCTGAGCGATCACAAGGATCTTGCCGCTGTCGGTATGGATCCCGATCCAGTCGCCGTCTCCGGTATACCCCAGGTAGTAATATCCCGCCTCAACGTACCCGATATCCTGCGCATCCATCTCTTCAAAGTTCAGATAGGGCGCCGCGCTCTCCGGCAGTCCGTACTTTGACAGGACGGCAATGTCTCCGTCCCGCAGCCCGTTTGCCCTTAAAGCGGTCTCGTCGTAACAGATCAACGGTTCCCCCGTCCAGTTCTCCGTAAATTCCTTTGCCTTCATCGCTTCACCCATTTTCCGAAAATCGTCTTTTTGTATTTCAACAGCTCCTCCTTCGCCGGGGCGTAGTCGCCGGCCTTTTGCAGATATTCCACTCCCCTTGGGATATCCTGCGCTACGCCGAGCCCCTGCGCGTAGATGCACCCCAGGCAGTAGCGCACCTCCTTGTTGTTGTAATCCACCTTCTCCAGGACTTCCCTGGCTTTCACGTAATCCTGCTGCGTGCCGCGCCCGTAGAAGTACATCCTGCCCAGGCAGTCCGCTCCCCAGAAGTTGCCGTGATCGTATGCGTAGCTGACAAGCTGAAAAGCTCTGCCGTAGTCCTTCTCCAGCCCGTCGGTTCCCTCGTAGAGAAGGCAGCCCAGACGGTTGCACACGGGGATGTCCATGCCGTCGGCAATGGATTTCTCGTACCACTCCACGGCTTTGGGAATGTTCTTCTCCGTGCCCTTCCCCAACTCGTAGCGCTTGCCCAGGTCGAACCAGGAACCCTTCTCGCCGTTTTCGGAGGAGATCCGAAACCACCGGAAAGCTCCTTCCTGATCCCCGTCCTTTTCCAGATGCTCCGCCAAAAAGCGCTGGTGGACCGGATAGCCGAGCTCCGCGCCATGCCGGAAAATGCCCTCCGCCAACTCCGGGCGGGGCGGGATCAGGTTTTTCTCGCCCTCCAGATAAAAATTGCGCAGGTTGTTTCCCGCCAGCCACATCCCGCCCTCAAAAGCACGCCGGAACCAGGGCTCGCACTGAAGGATGTTCTCCTTCAGATACTCGTTGTACGCCTCCTGGCTGGGGAAGGCGTCCCGCCCCTTGCCGAAGACGCGGACAAAATCCCACCAGAAATACACATTGCCCACTGTGTACTGGCTGAAAGCGTCCCCCGCCTCGGCCTTTTCCAGCACGGCACGGAAGGCGTCCTCCAGACTTGCAAACGGCATGTTTTTCTCAAGCGTCGGCGTCAGCAGCCCTGACCGCAGAGCGCACAGCACGCCCAGGGCGCTGCCCTGCCTGACCGAAAGACGCATAAGACTCTCGCCCCGTTTGTTGTCCACGGGGAAACCGTGACCTGCCCATATGTACTGCCCGCCCCAGTAGCACCGCGCCAATACGCAGCTGGCGTCTCCGTCCCCCGCCGCGCTTGCCTTCTCCAGCAAGGTCATGCCCTCCTGACCCTTTCCGAGCCGCTCCTCATAACAGACATATCTCAGACCTTGTTCCACCTCATCGCTGAAAATTTTACCCATGTTTCCACTCCTATCTGTTGATCTGCTTCACGATTTTTCTTGTGATATCCTTCCACTCCGGCTTTGACGGACGGAACCTGCCGTCGTAATATTCCAGAAGCCATCCGGCGGCACGCCGCTCCGGGCACTTTAAGGTATAAAATCGAAGACTCCCATCCTCGTCGTTGGTTGCAGTGACCGTACAACGACCGTCCGTCTTGTCGCCGGGTTCGACCCGGAAGAGAAGGTAGCCGCCGGGCAGGGTCAGCTCCACCCGTCGATAGTTCCCATCCCGCAGCCCCTCGGCAGCCGCCTCCACATCCTCCCGTCCGAAGCTCTCGTGGGACTGAAATACGCCGGATGCGGACTCCAGAGCAAGCCCCGGCGGCTGGTCGGGTTTCCTCTGAGGCGGCTCCCAGGAACGGATGTTGACCGGCAGCCAGCCCGACACGTCCGGGACACGTCCGTGGAACCAATCCAGCAGGATCTGTTCCGCCTCGTCATAGACGCATTCCAGCACAAAGGCTGTCTCCGGCGGGCAGCCGGGTTCCGGCCTGACGCCGGCGATCAGATAGATCTCCGCCTCATCCCGGAGGTCTTCCTCGTCAAAGTCCGGATCGTCCACGCCCAGCACAGCGCACTGGAGAAAGGACAGCCTGACGCCGCCGACCTCATAGGGGACCGTGGGAGCCAGGGTGAAAAGTACCTCGTCGTCCGAACGAATGGCGTTGCCAAGCGTCGAGCGCACCATGTCTTCTGTGACCCGGGAGGTATCTGTCCCGTCCGGTCGGGTGAACACCATGTTCTGTTCTTCCTCGGTCTCCGGCGCGGGAGCGCTCATCCCCCGGCGGGCGTTCCTGATCCGATACTCCCGATCGATCGTCTCCCATTCTTCCCGGGATTTTGCCGCGTAGTCCAGATATTGGTCATAAGGGAGAAAGAGGGCGTCGGGCGCCCGCAGACGCAGGCATTCCAGCAGCTGCTTCAGTTCGTTGGGATTTCTAAGACCTGTTGCCTGGACCTGTTTCCTGTCGTCTATGAGATAGATCCGGATCACCTCTCCGTGGATCATCCTGCCGTTGACCCGGCGGCGCTGAATCTCGTCCCGTCCGAATACCGCCCGGATCCTGGGGATGTAGGTAACGTCGTCGCCCAGGATCCACTCCTTTCCGACAGCCACCCGGTCAAACCAGACACCGTTTTCCAGGATATCCCTGTCAACCATGGCAAACAGCTCCTTCACAGGAGGCGCTTCCTCCGGATAGGGAAGCTGGGAACGGATGGACCTTGCCAGCCTGCTCTTCGCCGGAAAGAACGCATCTCTGATCGAGGTATACGTTTCATACACCCCCGCTGCCAGGGCGGCAAGTCCAAGAACGATAGCAAAAACAGCTGGGATCCAATCCCCCGCCTCCCGGAAGGATCGGTCGGAAATCCGGCAGGAGGCTGCATACGCCAGCAGCGCCAGCGCCGCAAAAAGAAAAAGCGCGCCCCAGAAGAGGTTGAGGAGCTTTTTTCGTGTTCTTTTGAAGCAGACGCTGTTCGATGTGTGATTCTGCGCCATGAAACTGTCCTCCGCGGTCGATCCAAGTTCTTTCATTACCATAAATCGCCGCTTTCCAAAAGTCAAGAACGCCGCAAGCGCAGCTTTTGGCAAAACGCACGCGCTCTTCGCGCAAAAAAGCCAATAAACCATGATCTCTCACAGGTTTATTGGCTGCGCGCCCATCCGCCGCGGCGTTTCCTTTACCGTCTCGTGTATCTGGTCCGATAACCGCCGTTCGTCTCCGGTCTGAGATCGTTGGGGTACATCGTATCGGAATAAATATCCCTCTGCAGGTCGTTCACCAGGCGGAACACCTCGACATAATCGGGAATGTTATAGATCTTCATCCCCTGCCCGCCGTGAGCATCCGTGTGACCGCAGACCGAGATCACGTCCCCGACGCCGAACATCCGATCAAAAATGCCCTGATGCATACGGACATGCGAGATATCCACCCACGGCTTCATCTCATAGTGAAACGAAAAAATGCCGCCGCTGACATACATGCCCCGCTCCGTGATCATAAAATGCGTATTTTTCCATCTCAGACCCGCAAAGATCACGCCTCCCAGATAGATCCACACGGGCATCATGTGCAGCAGGAAAAACAAAAACAACGGAAACGCCGTCGCATCTCCCTGCGCGATCCCGCCCAGCATATTCGGTCCCATCAAAAGCAGATCGAACGCCGCCCAGAACACGGCGATCGGCAGCAGCGGATTAAAAACGGCCTCCAGGACCGTCACGCCCTCCTTCGGTCTGCCCTCCCAGAAAATCCTCTCGTCACTCCTCGCCAGCGATCTCAGCTCCATGCTTCTGTACCCCTTTCTTTACTGCTTTCCTTGTGTGATACTTCCTCATTATATCACATTCCCCTCCACCCTTCCATTTCTTTTTGTTCCCTGTTCCAAAACGCATTTCATAAAAAAATTATCGAAAAACATTAATTTTCACTTGACAAGTCCGTTTTTCTCGTGTATGATGCATTTAACGATAAACATTAACTTTTTTATTTTTAACGAATGGAGGTATCTCTATGAACCCATCAAACGAAACATCCAAACTGATCCGCACCTCACAGATCATCGACCGCATCCTGCTGATCCTTCAGGCGCTCGCCGCCGTGTGCGGCGGCATCGCAGCGCTGGGCGGCATCCTGATCCTGCTCTTTCACGGCGCGATCGAGGACGCGATCCGGCAGAATGCGACCGCCCCTGTCAAATACTCGCTGGACGGGCTGATCATCTCCTTCACGGACGACGTCCGGCTTACGGCAGACGCGCCGTTCTTCGCATCCGCCGCGATCTCCGTTTTCTCCGCCGTGCTTATGACCGCCCTGCTCTGGTACGGGCTGCGTCTGGTGCGCCGGATCCTCCTGCCGATGAAAGAAGGACGCCCCTTTGAGACGGGTGTCTCCGGCACGATCCGAAGGCTTGCATGGCTGACCGTGGCAGGCGGCGTGATCGAGCAGCTCTGCGACAACGTCCTCGGCGCCCTTTTGACATCACAGTACGATCTTTCCTCGCTGCTCAACTCGGGGCTTGCCGTGGACATCACCTATCAGTATTCCTTTGACGCCGACTTTCTGCTGACCGCCGCCATCCTGTTCCTGCTCTCCTATGTGTTCCGCTACGGAGAAGAACTGCAGCGCGAATCGGACGAGACCTTATAAAGGAGGGATGTGATTATGGGAAAGATCATACTTCGCCTTGACCGCGTCATGGCAGACCGGAAGATCAGCCTGAAGGAGCTGTCGAAAAAAGTCGGCGTATCGAACGTCAACCTGTCTAAGATAAAAACCGGGAAGATCAGCGCGATCCGCTTCTCCACCCTGGAGGCGATCTGCGACGCGCTCGACTGCCAGCCGGGCGACATCTTAGAATACGACCCGCAGAAAAAGGACTCTCCTTTACAGTAGTAAAGGAGAGCCCACTGCATCGGCATGACCGAGCGTTATTCGTCAGATGCCGACGCGCCCGCCATCCGCTTATTGATCTTTCTCTGGTTAAAGACAGAGAAGATAATGACCGCGACAGCGATCGCCATAAACACGACCGCAATCGGCGACTGGAAGATTGCCATAAAATTTCCCTGCTGAATGTTCATAAACCGCACGAAATTCTTCTCGCACATCGGTCCAAGGATCAGGGCGAGAAGGATCGGAGAAAGCGGGAACTCATACTTGTTCATCAACCATCCGATCACACCAAATGCCACACACACACCCACATCAAAGACATTCTTATTGATGGAGTATGCCCCGAGCAGCGAGATCACAAGGATGATCGGATAGAGAAGCTTCTTCTCGACCGATACGATCTTTGCGAAAAACCTCACGCCGCAGCACCCTACGATCAACATACACAGGTTCGCCAGCATCAGGGCGGCAAACACTTTATAGACCGTCGGCAACTCCGATATGTACATCATCGGTCCGGGCGTGATGCCCTTCATGATAAACGCCCCCAGCAGGATCGCCGTAACGGAATCGCCCGGCACGCCAAGCGACAGCAGCGGGATCATCGCACCGCCGGAGCACCCGTTGTTTGCCGACTCCGTAGCCGCAACCCCATTCGGGATCCCCGTTCCGTAAAGCTCCGGATGCTTGCTAGCCGATTTGCTTGCTCCATAGGACACAAACACAGCGATATCTCCGCCTGCTCCCGGAATGGCTCCGATAAAGGTTCCGATCAAGCCGCCGGATAAGATGTTCGGCCAGATCTTCTTGATCGTGGAAAGATCCGGAAGTACCTTCTTAATCTTCTCACTGGATTTTTCCTGCTTTTCCTCTCCGCTGATGATACGCTCCACACCGGAGATGACCTCCGCCACGGCAAACAGACCGATCAGCGTAGGGATAAACTGGAATCCGTCCAAAAGTCCTGTCTGCTTGTATGAAATAAACCGCGGAATGCCGTTGGTAGGATCCAGACCCACGGTACAGAGCGCCATTCCGAAAAAGGCGCTGATCAGTCCCTTTACAATGGATTTCCCCGAGATCGCTATGATGACCGACAACCCGAACACTGCCAGCATGAACATCTCACCCGGTCCGAAGTTCATCGCCATGTCCGCGACGAGCGGGGATAAAAAGGTCATGACCAACGCGCCGATCACACCGCCGCAGAAGGATGAGAACATGGCAACGGAAAGCGCGCGCCCCGCCTCTCCCTTCTGACTCATCGGATAGCCGTCCAGCAGCGTTGCCGCCGCAGAAGGCGTTCCGGGCGCATGGATCAGAATAGCCGAGATAGATCCGCCGTACATACCGCCGCAATAAATCCCCAAAAGCAATCCGATGGAAGGGATCAGATCCATGCCGAACGAAAACGGGATCAGGAGCGCTACGCCCATCGTCGCCGTCATTCCCGGAATAGCTCCCAAAAGAACACCGCCGCAGGCTCCCAGCAACGTCATGAACAGAACCTGAGGGTTCAGCCACACAGCGAAATAGCTGTCAAAAAGTAAACCAAAATCCATTTTCTCTGCACCCCCTTCTCGTCACCCGAACAGATCCGTCAGAAATGACAGCGGACCCATCGGAATATTTACCGTCAACACCTTATAAAAAACGAACCACATCGCCAGCGGCACGATCACGGACACCAGCACCATCTGAAGCCAATTCCGCTTTCCGATCAAAAACATAATGACAAGCGAGACAATCGCTGCACAGATGACATAGCCCAGTATCTGAAACAACGCCACGAACAGCACAGCGAGGACGATCACAACAAACGCCGCCTGGATCGGTCTCTCTTTAAAGACATTGATGCTCGCCGCTTTGCCCGCCAGGGAATCCTGATCTTCTTCTTTCCATGTGGCAAGCCGCCAGATCGACTGCACACAGAGGATAACGGAAAAGATCAACATACCCGCAATCATGATCCGCGGGAACGTCGATGCCTGCACATAGGTATTTTTTACCTCTTCAAAGCTTCCTGTCTTGATCCATGCCCAGATTCCCAATGCGATAAAAAAAATAGATTCTATCAGATTTGCAAACGCTACCGTCTGGGTTTTCTTCATGGTAAATGCCTCCTTCCCCTAAGACAGCATCCGAACCCGACGGTCCGGATGCTGTCTTTTTGCTGCCTTATGTTTTCCTAAAGTCCAAGGGCATCCATAGCGCTTGCCACATCCGCTGCGCTCTGCTGCAGGAATGCCGTATAATCCTCAGAATTCATATAGGAGATCGTCTGTCCGTTGTTGTTCATGAATTCAATGAAATCCGGATCCTCCGCCGCTGCTGCGCATGCCTCCTCAAGTCTTGCCTTGATCTCCGGATCCACATTCTTCGGGATCGCCATACCGCGCTGTGTAAAGTAGGTGATGTCATATCCCTGCTCCTTGCAGGTCGGAACGTCCGGGAAGCTTGCGTTGCGCTCCTCGTCCATGACGCCCAGGCAGATCAGATGTCCGGATTCGATAAAGCTTCTCGCCTCCGCCAGGGAGACCGTCACACCCTGAATGAAACCGGAAGCCGCATTCTGCACTGCAGTCGCTGCCCCCTCCTGATACGTGATCATCTGAATATCGATACCGGTCTCCTGCATCAGATAACCGCCTGCGATATGCCATACCGACGCGTTGGAGGAACCGCCCATCTGTACCTCGCCCGGATGTGCCTTGCAGTAATCAATATAGGAAGCAAGATCCGTGATATTGTTCGCTGCCGCCCACTCCGCATTGACCGTGACCGTAGCAGCGTCCGTGTTCACACGGCAGAGCGGATCGTAGTCCTCCCATGTAAGCTCGCTGGTGCCGAGCTTTTCATAAGTAGCCAGCTCAAAGGTGATCATACCGATCGTATATCCGTCCGGCTCCGCGTCCGCGATCGCCTGATGCCCCAGGATGCCGCCGCCGCCTGTCTGATTATCGACCGTCAGTGTCACCCCGAGATCCTTGCCCATCGCCTCACAAAAAGCACGAAGACATGCATCCGTACCGCCTCCTGCCGCCCAGGGACAGATCACGCTGATCCCCTTCTCCGGATAGCTTCCGCTCCCCCCTGAGCTTCCGCAGCCGCACATCAAACCGGCAAGCATCGCCACGGTCACTACCGCTGATAATACTTTTTTTGCTGTTTTTGACCTCATAGTTTCTCCTCTCCAGATTATGTAGTGATTAGTAACAATCATATTATACTCTACTGTATTTTATCTTGTCAATATGTCTAACCGCGGAAAGTTTCGTAAATTTTCGTAACGGCAACATGCACATAAATCCATCGCATCGGTACATATTTTTTACCATATTGACAAACCATGCGATCTGCGACGCGCTCGACTGCCAGCCGGGCGACATCTTAGAATACGACCCGCAGAAAACAGAAAAAACCGGAATGCCATAGAACGCGGCATTCCGGGAAGGAACTCACGCAGGCTCACAGATCACTGCTCCTGCGCCGTCACATACTTCATATGGGATATGACCATCATTGCGATCTTAAATGTCATCGCGTCGTCAAATTTTCGGATATCCAGTCCGATGATCTTTTCCAGCCGCTCCAGACGGTACACGAGCGTATTCCTGTGTACGAAAAGCTGACGCGCCGTCTCCGAAATATTCAGATTGTTCTCGAAAAATTTCTGGATCGTCGTCATCGTCTCTTCCCCGAACACATCCGGGATCTCATCCCCAAACACTTCATGGATGAACATTTCACAGAGCGGCATCGGGATCTGGTAGATCAGCCTGCCGATCCCGAGATAGCGATAGGCAACCGTCTCCCGCTCCGCGTAAAAGATCCGTCCGACCTCCAGCGCCATTTTCGCCTCCTGATAGGATCTCGTGATATCCGGCAGCGTGCTGACCCGGTTCCCGTAACCGACGCGCACGCGAACCATCACCTCCGTATGGATGTTGTCCACGATCATGGCGGCGAGCTCTGCAAGCTCCTCGTCCTTCTGCATATTCCGCGTGTCCTTGACCAGCACGATGCTCTGCTCCTCGACCTCGGTCACAAAATCCTTCGTCTTTGTGGCAAACAGATTTTTCACCAGCTCCATCGCCGACGTGTCCCTCCTGCCGTCGAGCTCGATCACGAACACGACGCGCTCGCACTGCTCCACATGCAGCTTCTGCGCCCTGTTGTACATGTCCACGACCAGCATGTTGCCGAGCAGGATATTCTGCATAAAATTGTTGCGGTCGAACTGCTCCATGTACGCCGCGACCAGATTCCGGATCTGACAGACGGCGAGCCGCCCCACCATGTAGGCGTCCTCCGTCGTGGAGTACGTCAAAAGAATGTAGGCAAGCTCCCCATCCACCATGATCTTAAAAAAGTGGCAGCCGGACACCATCTGGCTCTCCGCCATGGAGGACGCAAAGGAAATGACAGCCTGCTCCATGTCCTCCTCGGGAGAAAAGGTCGCCGTCACCTGCTTTCCCTTATCCGAATAGAGCGCTAGGTCGATCCGCGAAATCTCCTTGATCTCATCCAGCGCCGCCTGGATCTTATGATTTGAAACCATCGGTTCTTCCTTTCTCTCATAAAAAAGGCTGTCACAAAATGTCCTGCGACATTTTGCAACAGCCTTCTTTTCGCTGTTGTTTCCTAAATTGTACCGAATTAGTTGGTGATTGTCAACTCGGTCTCCTTGTCAAATACATGGATCTTCTCCGGGTCGATCGCAAGGCGGATGCGGTCGCCCAGGCGAGCGGTCGTTCTGGAATCCACCTTTGCCGTCATGCCGGAACCTGCCACGTTGAAGTACAGAAGCACCTCGGAGCCAAGAAGCTCATAGCCGGTAACTTCGGTCTGGAATGCGCAATCCTTGTGTGCCTCGATCTCGATCTCGGAATCTCCGATATCCTCCGGACGAATGCCCATGATGACCGTCTTGCCGTTGTAATTGCCGTCCGCGACCTTTTTAGCCTTTGCAGGCGGAAGTACGATGGAGGTATTCTCAAAGGTAAGCGTCACCTTGTCGCCCTCTACCTTACATACAGCATCCACAAAGTTCATCTGCGGCGATCCGATGAAGCCTGCCACGAACAGGTTGTTCGGCTCGTTGTACAGCTTCTGCGGGGAATCCACCTGCATGATCACGCCGTCCTTCAATACGACGATCCTGGTACCAAGCGTCATAGCCTCGGTCTGATCATGTGTAACGTAGATGATGGTCGCCTTCAGTCTGTTGTGCAGGGAAGCGATCTCGGAACGCATCTGCACACGCAGCTTTGCATCCAGGTTGGACAGCGGCTCATCCATCAGGAACACCTTCGGGTTACGGACGATCGCACGACCCATAGCGACACGCTGTCTCTGTCCACCGGAAAGAGCCTTCGGCTTACGGTCAAGCAGCTTCTCCAGATCAAGGATCTTCGCAGCCTCCTCGACCTTTCTCTTGATCTCATCCTTCGGAACCTTTCTCAGCTTCAGACCGAATGCCATGTTGTCAAATACCGTCATATGCGGATAAAGAGCGTAGTTCTGGAATACCATTGCGATATCTCTGTCCTTCGGCTCCACATCGTTCATCAGCTTGCCGTCGATCAGGAACTCGCCGGAGGAGATCTCCTCCAGACCTGCGATCATACGAAGGGTCGTGGACTTACCGCAGCCGGACGGACCTACGAAGATGATGAACTCCTGATCCTCGACCTCAAGGTTGAAATCCTTGACCGCCTCGAAACCGTTCGGGTACACTTTGCAAATGTTCTTCAAAGATAAACTTGCCATTGGTGAAAATACCTCCTGTGAAATATAGTTTCGTTGCTCGATACTATTACTATACAAAAAAATGCCTCAAAACACTATAGCCCACCTTCCCAAAAAATGAATCCGTTTCTTGTGAAATGTCACAGTGTTTTAAAGCATTTTTCCATATTTCGTCATTCTGACCAATATATTACCCCTCTGATGGGCAGATTGACGGACATGCGTGCCGCTAAAACTGTGAGTAGCCGTACGCGTTGACCATCGCCTCGATCCGATGCCCCTTCGCACAGTACGGGCACTCCGCCGCCTGATATGCCGCATAGCCCGGGATGTCCGCCTCCGTAAAGACCGAGATGATCGGGATCGGGATCGCATCCACCTGACCCACAGTGCTGAACACGGACGCCACGGATTCCACAGTTCCTCCGTAGTACTGGATCGCCTCCACGCTGCGGCGGATCGTCTTTCCCGTCGTCGTCGTCGCGGACAGCAGAAGCACGTGCTTGTTCTCGATACTCGGCTTGATGTTGTCGCGGAAGATCATCTGGTTGTTATTGTTCAGCTCCGGCTCCACGACGTAGATCGTCTCGTGCAGATTGGTCGAGGCATACGCCCCCTTCTCAAACTCCTCCGCCAGATAAGCCCCGATGATCGCCGTCCCGTCCATACAGACGATGGTGTCGATATAGGTGAGATGCCCGATCTTGTGGAACAGGACGCGCGCTACCTCCTTCGCCTCCTGCACTCTGGTCTTGATGCTGGTGATGTCAATGTAATAGTTAATATGAGAATGGCTGGTCGCAAAATGTCCCGGGATCGCATGGATCGCCGCCCGGCTGCTCTCCTTGGAATAAAACTTTACCATTCTGTTTTCCATGTTTCAAAATCCCCTTTCCTGAATGCTTCGTCTCGATTACCGGTAACATTATAGCGCAAAGGGGTATCAGTTGCAAGAAAAATCCTGCCGGCGCCGTACTACAGGAAAATACCCAGCCGTATAATATCATGGTTGCGGATCAAACCGACTACACAATCCTCACTGTCCAGAACAGGCAAAACCGAAAGCTGCTTCGGCCGATCTTCCATCTGTTTCAATGCCTCCACTGCCAGTACTCCCTCATGTGTGTAAACCGGCTTTAAGGTCATGACCTCTCTCACCCCCACCTGATAGACATTGATCTTCCGTTCCATATACCGTTTCAGGTCTCCGTCTGTGATAAGTCCCAGCATATGGCGTTCGCCGTCCACTACGATCACAGCACCCAACCCGGTTCTGCACATCTCTACAATTGCACCGTTCATGCTGTCATTCACAGAAACCAGCGGGAGCATCTCCTCTCTGTGCATAATATCACATACCCGCAGCGTAAGCCGTCTTCCCAATGCACCGGAAGGATGAAACAAGGCAAAATTCTCTTTCCGAAACTTCCTCATTTTTGACACGACCACAGCGATCGCATCTCCTACAACCAATGCGGCCGTTGTGCTGGAGGTCGGCGCCAGCTGCAGCTCCCCTGCCTCCTTCATATCCGGCAGGCATACCAGATAATCCGCGTATTGTGCCAAAGTTGACATACGATTTGATGTAATCGCTACAATCGCTGCTCCGATCATACGGATATTTGGCAAAATGCTGCATATCTCCATTGTTTCACCGCTGTTGCTGATAAAAAGGATAATATCCCTGGATGACAGAGTTCCCAAATCTCCGTGCATTGCTTCCCCAGGATGCAGCGTGTAAGACGGGATTCCCATACTTGACATCGACGCAGAAATCTTTCCGGCAATATGTCCCGGTTTTCCCATCCCGCATACCACAACCTTTCCTTTACAGTCATTGACAGCACGGATAACACGGACAATGTCCTCATCCAACACTTCTTCCACCTTCCGCAATTCTTCAAGCTCTATATCAAAAACCCTCTTTACCTCTGCCAGTATATCCTCCATATCACTCTCACTCCTTTATCACTCCTGCATCCGCTCCACCAGTTCATGGATTGCCAGCACCTCGTCCAGAACGCCGGAAAAATCAGAAAGGCGGAGCATATTCGATCCGTCAGACATTGCATTCTCCGGAGCCGGATGCACCTCTGCGAAAAGTCCGTCTATGCCCGTCGCCGCTGCCGCGCGAGCCAGATATCTTACGTACTCACGGTTTCCGCCGGTAGAATCTCCATTCATCCCCGGCTTCTGTACACTATGTGTCGCATCGAACAGCACAGGATATCCGAATTTTCTCATTTCATACAGTCCGGTCATATCAACGACCAGATTGTGATACCCATAGCTGCTGCCGCGCTCGCAAAGCAATATCTGTGTGCATCCGGCTTGCTTCAATTTTTCTGCCACATACTTCATATCCCCCGGTGCCAGAAACTGTGCTTTTTTCACACTAACGCATTTCCCCGTCTGTGCTGCTGCTGTCAACAGATCCGTTTGACGGCACAGGAAGGCAGGGATCTGCAGAATATCAACTACATCCGCCGCTTCTCTGGCTTGCCAGGGTTCATGAATATCTGTCACAAGCTTCAAATGATAGTCCTCTTTCACACGTCTCAGCAACTCCAGTCCCTTTTTTATTCCCGGTCCGCGATAGGCATGTATGGATGTACGATTCGCTTTATCAAAGGATGCTTTAAAATAAAAATCAATCGGACGATTCTCCGCAATCCTTTTCAGCTCCTCTGCCGTTTCCAGAATACATTTTTCCGATTCGATCACACATGGTCCCGCCAGGACCTTAAATCTCTGTACCATTTTTTTCTGCCTTCCTCCGATATGCAATCATCTGCCCAAGCCGCTGTCCCTTTTCCAGATACATCACAGACAGCGGAATACCCTGCTCTTCCAGATAATATTGCAGATTATTCATATATACGTTCTCTGCCTGTTCCTCACACAGCCGCCACCTGATATAATCCCCGTCCCATACGTTCCGATATGGAATCAGATATGTCAGGAAAATAAAATTCAGGTCTTCCGCACTGACAACACCTCCGGACTTATGATATATTTTCTTTTCACACAAAAAAGTAAACGGCGATACATCGCGCGAATAAACCTGCCTTCCCCATAACATAGCTTCTGCCAGCATATTGGAGCCCTGCGCCGTCACACGCCTGCACTGGAGAAGAAAATCGCTCGCATATTGGGAATCGTCCTGATTTGACACGGTATATCTTGCCTGATAGGGTTCATCCCCAGGATGCATACGGAACACGATCTCATTCTCCCGATACACGTTCCTCACATCCTGAATCAATTCCAGATCGGTATACATGGATCTGGCAAAAAAAGTGGCTATCAGCGGATGGCAGCCTGCAATCCCCATCTCATATCGCGGAACCCTTCTGCTTTCCTGTCCAATCATATACAGCCGTTTGGGTGAAAGGAACAATGCCAGAAGTTCTTTTCTCGTCAACAGCCGCACCGGAATATTCTTTTTCCCCTTCTGAAATTTCCTGTATGCGCTGCGTATCTCTGCCTGTCCGTATATGTCCCTTCTGCAAAAATATGACAGGGGATAAAACTCTGGAAAACGGATACAAAATTCGTTGCTAATCACCGGTATTCCCAGACATTCTGCTATATGATCTACGCTTTTTGCATGCGCTCCCCATGTCAATATCCCCTCCACAGGCTCCCGGTATCGTTTTTT
>CANRBT010000027.1 GCA_947628935.1 uncultured Roseburia sp. | reverse complement strand
AAAAAATTTCGCTGCCTCTCACCAAAAGCGGCGCAAACGCCATCCCACAGGCTCGTACAGCCGTTTGATGATCCGCACCACCTGATCCCCGCTGCCGGGAGCGATCGTATAGGTATAGCGCCCCTCGATGCTGCCGAACGTGACCACGCGCTCCACGGAAAGGCTCTCCCTCAAGTGGTCGATCATGTTTTCCTTGGTCGCGTTGTGATTGTAGATCTTCAGGTAGGCGTAGCCGGGATGATCCTGCGAATCATAGAAAAGCACCTTCAGCCTCCCCGTATATCCCGCCCGCTCCATCGCGCGGTACACATCCGCAATGCGCTCTTTTTTATCCAGCAGCATAAAATAGACCACATCCTCGCCCTCCGGCAGCTCCCTTCTGACATAATTCCGGTAAGGCGATCTGCGAAGCTTTCGGACCAGTTCGCGATATACCCGGTCCTCGGAATCCTGATAGTAGATGACGAGCAGGTCATCCACTATGACGTTCGCGAACCAGTGCATGCCCTGCGCGCGCAAAAAGCCGATCACATCGCTCGCGCACTCGTAAGAGATGACATAGGAATACACATATCTCTTTTCACGGATATCGTAGAGCGCCGCCCCGTCCATCGCAATGACCGGCAGGCGAAACCGGATATCCGGCATGGATTCCATGATGGAAGCCGGCGTCTGCATCGTAGCGACCGTCACCTGTGCGCCGTCCTCGATGATGCGGTTGAGCTCCACACGGCTGTACGGGGAAAGCGAATGCTCGCTGTTGAGCAGGGTGTCGTCCAAACCTGTGACAAACAGGATGCCGCGATCCTGCACCCGCGGGAGCCGGAAGGAATTGACGGCGACGCCGACCGCGATCCCGATCACAGTGTCCAGGAAACGGTTCCAGACAAACAGATACGGATCCGCATCCGTCATGTGGTTCACGGCAATGCTCAAGTACACGACGCAGGAAAAATACGACGCCTGCTTTTGATCGAGCAGCACAGTCGTATAGAGGACCAGCACGATCATGCACGGTACGACGACCGCCCCGGTCACGCCCTCCTCCCACAGCGTTTTCTCCAACGGCTGCCGGATGAGTAAGGTCACAAGCCCAAATACCGCTCCTATGCAGGTCCCGGTAAATCTCTGACTGGCGTTCTTTCTGGTCTGCGGCATGTAATCCTGCATGCACCAGAGCGCGGCAAGCTGGGAATAGAACACGATCCCGCGGTCTGCGCGCAGCAGATCGATGCAATAGCAGAAAAAAACAGCGGCTGCGGATTTGATGATCCGCAGCCCGATCGGCGGCAATGGAAAGGGATGTTCTCGTCTCTGTTTCATTTCCATCTCTCTTTTATCAGCATGGCGAGGATATCCGCCGTCCCCTCGATCCCGAAACGGCTGCTGTCCAGCATGATATCCTTAAAAGCAAAGGGACCCGTCCATCCGGGACAATAGGTCTTATGATAATTGTCGCGCGCCGCGTCGACCTCCCGGATCATCCGCCTTGCCGTTTTGGGTTCCATCTGAAGGATCTCCGTACAGTTTTTTAATCTGGCTTCATACGGCGCATAGATGTACGCGCAGAGCCTCCTCGGATGCTCCCTCAAAATACTGTCCGCGCAGCGACCTACAATGATACAGGATTCCCCCGCAACGCGGTCAAGAATGATCTGTTTCTGCACCTCGAAGATCTCGTCCTTCAGATTCGGCACGCCGATCCCCAACGGGTACATTCTCGGGAAAAATTTGAGCTTGCTGCTCTCCTCCTCCTCGCTGACGACGGACACGGGAAGCCCCATCCGCCTTGCGGCGGCCTCCACGATGTCGCGGTCCAGATAATCGATCTCCAGTTTTTCCGACAGCTTTTGCGCGATGGAGCGCCCCATACTGCCGAACTGCCTGGATATGGTAATCACATAATTTTGGTCCATAGCCCCCTCTTTTCCGCCGCCTATGCGGTCCTCTCCAGCTTTGGCTGTCTGCTCCTGCGTTTCTGCATCGAACGCACGATGCAGGATAACGTATAGTTGATGACAAAATAGATGACGGCGGCGACTCCAAACAAGACGAACACATCCGACACATGGATGTTCCCCGTGCCGTTGTACTGGCTCGCGGAGCTTAAGATCTGCTTGACGCGCGCCATCAGCTCAATGACCGCGATGTTCGCGAGATAGGAAGAATCCTTGATCGTCGACGTCACCTGGCTGAGCAGCGTCGGCATAATGTTCCGGTACGCCTGCGGCAGGATGATATACACAAAGGTCCGCACAGTGCCAAACCCCTGGGAATGCGCCGCCTCGAACTGCCCCTTCGCTATGCCGTTGAGCCCGCCCCGGACGATCTCCGCGATGACGGAGGACGTGAACAGGATCAGCGCGACCGCCGCCTTGAACAAAAGCTTCGTCTCCACGCTCGTCAGACCGAACATCTTTCTGGAAAAAAACTCCGGGCAGGGACAGAATACCAGACAGATGAAGATCCAGAGCAAAAGAGGCGTATTGCGGAAAACCTCGATATAAACGACCGCAAGCGCATGCAAAATCCGCTGCAGGATCCCCCTGGTGCAGTAATTCCTGACCAGCGCGAGAACGGATCCGATCAGAATGCCGCACAGCACGGCGATGACGGAAATGATCAGGGTGAACAGGATCCCCTTCCCGATATAGAGCAGAATATTTTTATTCGCCAGCATCGACATGCTCGCTTCGAGCTCACTCATCTGCCATCGCCTCCTTTCCACCGGCATTCTTTCGCGCAAACACCTGCCTTTGTTCTCTTCTCTTTAACGCCGTCTCCCAGGAGCTTGCCGTCTTTGAGAGCGGAAAGCAGATCACAAAAAACAGCAACCCGCTGATGAGGTAGGCGGGCGCATAAGCCCCTCCCGTATTCTCCCCTGTCACAAAGCTGTAGGTCAGCGAGATCAGATCCGCTCCCCCGATGATATAAAGGCAGGACGTATTTTTGATCAGGTTCACCACCTGGTTGACCATCGGCGGCAGCATGATCTTGATGCTCTGCGGCAGGATGATGTAATACATTTTTTCCAGATAGGAAAAGCCCTGGGACTGTGCAGCCTCGAACTGTCCCTTCGGCACAGCCTCGATGCCCGCCCGCACCACCTCCGCCATGTATGCGCCTGTGTAGATGCCAAGCGCCAGGATGCCGGTCGTGATGATGCCGATGCTATGACCGGAGAACGCGAGCGCATAATACAGAAAACAGGTCTGCAGCAGGACCGGCGTATTCTGGATGAGCTCCACATACACCCGACTGACCGCACGCAGCGCCCTTTTCCCGCTCGTTGCCATCAGCCCGAAAAGGATGCCAAGCGCCAATGCCAGCAATATTGCAAAGACAGCCGTCCGGACCGTATTGAACAGTCCCAGCAGAAACGTCCCGCGGTAGAGCCACACCTTTTCCCATGCCCTCAATGAAAATATTCCTGACATTGCGCTTCCTCCCCACTGTCTACTCCAAGTTATTTTCTTCTATAAATCCCTGAATGGTGCCGTCGGCAAGCCACTGCGTGATCAGACCGTCCACATAGGCGGAAAAATCGGAGCCCTTTGTGGTGGCGACCCCGTACTCCTGCGGGGAGAACTGCTCCTCGATATAGGAACGGCTGTCCGTGTTGTAGATCGCCAGAATGGACTTGTCTACGCAGAACGCATCCACCTCGCCTGCGCTGAGCGCGGTCGAGATCGCGGGATAATCGTCGTACTGCTGGAAGGAGATCCCCGTCGTCCAGATCGCCGGATCGAACGTATCGGCGTCAAAGCCGTCCCCTGCGATCAGTCCCGCATCGATCATCGCGCTGACCAGGGACTTCGCGGAGGTCGATCCCGAGGAGACGCCCACCTTCTTGTCCACCAGACCGGCAAGATCCGTGATCCCGCTCGCATTTTCCACGAGCACGGACACATAATCGGTATAATACGGCGTCGAGAAATCCCAGCTCTCCCTTCTCTCGTCTGTGATCGTAAAGGTCGCCAGCACGCAGTCGATGTCGCCGGAATCCAATAGCTCCGTTCTGGTCGCCGCCGTCACTGTGGTAAACTCGATGTCCACGCCCAGCGACTCCGCGATCTTCTCCGCAATGGAGATCTCCATACCGGAGTACTCCCCTGTGACCGTGTCCTGATAGCCAAAGCCCATCACGGCATTTTTCACGCCGACCCGGAGCACGCCCCTGTCAATGATCGCCGCGACGTCCGGTCCGTACTCCCCGCCCGCGGCGTCATCCGGCGCATCTGCATCCGCCGTGCCTGCATCCGCCGCGCCTGCATCCGCTGCTCCCGCATCCGCCGCGCCTGCATCTGCCGTGCCTGCCGTATCTCCGCAGCCCGCCAGCAAAAGAGACGATGCCAGAACCGCCGCCAAAATTCCCGAAAACTTTTTCATCTTCATGTTTCTTCCTCCTTTTCTTCCTCCGTATGCCTGTCGCTACAGCTCTATCTATGTCAACGCCGATCGTCAGGCGCCTGTGCCAAAGCGTTTGCCCCGGCGGCGTCCCCTCCTTGGCCTATGACCGGATGATCTTCCCCAAAAACTGCCTGACCCGCTCGTTTTCCGGGTTGGTAAAAAAGTGATCCGGCGTCCCCTCCTCCAGGATCTGCCCGTCCGCCATGAACACGACGCGGTCCGCCACCTGTCTGGCAAACCCCATCTCATGTGTGACGACCACCATCGTGATGTTCTCCTTTGCCAGCCGGATCATCACATCCAGCACCTCCTGGATCGTCTCGGGATCCAGCGCCGAGGTCGGCTCGTCAAACAGGATGATCTTCGTCTGGGAACAGAGCGCCCGCGCGATCGCGATACGCTGCTGCTGTCCGCCGGAGAGCATCGTCGGGTAGGCGTGCGCCTTGTCCCGCAGCCCCACCACATCCAGGTAGTGGTATGCCAGTTCCTCCGCCTCCTTTTTGCTCTTGTGGTGCAGCTTCACAGGCGCGATCGTCAGGTTCCGCAGCACAGTCATGTGCGGGTACAGATTGAACTGCTGGAACACCATGGAGATGGATTCCCGCACCAGCTTGGTCCTGTTTTTCGCCGTCAGCTCCTGCCCGTCGATGTACACATGCCCGCTCGTGGGCTCCTCCAGAAAATTCATGCAGCGCACCGTCGTGGATTTCCCGGAGCCGGACGGTCCGATGATCACCAGCTTCTCGCCCTCCCGCACCTCCAGGTTTACGTTTTTTAACACCTCAAGATCGCCAAAATTTTTACAGACATTCTCCATTTTAATCATGATCGCCAACCCCTTACCCTGCACGGATGCCGCGCACTGCAAAGCTCCGTGAAAAAAAATAGGCGCTTCACTGTATCTCACAGTGAAACGCCCTCGTTTCTTTACGCACGATGATAAAACAGAATTGTAAAATTGTCAACCGGAAATTCCAAAAAATTTTTTTGCTTCTCTCACAACAGCTCCTCGATCTCGTCGAGCACGGCGCCGAACACCTGCAGCGCATCCTGCACAGGCGCCGGTTCCTCCATGTTGACACCCGCCGTCTTTAACAGCTCCACCGGAGATTTCGAGCAGCCGCCGGAGAGGAACTGTTTGTAGCGCTCCACAGCGGGCGCTCCCTCCTTTAAGATGCCGTGCGCGAGCGCCACAGCCGCGGAAAACCCGGTCGCGTACTGATACACGTAAAAATTGTAATAAAAATGCGGGATCCGCGCCCACTCGTAGGCGATCTGCGGATCGGACACCATGTCGGGACCGTAATATTTTTTGTTCAGCTCCAGATAGAGCGCGCAGAGATTGTCCGCGTTCAGGCTCTCGCCCTGCTCCGCCATCCGGTTCGTGCGCATCTCGAACTCCGCGAACATCGTCTGGCGGTAGACGGTTCCCTTAAAGCTGTCCAGATAATGGTTCAGCAGATACGCGCGCTCCTTCTTGTCCTCCGTGTGCGCGAGCAGATACTCCATCAGCAGCACCTCGTTGCAGGTCGATGCGACCTCCGCCACAAAAATGCGGTACTGGGAATAGATGAACGGCTGGTTCTGATTGGAGTAATGCGAGTGCATCGCGTGTCCCATCTCATGCGCCAGCGTGAACATGTTGTCGAGCGTGTCGTTGTGGTTGAGCAGCACGTACGGATGCACCCCGTAAGCCCCGGCGGAATACGCGCCGCTGCGCTTCCCCTCGTTCTCGTAGACGTCGATCCAGCGGTTCTCAAAGCCCTCCTTCACCTTTGCCACATACTCCTCGCCGAGCGGCGCGAGCGCCTGCAACACAGTCTCCTTCGCCTCCTCAAAAGGGATCTTCCGCGCCGCGTCCGCGATCATCGGCGTGTAGATATCGTACATATGGAGCTCATCCACGCCGAGACAGCGCTTGCGGATGCTCACATAGCGGTGCATTTTGTCCAGATTCTGATTCACAGCCGCGATCAGGTTCTCGTAGACCTTCACAGGGACGTTGTTCGCATCGACCGCCGCCTCCAGCGTCGACGCATACCTTCTCGCCTTCGCATAAAAGATCTGCTGCTTGACCTGTCCGTTGTAAAGCCCCGCCAGGGTATTCGCAAACTGTTGATAGACACGGTAATAGTTTTCAAAGGCTTCCTTTCGGACCCTGCGGTCCGCCGACTCCTCCAGCGGCACAAAATTGCCGTGCGTCAGGCGCACCTGCTCCCCGTTCTCATCCGTGATCTCGGGATAGACAAAATCCGCGTTGTTGATGATCGAGTACACCTGATCCGCCGTCTGCGCCATCTCGCCCGTCATCGCGACCAGCTTCTCCTGGTCGGCGGAAAGCCTGTGCGCCCTGGTGCGGAGAAGCTCCTCGATCTGCAGGCGGTACAGCGCAAGCCCCGGTTCCTCCTCATAAAAACGCTCCAGCGTCCCCTCGTCCACAGCCAGGATCTCCGGGTTGATAAACGCCGTCCGGCTCTCGACCTCCGTCGCCAGCGCATACATCCGCTGCGACATCGCCTGATGCTCGTTGTTTTTCTGATCCTGGTCGAACAGGCGCTCCGCGTAATTGAATGCCAGCCCCAGCTTCTGTCCGCACTCTGCGGAAAGCGCAAGCGCACGGAGCAGATTCCCGGCGGACGCCATCACGGCGCCCTCGAGCTTCTCCAGCTCCTCCACGATCGCCGCAATCTCCCCCAGCTCCTTCTCCCATGCGTCCACGGACGCATACATATCGCCAAGATTCCAGGTAAATTCCTCCTTTACCTCACTTCGTCTGGGCAGTTCCCTTGCCATGTCTGACCCTCCTTCTTCTTTTTCTGCTTGTTATACTGTACCCTGTTCCGCAAAAAAAGTAAAGGCTGAGATTGCATTCTTTTCCCCCATCCTCTATAATAGAAGAACTGTAAAAAATCCGAAACGGAGGGACACGCCATGGCACTGGACGGACTTGTCATATCCAACCTGGTATACGAACTGAATCAGACGATCCTGAACACAAAGATCAGCAAGATCGCACAGCCGGAAACCGACGAGCTGCTCTTCACCCTCAAGGGAGCAAACGGGCAGTTCCGCCTTGCCATGTCCGCAAGCGCCTCTCTGCCGTTCCTCTATCTGACGGAAACGAACAAGCCGAGCCCTCTCACGGCTCCCAGCTTCTGCATGGTGCTGCGCAAGCACATCGCAAACGGCAGGATCGTCCGCATCACGCAGCCCCATACGGAGCGCATCATCTGCTTTGAGATCGAGCATCTCGACGAACTGGGCGATCTGTGCACCAAGTCGCTGATCGTAGAGCTGATGGGCAAGCACAGCAACATCATCTTCTGCAGCGGAAAGGCGACGGAGCATCCCACGATCATCGACAGCATCAAGCATGTGTCCTCGCTGATGAGCTCTGTGCGCGAGGTGCTGCCGGGGCGGACCTACTGCATTCCTGCGACCCAGGAGGACCGCCGGGACCCTCTGAACACAGAGGAAGCCTTCTTCTGCGAGCAGGCGATGCAAAAGCCGACGACCATTGCCAGAGCGATCTACACCTCATACACGGGGATCAGCCCTGTCATGGCAAACGAGATCTGCCACCGCGCATCCATCGACGGAGACATGTCCGCCAGTTCATTAAATCCTGATATAACAAAGCATTTGTGCCGCCATTTTTCCTGGATCATGGAGGATATCAGGAACAACAACTATCATCCGAACATCATTGTCTGCGGAAAAGAACCCATTGATTTTTCCTGTGTGCCCCTGACGATGTATGAGGAGTCCTCGGAGAAAGAAGAGTACAAAATATTAAATTACGATTCAATATCAACCGTTTTGGAGCAATATTACGCCTCCCGAAATCTCTATACCCGCATCCGGCAAAAGTCTGTCGACCTGCGCAAAATTGTCGCGACGGCGCTGGAGCGCAACCGCAAGAAATACCAGCTGCAGGAAAAGCAGCTCCGCGACACGGACAAACGCGACCGATACAAGGTCTACGGGGAGCTCCTCCACACCTACGGCTATGGTCTCGCGGAGGGCGCGAAGGAACTGGAAGCGCTCAACTACTACACCAACGAGATGATCCGCATTCCCCTGGATCCGACCCTGGACGCGAAGGCAAACGCACAGAAGTATTTTGACCGCTACAACAAGCTCAAACGCACCTGTGAAGCCCTGACCGGTCTGATCGAGGAGACGCGCGCGGAGATCGCGCACCTCGAGAGCATCGCGACCTCGCTCGACATCGCGCTGACCGAGGACGACCTGGTACAGATCAAGGAGGAGCTGACGGAATACGGCTATATCCGGCGGAAGCGCTCCGACAAAAAGGAAAAGACCAGGAGCAAACCGTTTCATTACCGTTCCGCGGACGGCTATGACATTTATGTGGGAAAGAACAACTATCAGAACGAGGAGCTGACCTTCAAATTTGCCTCCGGAAACGACTGGTGGTTCCACGCAAAGGGGATCCCCGGCTCGCACGTCATCGTGCGATCGGACGACGGCGAGCTTCCCGACCGGGTCTTTGAGGACGCCGGACGGCTCGCCGCCTACTATTCCAGGGGACGCGAGAGCGATAAGGTGGAGATCGATTACATTCAGAAAAAACACGTCAAAAAGCCGAACGGCAGCGCGCCCGGCTTTGTCGTGTACTATACGAATTATTCGCTGACGATCGCCCCCGATATCTCGGGGCTCACGCTGGTCGAGTGAGGGCAGGTCACGGCGCCTGCCGCTCCATCCAGCCATCCATATACTTCTCAAGGATATAGAACGGCGCGGGACCCGACTCCAGCAGGAACCTGTGAAACCCGACCGGATCAAACGCATCCCCGAGCGTCTCCTCCGCCTTCTCCCGCAGTCTGATAAACTCCAGATAGCCGATAAAATAGCTCAGATAGTCCGCAGGATCCTCCACGATCGTCTCATAGATCTCCTCTGCGATCTCCTCCGAGCGGATGCCGTACCCGGCAAGATAGTCCCCTACCTCCTCCCGGTCCCATCCGTCATAGTGGATCCCCATATCGACACTGGCATACAAGCCCAGAGACGACGCCTGATCCCGCATCAGAATGTCCGCCAGCGCCTCCTCCATCCCGCTCGCGCCATAGGAATAAAATTCCGCATAGGTCGCCCATCCCTCGGAGTACCCTGTGCAGAAGAACAGGTTCCGCACCAGGGGCAGACCGGCTTCCGCCGTGATCAGGTTCTGATACAGGTGCCCCGGATAGCCCTCGTGCGCCAGCGTCGGATAGAGCTCCATCCCCATGCCGTCCCCGAGGTACCGCTCATTGAGATAGATGACATTGTTCTCCGTGTCGTCGATCGGCGTCGTCAGGTAAAACGCCGGGCTCAGATACTCTTCCATGGACCGATGCACAGACTTGATCCGATAGCCCGCCTCCGGCGGAGCGGGAAACTCCTCCAGCTTCCCCGTCAGATCCTGCATGATCTCCTCCGGGTCGGTCAGCGGAAAGGTGTTGTTCTCCAGGATCCGATCCACGACCTCCGGATGCTCGGTCAGCGCCTGCATGATCTCCTCCCGACAGCCGTCTATGTACTCCTGCGTGCGCCGCTCGAGCTCCTCCACGGAGTCGTCCGAGCCCGTCTCCTCCCGCACCAGATATTCATAATATTCCTTCCCGTCCTCAAAATAGCAGAGACCGCGGTCGTTGACGCCGCTTCCCTTCAGCTCCCGCAATCCGTCGACAAGCAGCGCAAAGCCGTCCGACACATCCCCCAGGACCACCTCGCGGTTCCTCTCGCGGTATGCAGCCTTCTCCTCCTCGGAAAGACCGGGAAATTCCTCCAGCTTCTCATCGAATACCCCGATCATATAGTTCTCCTCGCCCGCAGCCAGGAACTGTTCGCACTGGTCGATCACATGATCCGCAGCGACGTCCGACATGAAAAGCCCCGCCTCCGCCTTCCTGCGCTCAAAATCCATCACATCCGCATACAGCTCATCCAGCTGCCCCGCGAGCGTCAGGTAATCTTCGATATCCTCTCTGGTCCGAAACGTATACTCTGCAAGGATGATCGGCAGATCCGCCTGATAACCGCTCGTCGGATTCAACGGTTCCGCATACAGGGAGAGATCGATCGCAGAAAGCTCCGTCTGCGCATAGTCCATCATGATATCATAGGTCATCTGCTGCTCTGTCGTGAGCATCTCTCTGTCAAAACCGAGAAGCTCCTCCTCCATCGCAGAGAGCTCTGCGCGGTCCTCCTCGATGTCGTCCGGCGAGTAATCCCCCAACGTCACCTCATATTCTGTGATCCCGTAATGCTCCGGGTAAGCAAGCGTATAATGCAGGTCTATGGTATTGGAAACGATCTGCTCCAGGAACAATTCCTCCGTGTAAAGCTCAAACCGCTCCGACTCGGACTCCGGCGCGGTCTCGGACTGCGTCTCCGACGGGCTCCCCACGGTTCCGGTCTCCCTCCCGCTGCAGCCTGCCAACCCAAGCCCCACTCCCATACATGCCACCAACAGACATGAGACAATGCGTTTTCCGTATTTTTTCACGGCTCTCTCTCCTCTTTTTCTCTCCTGCTTTCCGGGATCTGTCGAAACCGGTTAAAATCGCGCACGACCTCGCGCACGCACCAGAGAAAGGTATCGTAAGCGCCCGCGTCGTAGAGATTGATCAGGATCATTCCGATCGGAATGGCAAGGATCATCCCCACTACGCTGCTGATCCGGTACCCGATATACATGAAAAACAGCGCGGCGAACGGATCCATGCCGACGGACTCCCCGACCAGCTTCGGCTGCACAAGCTGGTGCACGATCAACGTCACCCCGTAAAGCGCAAACATGCCCAGCGCCTGCGCCACATTTCCGGAAAACAGCTTGATGACAGCCCAGGGGCACAACACAGTCCCGGTCCCGAAGACCGGGAGCATATCAAGAAACGCGATCCCGAACGCGATCAGCCACGCATAATTGACGCCGAGGACCAAAAGCCCGATAAAGACGACGACGTAGATGACGCCCATGATCTTAAACTGCGCCTGAAAATATCCGCCTACCACGGACAACAGCTGCCGCCAGATATGTCCGGCATATCGCTGCGTGCGCTCCGAGGTATGCAGCTCCAGAAATCCCACCAGGCGGTCCCTGTCCGCGATAAAGAAATAGGTCGCCAAAAGACCTACCACGATACCGACGATGATGTCCGGGATCCGCATCGCGATATCCCCGATCGCGAGGACCGTCGGCTGCCCGACCCCGGACATCAGCTCCGTCACATAATCGCCCAGCATCTCCCCAAGCTCATCCAGCCGCACATTCTCCACGAAGGGCAGCCGGTTCAGAAGCTCCTGCAGGTGCGACGCCGCCTCCGTCAGCTCCCTGCCCGCATTTTCATACATCGTCGGCAGATACGCCGCAAACCCCTCAAGCCCGATGACCAGCAGGCTTAAAATCCCATAGCAGAGCAGCACCAGAAGCCCGATGACCAGTATGATCATCAGGGCGGAGCCGTATTTCCTCTTGATCCGTATCCGTTTTTCCAGGAAACGCACCAGCGGGTTGGCAATCAGCGAAAACAGGAACCCGAACACGAACGGCGCAAAATACGCCGCCAACCGCGGCAGCGCCCAGAACAGCCCAAAGAGGACCAGCGCCGCCACGGCGAAATTGCAAAGTATTTTCAGATATTTTGTGGATTGCTTCATCACTCATCTCCCACCTTGCGGCGCCCCTCTTATTCCGCGAGCAGCCCCGCCCTGCGCATCTCCGTGTAGGCGAGCAGGAACGGTCCCACGCCCTTCGCGTCGTCCTTCACGACCGGCTCGGACATGTAGTAGTCAAAGGTGCCGGAGCGGTGATCCTTCCCGCCAAGTCCCGCGACCAGGCAGATCCCGTCCAGATGCAGTCCGCCGTCCGCGTCCTCGGTCAGGTATGTTTTACAGATCCCCTCGAACGCCTTCTTTCCGTATGCCTGATAGCTCTCTGGCAGGAAGCCGAGGCGCACGCCCTTTAAGAGCGCGTAGGAGAGGATCGAGCTGCCGCTCGTCTCCAGGTAGTTCCTGTCCATGCCGCCGAGGTTCACGACCTGATACCACATGCCGCTCTCATCCTGATACCGCAGCAGCGCGTCCATCAGATCGACGAAGATCCGCTTCATCCGCTCATACGGCTCCCCCGCGGAGGCGTCCGCCTTGTCGAGCGTGTCCAGAAGCGCCATGGAGAACCACCCTAACGCCCTCAGCCAGAAGTTCTGGCTCAAACCCGTCACATTATCGCACCAGAACATCTCGCGCGAGGAATCGTAGGCGTGGTAGTACAACCCCGTCTTCGGGTCGCGCATGTGCTCCTCGACCCGGAAGAACTGGTTAAAAATATCGTCGTAATTTTTTTTGTCGTGAAAACGCGTCTCATACTCCATGTAGAACGGCTGGCACATGTAGAGTCCGTCGAGCCACACCTGATTCGGGTAAATGTTCTTGTGCCAGAAATTGCCCTCCTTCGTGCGCGGCATCTGCTCGATCTGACTGTAGACCAGGTCGATGGCCTTCCGGTACTTCTCCTTCCCCGTCAGGTCATAAAGCTCGAACAGGGTCTTTCCGGCGTTGACGTTGTCGATGTTCAGCTCCTCCACAGAATAGCCCTCGATGGAGCCGTCCTCCCGCACCTTGCAGTCGATAAACGCATCCGCAAAAGCAAAATACTTCTCGTCCTTCGTGATCGCATACATCTCCAGCACGGCCTTGATCATACAGCCGTCAATGTAATTCCAGGTTGACTTCAAGCCCTGCATGATCTTCTCAATGTTCCAGATCGGGCGGTCCGGCGTACTCTTCTCCATCAGCTCATCCATATATCTCTCGATCCTGTCCATCTTGCGCTCCTTTCCTTTTTCGCATACCAGTTTCTTCCTCTATCATATCGAAATTTTTATCAAATGTAAATAGCATCGTGCTCTGGGCAGCCCTTTTCCTCTTTTGACAATAACTGCATGTTTATCTTTGCATCCGCCGCACATACTATGACTGGACAAGGCGCCCGCGAGATCTTTTGCATGCGCCTTGCACCCTGAATATAGACTGGAAGCACAAAAGAATCAGCAAAGTACCAAAGGAGGAAACAAGCTATGGCAGGTCGTTCTAACAGAGCAGCAGTTCCGGAGGCAAAGAGTGCATTGGACCGTTTCAAGTATGAGGTCGCAAACGAGATCGGCGTACCGCTCAAGGACGGTTACAACGGCGATCTGACATCCAGGCAGAACGGTTCCGTCGGCGGCTATATGGTCAAAAAGATGATCGAGGCGCAGGAGCGTCAGCTGTCGGGCCGCTAGACACCCGTTCTTCGCCGGGCATGCGCCGCCATTGCGCGGAACAGACACGAAACCGAAAAGGCTCCGCAGGCATTTCGCCGGCGGAGTCTTTTCCATACCTACGCGCTCACAGGCTCATCCGGTTTCTCTCGCTCTCCATCCTCTGCGCCATGTGGTGTTTCAACCGCTCATGCTCCGGACGCGCAAGCTCCGGGTCGTCCGCAAGCAGCTTCCCTGCCGCGTCCGAAGCCGCCTTCAGCACCGCCGCGTCCTGATAAATATCCCCAAGCGCAAATTGCAGCTCGCCGGACTGGCGGATGCCGAAAAAATCTCCCGGTCCGCGCAGCTTTAAATCCTCGCCCGCGATCTGGAAGCCGTCGTTCGACCGGTTTAAAATGTCGAGCCGCTTTTGCGCCGTCGCGGCGTCGGAGGCGTTCACCATAATGCAATACGACTGCGCGTCCCCGCGCCCCACCCGCCCGCGCAGCTGATGAAGCTGTGCCAGACCGAACCGCTCCGCATTCTCGATCATCATGACCGTCGCGTTCGGCACATTGACGCCGACCTCCACGACTGTGGTCGCGACAAGGATCTGCACCTCGTTCTTCAAAAACGCCTCCATGACCTTGTTTTTCTGCGCCGGCTTCATCTGCCCGTGCAGTACGCCCAGGGTGATCTCCTCCGGGAAGATTTCGCGCAGACGTTTGACGTAGTCCGTAACATTCTCCGCATCCATCCCCTCGACCTCCTCCACGAGCGGGCAGATCACATACGCCTGGTGTCCCTGCCGGATCTCCTTTTCGATAAACGCATACGCCTTCGACCGGTAGCTTTTGTCCACCACGCAATTGCGGATCGGCAGGCGCTTCGCCGGCACCTCGTCCACCACTGAGATATCGAGATCCCCATAGAGGATGATCGCGAGCGTCCGGGGGATCGGCGTCGCGCTCATCACCAGGATATGCGGATGCCGCCCCTTTTCGGCAAAGCTCTCCCGCTGCCGCACGCCAAAGCGATGCTGCTCGTCCGTGATGACGAGCGCAAGATTGTCATAGACCGCCCGCTCCTGGATCAGGGCGTGCGTCCCCACGACCATCGCGTTCGGATAAAGCTGTAACGCCTCATAGGACATGCGCTTCTGGCGCGCCGTCATGGAGCCGGTCAAAAGCACGACCGGAATCTTGATCCCGAACTGCCCGCACAGCTTTTGAAAGGTCTCATAGTGCTGTCTGGCAAGGACCTCCGTCGGCGCCATGATCGCCGACTGATACCCGCTGTGAGCCGCATCCGCCATCGCAAGGAACGCTAAGATCGTCTTCCCGGAGCCGACATCCCCCTGGATCAGCCGCTCCATGACGTAAGGACCGCGCATATCGCTCCGCACCTCCGCAAGCGCCCGCTGCTGCGCGCCTGTGAGCGCATAGGGCAGCCGCTCGATCAGCCCTTCCACAAACCCGTCGTCTGAAAACGGGAACGCGTTGTTCTCCCTGACACGCTTCTCCTTCTGATACCGCATCCCCAGAACAAACAGGAAAAATTCATCAAACACCAGCCGCTTGCGCGCCGCGATCAGCGTGTCCATATCGTCCGGAAAATGGATCTGCCGGATCGCATAGTTGTATTCGCAGAGCTGCTCCGCATCGCGGATCTCAGACGGCAGATAGTCATAGAACAGCTGCTCCTCCGCGAGCACCGCGCGCACCGCCCTGGTGACCTGGTTGTTGCTGATGCCTCCCGTCAGCGCATAGACCGGAAGGAATGCCTGCTCCATCGGCGCATACTGCTCCGGCGTATAGATCGCGGGCTGCTCCATGACGAGCTTGCCGTTCTTTTTTTGCACCTTTCCGTAGAATACGTAATGGCTCCCCGGCCGGATGCTGCTCTTGAGATACGGCATGCGGAACCAGACAAGCTCCACCTGCGCCTCCTGCGTTCCCACGGCAGCCACAGTGACCGCCATGCTCCTCGTGCGCCGCACGACGGGCGTCCTCGGCACCCTCCCCGCAACAGCCGCCGTCTCCCCGTCCGTCACCTCCCCCGGCTGCTTTGCCGTCGGGAACTGAATGTAGTTCCTGGGATAGTGAAGGAGTATATCACAGACTGTGTATACTCCCATTTTGTGGAACAGCTCTTCTGTTTTTGCCCCGATCCCCTTGATCTCTGTGATGGAAGAATCCCGGTTCATCTCTTTCCCCTCATCGTCTGCGCCGCGCGACAGGTTCACTCGACCGAAATGACGTAGTAATAGATCGGCTGCCCGCCTGCGTGCACTTCGACCTCCACATCGGGATAGTCCTCCCCGATCCTTGCGCCGACCGCGTTCGCAGCCTCCTCATCGACATCCGCGCCGTAGTATACGGTTACGATCGCGGAATCCTCGTCCACGAGCTGCGCTACCATCTCGTGGACGGTCTCCTCCAGATCCTGACCCACGGCGAGGATCCCCTCGTCCCCGATGCCCATGTAGTCGTCCTGCCGGATCTGCTTGTCGTCGATCACAGTATCTCTCACGGCATAGGTCACCTGCCCTGTCCTGACAGACCCCAGTTCCGCCGTCATGCGCTCCTCGTTCTCCTCCGGCGTGCTGTCAGGGATAAAGTTGATCAGCGCCGTGATGCCCTGCGGGATCGTCCTGGTGGGCAGCACGAAGATCTTTTTATCCTCCACGAGAGACGCCGCCTGATTCGCCGCGAGGATGATATTCTTGTTGTTCGGAAGGATGAAGATGTTCTTCGCGTTGACCTTCTCGATCGCGTTGAGCATATCCTCCGTACTCGGATTCATCGTCTGTCCGCCCTCGATGATATAGTCCACGCCAAGTCCGCGGAAGATCTCGTTGATGCCCTCCCCAATGCTGACCGAGATGAAGCCCATCTCCTTCGGCGGCTCGGCGGGCGCTCCGGGCTCTCCCGCCCCCGCCGCATCCTGCGACTGCATCTCCTTCTCCTTCAACGCGTTGATCTTCTCGTCGCGCTCCAGCCTCATATTCTCAATGATGATCGTCGTCAGGCTGCCGTACGTCAATCCCTTCTGCATCGCAAGACCCGGATCGTTGGTATGTACATGTACCTTCACGATCTCGTCGTCCGCGACCACCACGATCGAATCCCCGATCTCCTCCAGATAGGACTTGAACGCGTTCTCCTGCTTCGAGGACATCGGCTTTTCCAACATGATCAAAAACTGCGTGCAGTACGCAAACGTAATCTCCTGCGACGCCTGCGCGTCGATGTTGTAGGACGTGCCGCTCCCGCCCGAAGCAGCCGCTCCCGCCCCGGAAAGGTCGAGCTCATAGTCGATCTCCCTGCCGAGCACGGAATCGAACGCGCCCTTGATGACCTGCATCAGCCCCTGGCCGCCGGAATCGACGACGCCCGCCTGCTTTAAGACCGGCAGCATATCCGGCGTGCGCGCAAGCACACGGTCCCCCTCCTTGATGATCCCCTCACAGTAAACGGCAAGATCCTCCGTCTCGTCCGCCAGCTCCAGCGCACGGTTCGCCATCCCCTTTGCCACTGTGAGGATCGTGCCCTCCTTCGGCTTCATGACCGCCTTGTACGCCGTCTCCACAGCCTTCTGAAACGCCTCCGCAAGGATCTGGACATCAATTTCGTCATACTCTCCGAT
>CANRBT010000026.1 GCA_947628935.1 uncultured Roseburia sp. | reverse complement strand
CTCTTTCCATATCTTTCGGCAGAAATTGGGATATAATTAACCGTAGAAAAGAAAAAAGGTATGTGATATAGTAAAAGAAATCTGAGCTTTAGGTGAGGTGGATAGGGAATGGAAGCGATTATCTGGATTGTACTGATCATTGTGTTCGCGTTGGTAGAGATGATCACAGTCGGGCTGACCTCCATCTGGTTTGCGGGAGGTGCGCTGGCAGCCTTGCTCTGCTATGCGGTGGGACTGGATCCGGTCTGGCAGTTTGCTGTGTTTGTGGTGGTATCGTTGGCGCTGCTGTTTTTTACAAGACCATGGGCGCTGAAATATTTTAAACCCCATCTGATCCGCACGAATTATGAGCAGGCGATCGGCGCGAATGTCTGTCTGACCGAGCCGGTCAATAATCTTCTGGGAACAGGGTCGGCTGTGTACAAGGGACAGGAGTGGACGGCGCGCGCTTACGAGGAGACAAAGACCTTTGAGGCCGGAATGATCGTCAGAGTAAGGGAGATACGCGGCGTGACGATGTATGTGGAGGAAAGCGAGCAGATGCCGCGCAGGATGACGGAAGGAGGAGTATGAGGAAGAGATGAAGCTGGGAATGGTGTTTGAGGGAGGAGCGAACCGGACGATCTTCTCCTGCGGTGTGATGGATGCATTTTTGGAGGAAGATCTGCTGCCGGATTATTTTATTGGAGTATCTGCGGGGCTTGCCTACGGGCTTTCCTATCTGTCCGGACAGAAAGGCAGGAACCTGACGTTGATGGAGGATTTTATGACGGATAAGCGATACATGGGAGTCTGTCATCTGTTCAATCCGGATCAGAAAGCGTACTACAATATTGAGTTTGTGTTCGACGAGGTGCCAAATGAGCTGCTCCCCTATGATTACGAGGCGCTGGCCAGGTTCCCGGGGGAGGTGGAGGCGGCTGTCACCAACCTTCACAGCGGAAAGGCGGAATATCTTCCTGTGCCGCGGGACCGCAGCATGAAGAATGTGCTTGTGGCGACCTGCTCGCTCCCGATCCTGTTCCAGCCGGTAAAGGTGGGCAGGCACTACTACATGGACGGAGGGATCGCCGACTCGATCCCGTATGAGCATGCGCTGGAAAAGGGATGCGACCGCCTGATCGTGGTGCTCACGAGAGAGCGCAGTTATGTGAAGACCACGGAGCGGGCGGTCAGGCTGGCGGACCATCTCTACAAGCAGTACCCGAAGCTGGTCGAGGCGCTTCAGACGCGGGCGGAGCGGTATAATGCCTCCATCGAGCGTCTGAAGGAGCTTGAGCGGGAAGGCAGGGTGTTCGTGATCGCGCCGGAGACAACGCTCGGCGTGGGAAGGACCGAGTCCGATACCGCGAAGATGCGGAGGCTCTATGAGGAGGGCGTTCGGATCGCGCGGGAGCGCATGGGAGAAATGAAACAGTATCTTGCCTGACCGGAATCCGGAAGGCTTGGTACAGGGAGGGATCAATGAAGATCGTTTTTTTGGATGCAAAGACTATCGGGGAGGATATCGACCTGTCAGGGTTCGACGCGTTTGGCGAGGTCGTCAAATACGGATTTTCAACGGCACAGGAGGCAAGGGAGCGCACGAGGGATGCAGATGTGATCGTATTGAATAAGGTGACGATCAATGAGGAGTCCATCGGGGAGGCGGAACGGCTGAAGCTGGTGTGCGTGACGGCGACCGGAACAAACAATCTGGACAAGGAATATCTGGCACAGCGCGGGATTGCCTGGCAGAATGTGGCCGGCTACTCCACGGAGACTGTGGCGCAGCACACGTTTGCGCTGCTGTTTTATCTGATGGAAAAATTGCACTATTATGATACCTATGTAAAATCGGAGCGGTATGTCGACGATACGACGTTTACGCATTTTGCGAATGTATTTCATGAGCTGAACGGCAAGACCTGGGGCATCATTGGATTTGGGGCGATCGGGCGCAGAGTCGCGGACCTGGCAAAGCTGTTCGGCTGCCGCGTCATCTATTATTCGACGTCGGGGAAAAATGTTCAGCCGGGATATGAGAGGGTCGATTTCGACACGCTGTTGGCAGAGTCGGATGTCGTGTCCGTGCATGCGCCGCTGAATGAGAATACAAAGGGGCTGATGGATCGGCAGGCGTTTGCAAAGATGAAGAACACAGCGATCTTTTTAAATTTGGGCAGAGGACCGATCGTTGTGGAGAGCGATCTCGCGGAAGCGTTACATACACATGCGATAGAGGCGGCGGGTCTGGATGTGTTGAGCGTCGAGCCGATGCGGTCGGACAATCCTCTGCGCGAGATCAAGGACAGCGACAGGCTGATCATCACGCCGCATATCGCGTGGGCGAGCCTGGAAGCGCGGACCCGTCTGATGAAGATCATTGAGGAGCAGATACGCGAGTTCTTTCGCTAGCTGGGGATGGAGACATCCAGTCCGCTGTGGAAGGAGAGGTTCCGGTAAGCTTCCAGAAAGGAGCGCAGGCGCTGCTCGTGCAGGCTTTTCTCCTGCGTGTGCAGCAGCGTGCGCAGGGATGCCAGCTGCGTGAGGTAGCGGGAAAGCGCTTTTTCATAGAGATCAAAAAAGCTTTCCCGTGAAGTGCGGGCGTCATCCCACGGGTTTGTCCAGAGCGCATGGCGCAGATTGAACGGATCCGTGTGGAAGAAGAGATCGTCACTGGGGATCAGCGGGGAAAACACAGGATATCCCAGGAAGATCCGCTCGGTCAGACGAAACAGGACCTTTTTCTGACCTGTGGGATCGTGCAGGATCCGGGTGCCGAGCCGGATCGATCGAATGCCGAGACGTATGGTCAGACGGGTCACATGGATCTGCGGCAGCGCATAGCGGAACGCAGAGTGCAGGAGCCGTGTGATGACTCTCGTCTGCCTGCGCGTCAAAGCGATCGTCCGCCATGCCGGGAATCCGCTGGGAGATAAGCGGAGCTTCCGATGCAGCAGAGCGCAGTCGATATCGGTTTCCAGATAGGCGTGACGTGCAAAGTAATCCTTCGCCCTGCCGGTATAGTGTGTTCTGGCATAGATGAAGGGGTGGCAGGTCGTGTCGAGGACATAGTGCCCCAGAAAGCCGGTGAGATAGGCTTCCGCGATGGCGCGGTCCTCCGGGGCTGACAGGCGCTCATATCCGAGGAGCAGCCCGAAAAAGAAGGCGTTGGTCGCCTGCGTGTGGGCGGCGGAGCCTATATTGTGCCTGTGCAGCACGTAGGATGGCAAATAATAGAAAAAAATATCCGGTCCCTGAAGTCCAAGACCAAAGGCGCCGTAATGATGGCGCAGGAGCGTCTGTTGTTCTGCGGAAGCTGCAGCGCGGCAGGCGTCTCGACCGAAAAGATAGTGAGTGGCAAAGCCAGGCATGAGGTCATTCCTCCTTTTCTGTGCTTTGAGTATAACGATTTTTTTGCCGGGTGTTAAGAGGGGACAGGAAATTTTAAGAAAAAAGTAACTTTTTTGTGATGAGGTTGAAGGATAGAGAAGAAGATGAAGGTCAGGTTGTCCTTTGAGAGAGAAAGCATTGGGAAATTGGCAGTGGCGCTTATTTTGGCATCCGTCCTGTTTGTTACCATTGGTTTTTCGTTCGCCGCACTGCTTGGATTCGGCGCGTGTTTTTTTCTGATCATCAATACAAGACTGGAGCTCGACGGGAGGCTTCCATGGCTCTGGACCATTTTGACGGTTGTGCTGAGCGCGGTATTCACGGCATATCACGTACAATATCTGCTGCTGGACGACGAGCTGCGCGCAAAGCTGTCCCAGGAGAAAATGGCTCTTAACATCCTCTGCTGTATGGTCGTGTTTTGGGCGGTTTTGATCTTTACCAATCAGCTCGCGCATACCTGTGTGATCTCCCATCTGTTTTTTATGGTCATGGCGGGGATCGACTACTTCGTCTATCTGTTCCGCGGGAATGAATTTATCTTCAGCGATCTGCGCTCGATCCAGACAGGGCTGTCTGTGGCGGGCAATTACGAGTTCGTGCTGGACGCAAGGGCAGGATATGTGATCCTGGTCAGTACGCTTTACATAGCGTTCGTGCGCAGGCTGCATGTGACGTTTCAAAAGCGGCTTCCTATGGGACTGATCGCATTCTCGTTTGCCGTCCTGTGCGGCGTCTATGTGGGACAGCAGTCGGCGGGAACGGTAACGGAGACCTGGGAGCAGAAGGGAAGCTATCGGAACGGGTATATCCTGAATTTTGTCCTGAGCGTCCGGGACAGCTTTGTGGCAGAGCCGGAGGGATATTCTGCGGAGGCGGTCGCCGCGCTGGAGGAGGTCTATGGAGCCAAGGAGCAGCTACCGGTATCGTCGCTTGCGGGGAAACGCCCGACCGTCATCGTGGTGATGAACGAGTCCTATGCAGACCTGAGTGTGGCGGGGGATTTCCTGACAAACATGGAGCCGGCGCCGTTCTTTCAGTCGCTGACAGAGAACACGGTCAGGGGCTATGCGTTGTCCTCTGTATTCGGGGCGAAGACGCCGAATTCGGAGTGGGAGTTTTTGACCGGAAATACGATGGCGTTTCTGCCCGGCGGCTCCGTCGTGTACCAGCAGTACATCTCGGATGAGCCGGATTCCCTCGTGGGGCATCTAAAGGGGGAGGGATATACCTGCGTGGCCATGCATCCCTACTACGAGACGGGGTGGAGCAGGAATGTGGTATATCCCGATATGGGATTTGACGAGATGTATTTTTTGGACGCCTTTGACCAGACACAGCTCCTGCGGAAATATGTCACGGACCGGGAGCTTTACAGGGAGATCATCGCGCGCTATGAACGGCGTGCGGTCAACGAGGATCTTTTTATCATGAGCATCTCCATGCAGAATCACGGGGGGTACACGGAGCACTATGACAATTTCAACGAACAGGTGCGCGTCCTGGGGATGCAGTATGAGGACGCGGATCAATATCTGTCGCTGGTGCATGAGAGCGATGCGGCGCTGGAATATCTGATCTCTTATTTTTCGGAGGTGGAGGATCCCGTGGAGATCGTGTTTTTTGGCGATCACCAGCCGAGCCTTTCTAACGGGTTTTACCGGAGCATCAACGGAAAGGGACTGTCAGGATTGACGATGGATGAGCTGGAGACGCTTTATACCGTGCCGTTTTTTATCTGGACGAACTATGACAGCGCGGAGCGCGAGGTGGAGATGACGAGCCTCAACTATCTGTCCACACTCGCCCTGGAGCAGGCGGGACTGCCGCTGTCCGCCTATCAGCGTTTCCTTCGGGATATGATGGAGGAGATCCCTGCCATCAATGCGCGCGGGTATTACTCCAGGTCTCAGGGCGGATATGTCCATGTGGAGGACGCCCGGGGAGAAGAGGCGGCATGGCTGCGGAACTATGCGATCCTGCAGTATAACAATATGTTCGACGACAAGGGAAGAAGCACCGTCTTTTTCCCGTTGGTGAAATGAGAAAGGAGCAAAGCTATGGAAACAGTTACCCTGGGGAGGACCGGGATCACGGTCAACAAAAACGGATTTGGCGCGCTGCCTATCCAGCGGATTTCCGCCACAGATGCCGTAAAGCTTGCCAGAAAAGCATATGAGGCGGGCATCACATTTTTCGACACGGCGCGCTTTTATACAGACAGCGAGGAAAAGCTGGGCGAAGCGTTTGACGGGATGCGGGAGCGGGTCTGTCTGGCGACAAAGACAGGGGCGACCAATGTGAAGGATTTCTGGGAGCAGCTGGAGACCTCCCTGCGTCATTTGAGGACCGATCATATCGACATCTATCAGTTCCACAATCTGCCGTTTTGCCCGAAGCCGGGCGATGGGACGGGACTGTACGAAGCGATGTGCGAGGCGAAGGAGCAGGGGAAGATCCGCCATATCGGGATCACGAACCATCGGCTTGCTGTGGCGGAGGAGGCGATCGCATCCGGGCTGTATGAGACGCTGCAATTTCCGTTCTGCTATCTTGCGACAGAGCGCGATATCCGGATCGTCAGGCAGTGCGAGGAAGCGGGTATGGGCTTTATCGCGATGAAGGCGCTGTCCGGCGGGCTGATCACCAACTCGGCGGCTGCCTATGCGTTTGAGGCACAGTATGCAAATGTGCTTCCGATCTGGGGCGTGCAGCGGGAGCGTGAACTGGACGAGTTTATTTCCTACATAGACAATCCTCCGACCATGACAGCGGAGCTTGCGGCTGTCATTGAGCATGACAGGCAGGAGCTTTCCGGAGAGTTCTGCCGTGGGTGCGGTTATTGTGTCCCGACGTGTCCCGCCGGAATCGAGATCAACAATTGCGCCCGCATGTCACTGCTGCTGCGCCGCTCTCCGTCGGAGGCACAGCTGACGCCGGAGGCACAGGAGAAAATGCGCAGGATCGAGGACTGCCTGCACTGTGGCAAGTGCAGGGAGAAATGCCCGTACGGGCTGGACACACCGGCATTGCTCGAGAAAAATTATGAGGATTACAAACGCGTGCTGGCAGGAGAGGTCAGTGTGAAGTGATGGAAGAGAGACGCTATGACACGGTCATTTTTGACCTGGACGGCACGCTCCTTGACACGCTGGAGGATCTGGCGGACGCTGTGAATCATGTGCTGCGTGAAAACGGGATGCAGGAGCGTTCCCTGGAGGAGGTTCGACGGTTTGTGGGAAACGGCGTGCGCAGGCTGTTAGAGCTTGCCGTTCCGGGAGGGAAGGGCGAGCCGGGATTCGAGGAGATCCTGGCACGGTTCCGGGAGTATTACGGCAGGCATTGCAACGATAAGACACACGCGTATGACGGCATTTTGCCGCTGCTGCGCAAGCTGACCGAGAGGGGATATGCGCTTGCCATCGTTTCCAACAAGCCGGATGCGGCTGTGAAGGAGCTGGCAGAGATCTATTTTGAGGGGCTTGTGCCGGTCGCGATCGGCGAGCGGGAGGGCATTGCGAAAAAACCGGCGCCCGACACGGTTTTTTCGGCGCTGAAAGAGCTTGGCAGACCGGCGGAACGTGCTGTGTATGTGGGGGATTCCGAGGTGGATATCATGACGGCAAGGAATGCGGGGCTTCCCTGTATTACTGTGCTCTGGGGTTTTCGGGAGGAAGCGTTTTTGCGACAGCATGGCGCCGCATGCCTTGTGAGGCAGCCGGCAGAGGTGCTGCAATATGTCTGATTTTTAAAAAATCGCAGGAAAGACCCGCGGCGTTTTCAGGTATAAAAATCCTATGTTTACAGATAATAGTATCATTCCCCGAGCAGTTCTTGACGGGGAAGACTGTGGGAAAATACGAAAACTGATAAATGGAGGAATTTTTATATGAAAGCAACGGGAATTGTCAGGAGAATAGACGATCTTGGGCGCATTGTCGTTCCGAAGGAGATCAGAAGAACACTGAGGATCCGGGAGGGCGACCCGCTGGAAATCTTTACCGATCGGGAAGGGGAGATCATCCTGAAAAAATATTCCCCCATCGGGGAGCTCGGACAGTTCGCAGGCGAGTACTCGGAAAGTCTTGCGCAGACAACAGGACATTTGGTTTTGATCACAGACTGCGATCATGTCGTTGCAGCGTCGGGCGGCGGCAAGCGCGAGTTCGAGGGGAAGCCGATCAGCGGACAGCTCGAGGAGGCGATCGGGGCGCGCAGGAATTTTCTGGCATCCAAGGATGACAACGGATTTATCCGCGTCACACTGGATGATGCGGGAGACTTTCAGCAGCAGGCAGTGAGCACGATCATCTGCGAGGGAGATGCGATCGGGGCGGTCGTGCTCTATTCCAAGGACGACAAGGAAAAGATGGGAGAGACGGAGAGCAAGCTGGTGGCAGCGGCAGCCGGTTTCTTGGGACGGCAGATGGAGCAGTGACATAAATGAGGTGCGGCTCGCACCGTCAGGCGGCAACGGAAGGAAGATTGTCACCTGGCGGTGTTTTTTCTTGTACATCATTGCGGGAAAGTGTACAATGGAGGAAGGTTAAGATACATAGAAGGAGACGGACGCCGTGGCAAGGGGGAAAAAGAAGCGAAAGAACAAAAAATACCGCAGGTTCTGGCGCTTTGTCAGGATTCAGGCGGTCCTGTTCCTCCTGGTCGTGTGTGCGTGCGGCTACTATTTTTTGCGCGATGATGTGGCAGAGGTGCAGCGGATGTCGGAGGAGGCGGAGCGTCTCGTGCGTTCTTCCACGAAGGAGACCTTCCACGGAAATCAGACGAGCATCGTCTATGCAGCGGACGGCAGTGTGATATCCACATTGAAGGTTTCCAAGGAATCCTATTATGTGGCGCGGGAGGATATCCCTGCCAATGTGATCGCTGCGATCATCAGCATTGAGGATAAAAAATTTTACAGTCATAACGGCGTGGATTATTGGGCGCTGCTGCGTGCGGCTAAGGTGAGGCTGGAGACGGGGACGGCATCGCAGGGAGGAAGCACGATCACGATGCAGTTAGCCCGCAATATGTTCCTCACGCAGGAGAAGACCTGGCAGCGAAAGCTGGAGGAGATCTTTATCGCATGGAATCTGGAGGAAAAATATTCCAAGGATCAGATCCTCGAATTTTATCTGAACAACATTTATTTTGGAAATGGCTATTACGGCATCCAGTCTGCGAGCCGCGGCTATTTTAACTGCGATGTGCAGGAGCTGACATTGTCACAGGTCGCCTTCCTGTGTGCCGTTCCGAACAGCCCGGGGCTCTATGATCCGCTGACGCAGATGGACAATACGCTCGGCAGAAGGGATCGGATCCTGCAGAATATGCAGGAGGACGGAAAGATCACAGCGGGAGAATGCGCGACGGCAATGGCGGAGGATATCACGCTGGAGCGGCCGAAGGCGCAGGAAAAAAATGATTACGTGGAGACTTATACCTATTACTGTGCCACGCGGGCGCTGATGGAGCAGGAGGGGTTCGTCTTTCAATATGAGTTCGCCACGGAGGAGGATCGGGAGGCATACGAGCAGGCATACAGCGAGCTCTATGAGAGCTGTCAGCAGAAGCTGTATACGGGCGGATATCAGATCTTTACCTCGTTGGATCTAACGATACAGGAGGAGCTGCAGGCGTCCGTGGATGAGACGCTGCAGAATTTTACAGGGACAAATGAGGAAGGCGTCTATGCACTGCAGGCGTCGGCGGTCTGCATCGACAACGAAAACGGGTTCGTGCGTGCGATCGTGGGTGGGAGGAGTCAGGATTTTGCCGGTTACACGTTGAACCGCGCCTATCAGAGTTACCGCCAGCCGGGAAGTGCGATCAAACCTCTGATCGTCTACACGCCTGTGTTTGAGAGGAACTATACGCCGGACAGCGTGGTGGTGGATGAGCCCATCGAGAACGGTCCGCGGAATGCCAACGGGCGGTACGCCGGCGCCGTGACGATCCGGAAGGCTGTGGAAAGCTCCATTAACACGGTCGCCTGGAAGCTGTTCGAGGAGTTGACTCCCGAGGTCGGACTGGAATATTTAAAAGAGATGAATTTCTCCCGGATCGACGAGAATGATTACAGGCTCTCCAGCGCTCTGGGCGGTTTTACCAATGGGGTGTCTGCCCTCGAGATGGCGTCCGGTTACGCGGCGCTGGCAAATGACGGAAAATACCGCGCGCCGACCTGTATCATACAGATATTGGATGCATCCGGTATGCCGGTCTACACAGCGGAGCAGGAGGGAAAGTCCGTCTATCGTCAGAATGCGGCGCGGATGATGACAAACGTCCTGCAGGGCGTGCTGACAAGCGGGACGGCGCGCGGGCTTGGACTTTCCGGCATGCCCTGCGCGGGAAAGTCGGGAACCACCAACGATCAGAAGGACGGATGGTTCGTGGGGTACACCCGTTATTATACGACCAGCGTATGGGTCGGGTATGATATGCCGCGGACGATGGATGATCTGATGGGCTCCACGTATCCGGGCAGGATCTGGAAGAGCTTTATGGAGCAGGTACATGCAGATCTGGAGCCGCTGGACTTTCTGGAGGGCGCGCAGCTTTCGGACGAGTTTCAGAGCAGGGTTGACGAGGAACGAAGGGAGGAGGAAGAACGCGAAGCGGATGCGGACGCCGGAGAGGAGAGCGGACAGGAGATCCCGGAGGGGCAGGAGGGAATGCCTCCGGATGTGGCGCTTCCGCCGGAGTAGTGCACAGGGAAGCATTTGACAGATAAAAGGGTAACTATGATATGCAAACTATAAAAGGAAGGGGAAGTATCAGGTATGAAGAAATATGCGTTTGGTGTGGACATTGGAGGGACGACCTGCAAGATCGGATTCTTTGAGACGGACGGCACACTGCTGGACAAATGGGAGATCAAGACGGACACGGACGACAACGGTGAAAATATCCTTTCCGATGTCGCCAAGGCTGTGGACAACAAGCTGGCACAGGAGGGGATCTCCAAGGATGATGTACAGGGCGTCGGCGTCGGCGTTCCGGGACCGGTCGGCAGCGACGGCGTCGTACATCGCTGCGTGAATCTCGGATGGGGCGTCCGCAATGTGGAGGAGGAGCTCGGCAGCCTGACAGGTCTTAAGGTCCGGGCAGGCAACGATGCGAATGTCGCGGCGCTCGGTGAGATGTGGCAGGGCGGTGCGAAGGGGTGCAGGGACGTCGTGATGGTGACGCTCGGGACAGGCGTCGGCGGCGGCATCATCGTGGACGGGAAGATCGTGGCGGGTGCGAACGGCGCCGGCGGTGAGATCGGTCATATCACGGTCAACAACGACGAGATCGAGCCGTGCAACTGCGGGCAGTACGGCTGCCTGGAGCAGTATACCTCCGCGACGGGTATCGTGCGCGTGGCGAAGAGAAAGCTCGCAAAGAGCAATGAGGAGACCAGCCTGCGTTCCTTCGGCGAGCTTACCGCAAAGGACATTTTTGACGAGGCGAAAAAGGGCGATGAGATCGCGCTGGGGCTGGTGGATGAGGTCTGTGAGATCCTCGGCGCGGCGCTCTCGAACATTTCCTGTGTGGTGAATCCGGAGGTCATCGTGATCGGCGGCGGAGTCTCCAAGGCGGGAGATATCCTGATCGAGGCGATCCAGAAGCATTTTATCGAGACGGCGTTCCATGCCTGCAGGGACACGAGATTTGCGCTCGCGGATCTCGGAAACGATGCGGGGATGTACGGCTGCGTGCAGATGGTGCTCGACTAGGGATGATCTGTTACTTTTAATTGGAGTATTGACAAATAAAGATTGTCTGCGCTACAATGCCCGTATAAATCGGACAATGATGTTTCGTATCATTGTCCGATTTTTGTATTCCGGTCAAAGGAGGCGATCTATGATGATGCAGGCTGCTTTATTCGATATTTATCAAAAATTTCCCGTGGAAGAATATGGCTTTTGGAAAGAACTGAATGACATTACATACGTAGGGAGGCAATCTGCTCCTCAGCTTGAGCAGAATATGATCGATGGAAATATCGATATCATTTTGTATGTTATTGATTTTTCGTCTTTTGCACAGGTTGATTTTCTTACCAAAATACTTTCGGCATACACGGAGGTCACTGTCATTGTCATAAGCGGCGAAGGGGATTACCATAAGATACGAAGGGCGTTTCTCATGGGCGCATCGGACTATCTTTTGGTTGACGACCTCGAAAAAAATCTGAAGAAATCGCTGGTCAGTTTATCCGGCAGAAAAAGAAGCGCTTATTTTTCTGATAAGATCTATGATAAGCTTAACATTCTTTCGAGCCATATTTTTAATGGCGGCGATGATGTTACGCTGCTGGTTGACGATATGGTGGAAAAGATTTACATGGATTGGAACGGGGACGATATCGCCTGCCAGCAGGTCATAGAGAAGGTAAAGCTTGAGTCCTACAAGCTTTTTGTGCGGAAAAAGCCCTGGCTTGAAAAATTTATCTATAAAGGTCACTATGTCCTTGATATAGGCTTTGATCTGAAAAGCAAGGAAGAATTAAAAAGCCAGCTGATACAATATTATTCCGATATCGACAAGCTCTTTAAGAAGTACAATGTCATTGACGTGAATAAAACGATCTATACCATAGGAAAAAGCATCATAAACAACATTGACGAGAAGGTATCGCTTGATTTTGTAGCGGCGGACGTGTATATGAACAAAACATATATTTCTCATATCTTTAAGAAAATGACTGGGATCAGCTTTCATGATTTTTTACTCGACGTCAAGATAGAGCGGGCAAAAATACTGCTGCATTACCCGGCTATGACGATAGGAGACATATCTGCAATGCTGAATTTCTGTAACACAAGCTACTTTGGGGCAACCTTTAAACGGTACACAGGATATACGCCCACAGAGTACAGAACATGGATCAGAAATAACGAATAGATCGTTCAAACCTAAATATTTTAATACGATTACAAAAAATATTGAATTGCGGGTTTTGGCGAAGGGTGCTATGATTTCAACAACGCAAAGGAGCTGAAACGGTTTTAGAGAAACCGTCCGGCTCCTTTTTTTATATGACGAACCATTTGGAAGGAGGAGATGCAAATGAACGTCTCAGAAATATTTGAAAACACGACAAAGCAGCAGGTATTTGATCAGTCTATCAAATACTGGAACAGCGGAAAAACACAGGAATGGCTTGACCTTGATATTGACCTTGTGATAGGGAAACGCGAGGGTTATTATTTCTGGGATATGGACGGCAGGAAGCTGATGGATGTTCATATTAACGGCGGTACCTATAGCCTTGGTCACAGAAATCCTGAGGTCATCGACGCACTGATCGAGGCGACCGGAACGGTTGACATCGGCAACCATCATTTCCCGTCGCCGCTGAAGGCAAAGCTGGCGGAAACGGTTATCAAGGCATCGCCTGAGGGAATGAGACATGTGATCTACGGGTCCTCGGGCGGAGAGGTGATCGACCTTGCAATTAAGAGCGCCAGATGCGCGACAAACAGACTGAAGATCGTCTGTGTGAACAATTGCTATCACGGACACACGGGTCTTGCGGTGGCGGCGGGTGCTCCGAGATACTGCGACTTATTCCATGCCGAGCGGCCGGGCGAATTTATCAAGGTTCCCTTCAATGACATCGATGCCATGAAAAAAGCGTTTGAGGATCATGATGATATTGCCGCGGTGCTGCTTGAAACCATTCCCGCGACCTATGGCTTTGTCATGCCGCAGGGGGATTATCTCAAGCAGGTGAAGGAGCTTTGCGAAAGGAACGGCGCGCTCTACATTGCAGACGAGGTTCAGACGGGGCTTATGCGGAGCGGTAGGATGTGGTGTGTGGAAACCTATGGTGTGACGCCGGACATTATCGTCAGCTCCAAGGGATTTTCAGGCGGTATTTATCCGATCTCATGTGTCATCCTGAATGAGAAAGCCTCAAAATGGATGAGGGAGGACGGCAGCGCGCATATGGCTACCTTTGGCGGGAGTGAGCTGGGATGCGCGTGCGCGCTAAAGGTTTTTGAGATCCTGGAACGCGAAGAAACAAAAAAGAACGTTGCATTTATTTCAGGATATTTGCGCGAGGGGCTGGAACAGATCATGGCGGAGCATTCGGAAGCGTTTGTCGGCATACGCCAGAACGGCCTGATTATGGGACTTGAATTTGCGGGTGAGCAGGGCGCGGTCTATGCGATGCAGCACCTATATAAAAATGGCGTATGGGCGATCTATTCACAGCTTGATCCGAGTGTGCTCCAGTTCAAGCCGGGAGTCCTTGTCACAAAGGAATACTGTGACGAGCTGCTTGAAAAAATGGCAAAGGGCATTGCAGAGGCAAAAGAAGATATTTTATCAAACAGATCATAACGGGAGGCGGCAGGATGGTTTTTGATAAAGATTTTTTTGATAAAATTGCATCGGACGCTTTGCTCCACTACGACTGGGACAGAGAGACCTATGCAAAGCTGATCGTACTCTCCGAAAACGCCACCTATATGGTGAGGTATCAGGATAACGACGAAGAAGCCGGTGTTTTGCGTGTCAGCCGTCCGGGATATCATACTCTGTCAGAGTTAGAATCGGAAATGAATTGGCTGGGTCAGATCAATCATTACACGCCCTTGATCGTGGCAAATCCGATCGAGGGCTCCGACGGCAAGCACATACAACAGATCAAGGGCTCTGATGGCAATATTTATTACTGTGTGATATGCGATTTTCTTCCGGGTGAGGAGCCGGATGAGAGTAATCCGGCAAAGATTGTAAAGGATTTTGAAATGCTCGGCGAAACAACCGCTTATCTACACAGGCAGGCATCGATCTGGAACGAAACCAAATCTATAGACAGAATCGAGTGGACTTATGACAACATCATTGGAAAAACTGCCGCGTGGGGGCGTTGGCAGGATTTTGAGCAAATGACTCCGGATGCTGAGGAGTTCCTGGAAGAAGCATGCAAAATTATAAAAAAACGTCTTAAAAACTATGGACGGAATGAAAACAACTGGGGACTGATCCATGCCGATCTGAGGCTTGCAAATATTCTGGTTGAGGGAGACACGATCAAGGTGATCGATTTTGACGACTGTGGAATGGGCTGGTATCTGCATGATCTGGCTTCGTCGATCAGCTTTATCGAGCATAAGGAGATCGTTCCCGATTTGATCAATGCATGGCTGAAGGGCTATAAAAAAGTAATGCCTTTTACGGACACGGACTTTGAGGAAATCGATACCTTCATTCTCATGCGACGGCTTCAGCTGATGGCATGGCTGGCAAGCCATAAGGAATCTGGACCGGTTGAGGAGCTTTCAGTCGGTTATCTCAAAGGAACGATCGATCTTGCCGAAAGGTACATACGCCTTTTCGGTTAAAACGAAAAATACGAATAGGAGGAAATGTCAGTATGGAAGCAATGGTAAATACGGATTCAAGAAAAGAAAATGTGTTGTCCAAATCGTTAAAGCTGATTTATGTATACGCTTTGGCAACCGGAGCGATCTTCACATTTATGTGCTACTGGGACGGTATTTTTATGTCCTATACAGGTCCCGGAACGTTTTTGGCGTTTATACTTATGACGCTGATGATTCTTCCGACCGCATTTGTATATTCCGAGTTTTCGACGATGCTGCCAAGTGCCGGTTCCTGCCTTGTTTTTAATACGGTAGGCATTAACAAGCATGCGGGTTTCTGGTCATCGTGGCTGATCATGTGCGCATGGATCGCCGTGCCTGCAGCGGGCGTGCTGGGGATCATTGAATGGATCAATTATCAGTTTGGATTGAACTGTACAGGCTGGACGGCTGTTGCGGTAGGCGCGGTCATCCTTTTGGGATGGTTCTTTTTGAGCATTTATAAAAATGTGGTTGCCGGTAAGGTGCAGACCTTTATGCTGTTTGCAGGCATCGGGGGAATCATTCTCTGCTCGCTGATGTTCTTTTTCAGCGGTCATTGGAGCATCGAGAATTTCAGCAGCTTCTTTACCAGTTGCAACGATGTCAAATATGGCGGTTCCTTCACCACAGCGATCGCCTGGATCGTAGGCTGCTCGTTTATGGTAACGCCGTATTTTGGGTTTGAGACAGTTCCGGCAATGGTTGAGGAAGGCGACTTTCCTATTAAGAATCAGAAGAAGGCAATTCTGGGATCGGTTCTTACCTGCGGCGCAATTTATGCCTTGTTCTATTTTGCAATGGCGGGCGTTATGCCCTGGGAGGAGTTGACCAACAACGGAGACTGCCATCCGTTTATCTCTTTTGAAGCATTGAGATACTGCTTCGGCGATAAAATTGCATGGTTTGTGCTGATCATGGGGTTTGTAGGCGTTGTATTTCCGATCGGAACATCAGTGCTTGGCTTCTGGTATTCGGGCGTCAGAATGATCTACGCTATGGGACGTCAAAACTTTTTGCCGAAAGCATTTGCAAAGACAAATAAATACAGTCAGCCTATTCTGCCCAATATACTGATCCTTGCTGTATCGATCGCCTTTTTGGCAATGCAGAGCATACGTTCCTTCTTTGACCTTATGGCATTTGCGTGCGCTCTCTGCTATGTGATCACAACCATTTCATCCTTTATTGTGGACAAAAAGCATCCGGAATGGGCGAGACCGTATAAGTGCCCGAAGATGTTGAAGGTGTTATCGCTGATCTTTATGCTTATCATTGCAGTATTCTGCACGATAGGAATAGGTACGACGACATGGATCGGGTTTATCGGTTATATGGGCGTAGGCTTTGTATTATGGCTGACCATGAGCCTGGTAAAATGGCCGAAGGAAAAGGTCTGGATGAAGACGCCCGAGGGCGACAAGGAGTATTGACAGGGACCGTAAACGAAAGGAAGAGCTTATGAAAGAAATGGAATTTCTGATAAAACCCGAAAAAATGGAAAATCTGAAAAGAATATTGAGCAACTGCGGCGCTCACGGGGTCATTGTAACATATCTAAGCGGTTACGGTCATCAAGGCGGTGTAAGACAGGTATATACACGGGATGAAGTGGTCGGAGGAACCCTTTTGCCTAAGCTGTCTTTTCGGACCACAGTCCCGGATGATAAGGTGGAGGTGATCATTGGCAAGGTCATTGATGAGCTGAATACCGGCAGCTTCGGGGACGGAAAGATTTTTGTCCGAAATGTGGAGGACGTGATTCAGATAAGAACAGGGGTGCGCGGAATCGACGCGCTTTGACCACATTCGGATCAGGATGGAAACGGAGGGTGAAAATGAAAAAGCTTGAGGGAAAGGTTGCGATCATCACGGGGGCATCGAAGGGAATAGGCGAAGGGATTGCACGCGTATACGCAAAATACGGCGCGAAGCTTGTGCTGGCGGCAAGAGGCGAAAGGGTCGTCGGATTTGCCGAAGAGCTGTGTGGAGAGGGCTATGATGCCGTAGGCGTCATGACGGATGTGCGCGACACGGCAAGCGTTGAAAACCTTGTAAAAACCGCTGTTGATCGATACGGAACCATCGATGTGCTGGTAAACAATGCGGGGGTTTGTGTCCTGGGTGATCTGATCTCGTCACGGGACGAGGACAGAGATTATCATATTGATATCAATATCAAGGGTGTGTGGAATGTGACAAAAGCGGTTGCCCCCGTTATGATCGAAAAGAAGGAAGGGAAAATAGTTGTCATGAGCTCTGTGACGGGCGATATGGTTGCGGACCCGGGCGAGACTGCATATGCAACGTCAAAGGCAGCACTGGTAGGATTTACCAAAGCGACCGCGCGTGAGCTTGCGGACTACAATATTACGGTAAACGCTATTTGCCCGGGCTATGTGAGAACGCCGCTGGTGGAAGGTATGGCACGGCAGTCGTGCCCCGAAGATCCCGAAAGTGTTCTGGAAGGCATCGCTTCGGCGGTGCCGCTGAAAAGACTTGCCAAGCCGGAAGAAATCGGCGAGCTTGCCGCTTTCCTCGGCTGTTATGAGTCCAGCTATATCACAGGCGCACAGATTGTGATAGACGGGGGAAGTACCCTTCCGGAAACCTTTACAATGGGTGTATAAGCCGCTTTCATCCATTTTCAAAAAGGCTTATGTAAGTCCGTTTTTTTTGGAAATAACAAACTATTGTTCGGTTCTAAATATAGTGCTATAATCTCTCCATCACAGAGGCAGCGTCATGTTTTTCAGAACAGATGGAGAGTGAAAAGCGATGGGATCACATCATAAAACGATACGGAAAAAAAGATGGTGGGCAATGGCGGCAGCCGTTGTCATGCTCGTCGG
>CANRBT010000025.1 GCA_947628935.1 uncultured Roseburia sp. | reverse complement strand
CAAAACAAGCAACCCGCTTGAGAGAAAATACGATGTCTTATAAGGAAACGCTCTTTCGAGCGTGTGAGAAAAAGTCTGTAGGAAATTATTATGTGGAACAGAAAAATATGAACTTCTCTTACTACGTGACAGCGGTGGACAGGATTCTGATTTGCAGAATACGTAACTACAGTTAGTGATAATGCCAATCAACAGGAGGAATGCACATGGAATCGAAGAAAATAACAGGTTATCCGTCTATTGATAAACCTTGGTTAAAATATTATAGCAAAGAAGCTATCAATGCTCATATGCCGAATTGCACGGTATATGATTACATTCTTGATTGTAACAAAGATAATATGAATCGAATTGCAATGAAATATTATGGGACAAATATCACATACAAAAAGATGTTTCAGCAAATCAATTGTATGGCAGGAGTAATCGAGGCAATTGGCGTTAAAGCAGGGGAGGTAGTAACAGTATGCATGATCAACGCTCCCGAAACCGCATTTTTGCTTTTGGCTCTCAATAAAATCGGTGTAGTGGCAAATATGGTTTCCGGTGCCGATACGCTGCAAGAATTACTTAAGCATTTGACTGATGCAAATTCCACAATCGTATTTACGCTGGACATGTTTCAAGAAAAATTTGAAGAAATTGCCGATGAAGCGAAATTGAAAAGGATCATCGTAACTAATATTACCGAGTCAATGTCTGCTTTTATGCGCATGGGTGCTCGAATGAAGAAAGGCATGAAGCCGAAACCGCTGCCAGAAGATCCACGTTTTTATAGTTGGAAACAATTTTTCAAAAACACTTCCGAAACATCTTGTACTTGTCACGATGGTGACGCGCCTGCGATTATTACTTATACTGGTGGCACTACCGGAGGGTCAAAAGGTGTAATTTTAAGCAGCGTTGCAACATTTTGTATGGCATGGCATCTTGTACAGCGAGAGCCGGATTTATCTCGTGACAAAACATGGTTACAGGCGCTTCCTCTTTTTATTGCATATGGAGTAACATGTTCGCTGCTGATACCGCTTGCTCTTGGTATAACACAGATTATTCGTATTCCCATGCAGGAATCCATTTCGGAGATGTATAGAAAATTTCATCCGAATCTTGTCATACACGGTCCCGCATACTGGGAAAAATTTGCGGACGATAATAACGATTTTGATTTGTCTGATTTTATATTTCCGACAACGGGCGGCGATATTTTACGTTTGCCAGTGGAAGAAAAAATCAATCATTATTTACAATCGCACGGTTGCCCGCATCCACTGATTAACGGTTATGGAATGACAGAAGCGGGAGCAGGAGTAACGTTCAGTTTTCCGGCAGCACATCGTCTGGGCAGCGTTGGAGTGCCACTCGTAAATAACATCATAGCTGCTTTTGACACTGACAGCTATATAGAACTGCCATATGGAGCTGAGGGCGAAATTTGTATTTGTTCTCCCTCTCTTATGAAAGGATATGTCAATTCGCCGGAGGAAACGGAGCGTATTCTTTTCCGTCATGAAGATGGCAGGCTTTGGCTGCATACAGGTGATTTAGGTTATGTAGATGAAGACGGTTTTGTCTTTATCAGCGGACGACTGAAACGATTTTTTGCATATGCAGATAACGGTATACATAAAAAGATTTTCAGCCTGGATATTGAAAAGGTTTTGTTGAAGCATCCTTTTGTAGAAAATTGTGCAGTTGTAGCGATAGCGGATCCCAAAACAGTGCAAATTCCTGTCGCCTACATAATATTAAAAGATGACGTTCATGCGGATGCCGAGAGCGATGTAATAGCGTATGGCGAAGAACATTTATCCGGTGGATATAGACCAGTCAAATACTATTTTGTTGACAAATTTCCGCTGACAAAGATTGGAAAAGTAGATTATAGAACCCTGGAGCAGCAGGCAACTGATGCAAAATAGTCACGAAATGCATATTCATAAACAGAATATCGGCGCCTGTCGTGTTGAAAAGCGGCAGGTGCATTTTTTGTGCCATTGAGTAAAAATCTTTTTGAGAGGAAAATTGAATGAAAATGTGATAAGATAATGAAATAGTAATGTTAAAAATCTGGTTTGGTGCGCGTCTGTTAAGCAGACCGAACTTGCAGAACAAACAGGAAAATCGGTCAGAAGCATAAAGCGCATCATAGACTTTCTAAAAGAGAAGCACTATATCCGCAGAGTAGACAAAATACCTGCCGTGTCACGGCAGGTATTTTGTCAGCGCATAGACCCGTTCCTCGGTCAGCTCGGCTCCGATCCGGAAGCTCTCCACGGATTCCACGGATTCCGCCGTCGCCGCCGACATCTGTTCTTCCTTTTCTGCGATCCAGCTCCGCTGTTCTGCGAGGAGCTGCGTCATTTCTTCCTCTGTGAGGATCTGCTTTAGGATGTCCCAGAGCTGATTCAGGTTGTCATCCCATATCTGATACAGGTTTCGCGCCGCCTCCAGATGCTCCGCGTCGGAAAGAGCGCTGTCGGAAAGCGCCGCCTTCCAGGTCTCTGATTCCTCCTGCGTTCGGGCGAGGTCGCTCTGATAGTTCGCTGCAAAGTCATAGCTGGAAAATCCCTCCCCCATCGCTTCGTTGTACAGTCCCACGAAGGAAAGCTCTTCCGCGCCGTCCTCCAGGGAAAAGAAGACCCACGAGAGATATTCCTCGGGAAGCTCTTTTGTGGGAGCTCCGGGCAGATAAAAGAGGAGGTTCTCCGCGTTTTCCAGACCGTATGCCTCGGAGTAGCGGTACAACGTCCCGTCGAGGATCTCCTCCGTGCCCGGCTCATTCTCAAAGTGGATCTCGCGGATCCTGGTCTGCCAGGTATATTCGTTTACCTTCTCAGGGGTGTCGAGGCTGCCGGAGAAGGCGCACCAGTAGAGGACTCCGTTCGGATAGCCGTCGCCTGTGTCCCCCATATCCGCGTCGCTGTAAAGACCGGAGAACGTGCCGTCCGCGTTGATGCGCATGTTCGTGCTCCAGGCGCCGGCGCCGCTCAAAAAGGAAAAGCTTACTGTCTTTAGCTGCGCGTAGGAAAATTCCCCGGTCTCCGGTTCCGTCTGCGGCGCTTCGGTTTCCGGCGGGACAGCTTCCTCTGACGAAGGGGCGGCTGGCGTTTCCGCGGGTGGCTTTGCGGTATCTGCAATGTCCGTCTTCTGGCGGTCGGATCCGGCGGAAGGCGAGGGCGTTTCGCATGCGGTCAGGCTGCATGTCAGGGCGATTGCCGTTGTGAAGCATAAGATCTTTTTGATGTTCATAGGTGGTTCCTCCTTTGTCTGCCCATAGTATAGCACACAGACGGGAAACTCATCCAGCAGATCGGCGAACTTTTTGGGATGGATCCGGGCTGTGGCGTCATATCCTGTAGAAGGCTGTGACTGAGAGGAAAGGGGAAAAGCGGATGCAGTATATAGATATGCATTGTGACACGCTGGCGAAGGCGCTGGCGGAACGGAGCGCGACGGCGGAGCGCCTGGACGGGACGATGGCGGATATCGCGCGATTGCGCAAGGCGGGGGCAAAGGCGCAGTTTTTTGCCGTGTTCCTGCCGCAGCGAAGGATGCCCGAGTGGTTCGGGCTTGAGGAGATGCCGGAGCCCGAGGCGCTGTTTGACAGCATGTATGAGATCTATCGGAACACGCTGAGGGCGTGCGGCGGGACGCTTGCCCCGGCGGGGAGCTGGGAGGAGCTTTCGCGCAATGCGCGCGAGGGGAAGCTGTCCGCCGTTCTGACGATGGAGAACGGAGCGCCTGTGCGGGGAGAACTGTCTCGGATCAAAGCGTATTATGACCTGGGCGTGAGGCTGATTACGCTGACCTGGAACGATGCGAACTGCTTCGGCTATCCGCACTCCGCCGTGCCGGAGGAGATGGGGAGGGGGCTGACGGAATTTGGCAGGGAGGCGGTCGCCTATATGGAGGAGCTTGGCATGTTAGTCGACGTCTCCCATCTCTCGGACGGCGGCTTCTGGGATGTTGCGGCGTGTGCAAGGCGTGCGGCAAAGCCGTTCGTGGCGTCGCATTCCAACTGTCGTGCGCTCGCGCCTGCAACGCGCAACCTGACCGATCGCATGATACGGGAGCTTGCAGAGTGCGGCGGTGTGGCGGGACTTAATTTTGCGCCGGCGTTTTTGAACGGGGATCCCTGTGATCCGCAGAGCCGGATCGCGCGTATGTGCGACCATGTAGAGCATATGGTACAGGCAGGGGGGATCGCATGCGCCGGTATCGGTACGGATTTCGACGGGATCGAGGGGGAGTTCGAGATCGCGGACTGCACGGGGATGCCGCGGCTGTTCGATGCGCTGCACATGAGAGGCTTTTCGTGGGACGCCGTCGAACAGATCGCGCACGGCAACGTGGAGCGGGTGCTGCGGGAGGCGCTGTAGCCGCGCAGACGGAACGGACGGAGCATATTCTCCTACGGAATGACTTGTCATGAGAGATTTTTTCGTATATACTTTTCATAGTATCAGAGTGGTTGGAGCATAGGACGGAGATATCGATGGAAAAGGCAAAGATGGGCAACGGAAAGAGGGCATGGAGTCTGGCGGCGGCTGTGGCGCTTTTCGTTGTCCTTTTTTCCGGTTGTACAAGCGCAAAAAAACAGCAGGAGCTCATATACCGCCAGCAGGGCATCGGCTTTATGCAGGAGGGGCGCTATGAGGAGGCTGTGCTCGCTTTTGAACAGGCGCTGGGAGAGTGCGGCGGGCGTGTCGGGGAGACCGAGATCGATATCTGTTATTACAAGGCGGCCGCGCAGTGCGCGGCGGGGGATGTGGCGGGAGCGATCGAGACCTGCGATGCCCTGATCGGTTATAATGAGGAGGATGCGAAGGCGTATTATCTGCGCGGCTGCCTGCACCTGCAGTCGGCCCAGGTGGATCAGGCGACGGAGGATTTTGACGCAGCGGTGCGCCTGAACGCGTCGGATTATGAGCTGTACATCGAGATCTACGAGAACCTCGCCTCATGCGGGAACGCGGAGAAGGGGGCGGAGTATCTGGAGCAGGCGTTTTCCGTCAAGGGGGACAGCGCGCAGGCGCACGCCTTCCGGGGAGAGATCTATTTTCTGCAGGGACAGTTCGAGAACGCCCTGCAGGAGTTAAAGACGGCGCTGGATGCGGGAGATCTGACCGCGAACCTGATGCTGGGAGAGACCTGCGAGGCGATGGGGGATCTGACGTCTGCAGAGACATATTACCAGGCGTATGTGGAGTCCGGCGAGGCGGACTCGGATGCGCTGGGGCGGCTTGCCGTGCTCGCGATGGGGAGAGAGGACTATGGGACGGCGCTCACCTATCTGGTGCAGGCGCTTGGGCTGGAGGAGACGCCGAACAAAAGGGAATTACTGCGCAACGAGGTCGTGTGCATGGAATATACCGGGGATTTTGAGGGAGCCTGGACAGCCGTGCAGCAGTATGTGACGCTTTATCCGGACGATCTGGACGCGCAGAGGGAGTACATCTTTTTGAAAAACAGACAGCCCCGTCCGGAGACGGCGACGGCGCTTCCCGCGGAGAACGGCGATACAGAGACGGAAACGGAGCCGGAGGAGACGGAGCAGGGAGAGGGTGCATGATGGCGGAGATGCATGAGAACAGGGAGATACAGGAATGCGTCATACTGGTCGGCGTCAGCAGTGCGGGAGCGGACGGAAGCGTTTTGCAGGATGATCTGGAGGATTCCCTCGCGGAGCTTGCGGAGCTGGTGAAGACGGCGGGAGCTTCTGTGGTCGGGACGCTCGTTCAAAAGAGGGAAGCGGCACATCCGGGGACCTATCTTGGTACGGGAAAGACGGAGGAGCTTGCGGAGCTGATCGCGCAGACAAAAGCGACGGGGATCGTGTGTGACGATGAGCTCTCGCCTGCGCAGATGAGGAACCTGGAGACGCTCCTGGACACGAAGGTCATGGACCGGACGCTTGTCATTTTGGATATTTTTGCAGCCCGGGCTTCCACCAGCGAGGGCAAGATCCAGGTAGAGCTTGCCCAGCTCAAATACCGGCAGAGCCGTCTGACGGGGTTTGGGCGTTCCCTGTCCCGGCTGGGCGGGGGGATCGGGACCAGAGGACCGGGAGAAAAGAAGCTGGAGATGGACCGCAGACTCATCAGGGAGCGGATCGCACAGCTGAACCGCGAGCTAAAGGAGGTACGGCAGCACCGCGAGGTGACGCGGGCAAAGAGAGAGAGGGAGCATGTCCCGGTCGCGGCGATCGTCGGTTATACGAATGCGGGAAAATCGACGCTGCTGAACCGGCTGACGGATGCGGACGTGCTCGAGGAGGACAAGCTGTTCGCGACGCTCGATCCGACGACGCGCGTGCTCGTGTTGTCCGGGCGTCAGGAGATCCTGCTGACGGACACGGTCGGGTTCATACGCAAGCTGCCCCATCATCTGATCGAGGCGTTTCGGAGCACGCTGGAGGAGGCGAAATATGCGGATTATATTCTGCATGTGGTAGATGCGTCCAACCCACAGTATGAGAAGCAAATGCATATCGTATATGAGACGCTGCGGTCTCTGGGCGTCAGTGAGAAACCGGTCATCACACTGTTCAACAAGCAGGATGTGATCACGGCGGAGCAACCGATCCGCGATTTCCGTGCAGATCATGTACTCCTTATCTCGGCGCGTGAGGGAACGGGGCTCGCAGAGCTAAAGCAGCTTCTCGGGGAGCTGCTGCGTGAGGACAGAGTCCTTGTGGAGCGTCTGCTTCCTTACGCGGACGCCGGCATCCTGCCGCTCGTTCGGAAGCGGGGGGAGCTGTTGGAGGAGGACTACCGGCCCGAGGGCATTTTTATCCGCGCCTACGTGCCGATGGAGGTCTATGGCAAAATATAGGAGGGTACGCAATGACGATATTGATTAAAAACGGACGGGTGCTGAATCCGGCGACCGATATGGACGAGGTGGCTGACGTACTGGTCGAGAACGGCAAGGTGACGGAGATCGGGAAAAAGATCCGGGCAAAGGCGGAGCGGGAGATCGATGCGAAGGGCTGCTTTGTCATGCCGGGATTTATCGATCTGCATGTGCATCTGCGCGACCCGGGGTTTGAGCAGAAGGAGACCATTGAGACGGGCTGCCGCGCGGCCGCGCGCGGGGGGTACACGACGATCCTCGCGATGCCGAATACCAGACCTGTGGTGGACAATGCAGACGTGGTGAACTATGTGCACAATAAAGCCCGCACTGTGGGCGTCGTGCATGTGCTCCAGGTGGGCGCCGTCACGAAGGGACAGGAAGGGAAGGAGCTTTCTGATATTGAGGGGATGGTGCGGGCAGGCATTCCCGCCATCAGCGAGGACGGAAAGTCCGTCATGAATGCGCAGCTCTACCGTGAGGCGATGGAGCTGGCGGCGAAGAACAACATTGTGGTGCTTGCGCACTGCGAGGACAAAAACCTTGTCAACGGCGGTGTGATGAATGCGGATCAGAACGCAAAGGAACTGGGGCTGAAGGGCATCACGAACAGCGTGGAGGACAGCATCGCGGCGCGCGATATCATGCTGGCGGGGGAGACGGGCGCGCGGCTGCATCTGTGCCATTGCTCGACGAAGATGTCTGTGACTCTGGTCGCCTACGGAAAGCGCGAGGGCATTCCTGTGACGGCGGAGGTCTGCCCGCATCATTTTACGCTGACCTCGGATGATATCCGAAAAATTGCCCCGTCCGTGGATCAGGAGACCCAGGTGGAGATCGGGGCGGACGCGGATCCGAATTACAAGATGAACCCGCCGCTCCGCACAAGGGAGGATGTGGAGGCATTAAAGGCAGGTCTGCGGGACGGGATCATGGATGCGATCGCGACGGATCACGCGCCGCACACCTTTGCGGATAAGAACACGTCCATGAAAGATGCGCCGTTCGGGATCATCGGGCTGGAGACGGCGGCGTGCCTCACCTATACGGAGCTGGTGCAGCAGGGATATCTGACGCCTTTGCAGATGGCGGAGAAGATGAGCTTTCGTCCGGCGCAGATCATCGGACTGGATAAGGGGGACATTCAGCCGGGGAAAACAGCGGATATCGTGATCTTTGACCCGGAGGTAACGTATCAGATCGACAAGAGCAAATTTGCCAGCAAGGCAAGGAACACGCCGTTCGACGGGCGCACGGTCACGGGGCGTGTGCGCGCCACCATTGTGGACGGTCATGTGGTCTACGCGGAGAAGGAGTAGCGGACTGGGAAAAATGGGGGAGAATATGGACAAAGGAAGGGAAAGATTTGAGGAGACTGCCATCATCATACGGCAGGAGGAGATCGCAGAGGGGATCTACAGCATGTGGCTGCATGTCGACCGGATCGCGGAGTATGCGAGGGCGGGACAGTTCGTGTCCGTCTACTGCAACGACGGAAGCCGCCTCCTTCCGCGGCCGATCAGCATTTGCGAGATCGACGCGCTGGACGGGGCGATACGGCTGGTATACCGTGTCGCGGGAAAAGGGACGGACGAGTTTTCGTTCTTACATACGGGGCAGCAGCTCCGTGTCGTGGGACCGCTGGGGAACGGTTTCCCGCAGAAGAGGAAGAAGGCGTTTCTCATTGGCGGAGGCATCGGCATTCCGCCGATGCTGGAGCTGGCGAGACAGCTTTCGTGCGAAAAGCAGATCATTCTCGGATTTCGCGATGAGCTGTTTTTGCTGGATGAATTTCGGGAGCAGGGGAAGGTCTATCTGGCGACCGAGGACGGCAGCGCAGGTACGAAAGGAAATGTGCTGGATGCGATACGGGAAAACGGTCTGAGCGCGGATATCATCTATGCGTGCGGTCCCCGCCCGATGCTTGGCGCGGTCAAGGGCTATGCGGCGGAACGGGGAATTGAGTGCTGGATCTCCATGGAGGAGCGTATGGCGTGCGGCATCGGCGCATGTCTCGCCTGCGTGTGCAGGTCCAGGGAGAGGGATGCGCACACCAACGTGAAAAATAAGCGGGTATGCAAGGACGGTCCTGTGTTCCGCGCCGAGGAGGTGGAGCTGTGAAAATGAGTCTGAAGACAGAGCTATGCGGAGTGACGCTAAACAACCCGGTCATGACTGCCTCCGGCACCTTTGGCTCGGGGGCGGAATTTTCGGAATTTGTGGATTTGAACCGTCTGGGCGCGGTCGTGACAAAGGGCGTGGCGAGCGTGCCGTGGGAGGGGAATCCGACGCCGCGCGTGGCGGAGACCTACGGAGGCATGCTCAATGCCGTGGGGCTGCAGAATCCGGGCATTGATCTTTTTATCGAGCGCGATATTCCGTTTTTGACGCAGTTTGATACCAGGATCATTGTCAATGTTTGCGGACATTCTGTGCCGGAGTACGTCGAGGTCGTCGAACGGCTTGCCGATCAGCCCGTGGATCTGCTGGAGATCAATATTTCCTGTCCGAATGTCAGGGAGGGCGGCATCGCTTTCGGTCAGGATGCGCGGATGGTGGAGCGGATCACACAGGAGATCAAGCGTCATGCGCGCCAGCCTGTCATCATGAAGCTTTCCCCGAACGTGACGGACATCACGGAGACGGCACGCGCGGCGGAGGCCGGCGGCGCGGACGCGCTTTCCATGATCAACACGCTGACCGGCATGAAGATCGATATCAACCGCAGGAGCTTTGTGTTGGCGAACCGTACAGGGGGACTGTCCGGTCCGGCGATCCATCCGGTCGCTGTGCGCATGGTCTATGAATCCGCCCGCGCTGTGGATATTCCGATCATCGGGATGGGCGGCATCCGCACGGCGGAGGATGCGATCGAGATGATCCTTGCCGGCGCGACGGCTGTGGCGGTCGGAACGGCGAATTTTACCAATCCGGGCGTGACGATGGAGATCCTGGCGGGCATTCGCAGTTATATGCAGGAGCAGCAGGTCGGAGATATCAGAGAGCTGGTGGGCGCGGTACATGAGTGACAGGAGCCGGGAGAGCGATTGTTTCCGCGAGGCGCTCTCCCGTTTTTCCGGGGAGGTCGCGAACAAGGGGGCGATCTGCCATCTGGCGGATATCGGCTATACGGCGGGACAGATCGTGGATGCGCTGGATTTTCCTGCGCCCTTTTCACGGGTACAGGATGTGATGTGGGAGCATTTCCTGGAGGAGGGCGTCATTCTCTGTGAGGAGCCGGGGAGCGGGAAGCGCAGGGGCAAGTCCGTGTTTGTGAAGGAGTACGGACCCTATGGGAGGACGAGCTTCCGGAGGGCTGCGGGACCGGCGGAGGAGCGCGCGGTCTGCTGGAGCGACTGCCGCTATCTGCCGTCGATGGGAACGTTTGCGTCGTTCCTGCGCGGGAGGTGCGCGGCAAACGGGGAGGCGTGTTCCTATGCCTTTTTCGACCTGGCGGGATATCGGAGCGGACAGGCGCGGGTGCACGACACGGAGTATCTGGAGGGGCTGCCCGTGCGCCCAGGGCGGTTTTATCACAGGCTGGATGACCGGATGCAGCGGATCCTGTGCGAGCTCTATGAACAGGGCGCCTATGAGGGGGCATTGTATTTTGAGAGATCGCAGGAGCGTGTACAGGTGTCGCCGCAGCGGTGCGCGCGCGTACCGTTTTTGAAAAGAGGGGAGGATCAAAATGGAGCGTTCGGAAAAAGAGGAGACGGCGGAACGCGCAGTGGCATATAAGCACAGCGGGTACAATTGCACACAGGCTGTGGTCCTGGCACTGGCAGAGCGGTATGGGCTGCCGGCGGAGGAGATGGTCCGGATGACGGCAGGCTTTGCGGTCGGAATGGGCACGATGGAGACGACCTGCGGAGCGCTGATCGGGGCGAACCTGATCTTAGGTCTCAAGCCGGAAGAGAACCGCAGCGCCGTTGCGCGCGCCAGAGAGCTTTATAACCGTTTCTTGGAGATGTGCGGTGCGACATTGTGCAAGGAGCTGAAGGGAAGGGACACAGGCGTGCCCGTATGTCCATGTGACGACTGTGTGAGGAACGCTGTGATCGCCGTGTCGGAACTTCTACAGCAGCAAGAATCATAGAGAAGAGAGATGGAAAAGATGGAGATCAGAGAGATCAGACAAGGATATTATGTGGGGGAGAGACCGTTGTTTGGAGAGCGGGGGCTCCGTCTATACGACACGATCTTTACGGATGGGGAATCTCCCCTCAAGGAGAGCAGCGACATCGAATTGTCCGGCTGCATGTTCAAATGGAAATATCCCTTGTGGTATGCGAAGCGGATCCATGCCAGGGACTGTACCTGGTTCGAGATGGCGCGGGCGGGGGTATGGTACACAGAGCAGATCACGGCGGAGGATTGCCAGATCGAGGCGCCGAAGAATTTCCGGCGCTGTAAGGAGGTTGTCCTGAAAAACGTCTCTTTTCCGAATGCCGCAGAGACGCTATGGAGCTGTGAGGATGTCACGCTCGAGCGCGTCGTGGCGCACGGCGATTATTTTGCCATGAACAGCGCCGACATGAAGATCGACGGACTGACATTGTACGGCAATTATTCCTTTGACGGGGTAAAGTGCGCAGAGATCCGCAATTCCAGGCTGCTTTCAAAGGACGCTTTCTGGAACAGCGAAAATGTCACTGTGTATGATTCGTTCATTTCCGGGGAGTATCTCGGCTGGAACGCGAGAAACCTGACACTTGTGAACTGCACTGTGGAGAGCTTACAGGGGATGTGCTATATCGAGAATCTTGTGATGAAGAACTGTAAGCTTTTGAACACGACGCTTGCGTTTGAGTATTCGACGGTCGAAGCGGATATCACGGGAACGATCGACAGTGTGATGAATCCGTCCGGCGGCAGGATCACGGCGGACCGTATCGGGGAGCTGATCGTGGAAAAGGACAAGGTCGATCCGGAAAAGACGCTCATCGTCTGCCGCGGCTGAGCGGTTCGGGGCGGTTGAGAGACAGAACTATGGATGATAGGAGAGGGAGAGGCAATCAAATGGAAAGCTACAAGCAGGAATTTATCGAGTTTATGGTAGAGAGCGATGTGCTCAAATTTGGCGAATTTACCTTAAAGAGCGGCCGCAGGTCCCCGTTTTTTATGAATGCGGGCGCTTACGTGACAGGGAGCCAGCTGATGCGGCTGGGAGAGTACTATGCGGCGGCGATCCACGAGCATTACGGTGAGGAGTTTGACGTGCTCTTCGGACCGGCGTACAAGGGTATTCCGCTCGCGGTCGCGACGACGATCGCATTCGCGAAGCTGTACGGCAGGGAGATCCGTTACTGCTCCAACCGCAAGGAGATCAAGGATCACGGAGATACCGGCATTCTGCTCGGCAGCAAGCTCAAGGACGGCGACCGTGTCGTCATCATTGAGGATGTGACGACATCCGGTAAGTCGATCGAGGAGACGTTCCCGATCGTAAAGGCGCAGGGAGACGTCAGGATCCTGGGGCTGATGGTGTCGCTGAACCGCATGGAGCGCGGGCTGTCCGGCACGAAGAGCGCGCTGGAGGAGATCCGGGAGAAATATGGATTCGCGGCGCACGCGATCGTCTCGATGCAGGAGGTCGTGGAGCATTTATACCGTCGCCCGTGCCAGGGGCGGATCGTGATCGACGACAGCATAAAAGCTGCCATTGATGAATACTATAAGCAGTATGGATGTGAGTAAAAAGAAGCGTCATCTGGTGACGCGTATATTATTTGTATTGTATTTTATCGTCCTTTTTTATTTTCTCTTTTTTTCGGAGCGGATGGGAAGGGCGTTCAGCACCCGGATGTATCATTATAATCTGGTACCGTTCCGCGAGATCCGCAGGTTCCTTCGTTATCGGGACGCGCTGGGGATGGAGGCTGTGCTGCTCAATATCGCGGGGAACGTCCTTGCGTTCATGCCATTTGGGACGTTTCTGCCCATTTTTTCGGCTCGCTGCCGAAGGCTGTGGCGGACGGTATTCTACAGCTTTGAGCTGAGTCTGTTGGCGGAGCTGCTGCAGCTGGTGACCCGCGTGGGCAGCTTTGATGTGGATGATCTGCTTTTGAATGCGATTGGCGGATTTCTGGGCTTTCTGGTATTTTTGGGGCTGGCGCATGCCTTTAGAGGGAGGAACGGTGGCAAGACGACATAGAATTATCTATAAATTTACAGAAAAAAAACAGTCAAAGCGCGGCATATGCGCACTGGCGCTTGCGCTGCTCTCGGCGGGAGCGCTCGTGGCCGTGGTCGCGGTATCTTTTGTGAACCGGGGTGCGGGAAATCTGTACCTCGGCAGCGCAGGCGTGGCGTCCATGCTGCTGGCTGTGCTGGCGTTTTTTTTGTCGATCAAAAGCCTTGGGGAGGAGAATTCCTACAAGCTGTTTCCCTACCTTTCCACGAGCGTGTCCTTTCTGATGGCAGGGCTGTGGATCGCGCTGTATGTGGCGGGCATTTACGGGTAAGGGAGAGGGAGAAACGATATGACGGATTTTGAAAAACAGATCGCATTCATCATGGAGCTGGACAAGATCAAACAGATCACGAGGCAGACCTATCTGTCCGACGCGAGCCGCAAGGAGAACGACGCGGAGCATTCCTGGCACCTGGCTGTGATGGCGTTCGTGCTTGCGGATCACGCGAATGAAAGGATCGACGTGCTAAAAACGATCAAGATGGCGCTGCTGCACGATGTGGTCGAGATCGACGCGGGGGACACCTACGCTTACGACACTGCGGGAAACGAGACCAAGCGTGAGCGTGAGCTCGCCGCGGCGGACCGGATCTTCGGTCTGCTGCCGGACGCGCAGAGGGACGAGTACCGTGGTCTGTGGGATGAATTTGAAGCGATGGAGACTGCGGAGGCGAGGTTTGCGAACATGCTCGACAAGGTGCAGCCGCTGCTGTTGAACGATGCCTCCGGGGGAAGATCCTGGGAGGAGCATGGGGTGAAAAGGTCCCAGGTCATGGCGAGAAACGAGCGCACGCATGAGGGCTCCGAGGAGCTGTGGGCGTATGCGAAGCGCCTGATCGAGAAAAATGTTGAGAAAGGGAGGCTTTTGGATGAGTAATATAGAGGAACAGCTCGGGGAGCGTTTTGCGCTGATGGAGGAGCGTGTGTCGGAGCTGAGAGAGGAAACCGGATCAGGGGAACCGTTTGCGCCATACTTTCAAAGTATGGCGGTTTTTCTCCTGTCCCTGGCGGATATCTGTAAAAATGCGATATCGGGCGTGCAGGAGGAGGAGCTTGCCGCGTGTGAGGCGAGGAATGCGATGCTTTACGCGGATATTCTGCCGGAGCATTACGGGGAGAGCTATGCGAATCCCGCGTATGCCGCAGCCGTTCTGGGGGAGGAGTTTGGCGGCGTATGCGCGCTGCTCGCGGCGCATGTTCGGAGCGTGACCGGCGAGGCGTTCCGGGGGAACCTGACGGAGCTGGTGATCGCGATGGAGTTGTTTGTGGAGATCTGCAACCGGTTCGAGGAGGCGGGACGCGGCGGGGGGCTGCCGGATGCGCAGGAGATACAGCAGGCTGTGTACTGGTATTTTCACGACTACAGCGAGATCTTTCTGGAGAGGAGCACTCGCAGGCTCATCGATCCGGAAGAGGATTTCGAGCGTCGGATCGTGATGGAGGCGGATCTCTCGGATCCGTGCTATCTGTACCGCTACGGAGCGTATATCGGGGAAAATGAGCGCGGGCTTTCCGCGTTTTTGCAGACGCTCTCGCAAAAACAGATCCAGGCGATGGCGGACACCTATACGGAGGGCTACCGCATCGGCTTTGCAGTGACGGGGAAGGATCTTTCCAAAAAGAAGACGGCGCAGATCCGCTATCCGATCGGCTTTGAGCGTGTGGTGCGCGCGGCAGTCCGCAATTTTGAAAATATGGGGCTTGACGTGACGATGCTGGCGACGGGGACCTCCCCCAACAAACAGTACGATTACGACCACAGGGAGGACCGCGCGTACTACCTGGACAAGGCGTATGTGGAGCGCGCGCTGGAGGTGCGCAGGACGTATTTTGAGGAGCGAAAGGCGCTGGCTGCGGGGTTTGCGGGACCGGCGGTCATCGAGGTGTTCGGAGAGGAGCCGTTCTCGCCGGTGAGCAAGCCGGAGGCGTTTGTCTACAGCAAAAAACAGCAGCAGCTCTCGGTCTACGAGATGGGGCAGGCGGGCGAGCTTTCCAACCGCTATCTGAAAGGGGAGGAGCGCAGCTTTACGATCATTTCCTATCCGGTTCCGGCGATCGGGGAACGTTTTGCGGAGATCTTTGCGGAGACTGTGCGGCTCAACACGCTGGATTATGCGCTCTACCGGGACATCCAGCAGAAGCTCATCGATGTGCTCGACACGGCGGACAGGGTGCATATTACCGGAAAGGGAGACAACCGGACGGATCTGTACGTCAATATCTGGAAGCTTGCGGATCCCGCGCACGAGACGGCGTTTGAGAACTGTGTGGCGGATGTGAACATTCCGGTCGGCGAGGTGTTCACCTCGCCTGTGCTCTCCGGCACAAACGGGAAGCTGTTTGTCGGTCAGGTGTATCTGAACGGGTTATGTTACAGAAATCTGGAGATCGACTTTCACAACGGCATGGTCGTGCATTACACCTGCACCAATTTCGCCACGGAGGAGGAGAACCGGGCGTATATCCGCGAAAATATCCTCAAGCACCATGAGACGCTTCCAATGGGCGAGTTCGCCATCGGCACGAACACGACGGCGTACCGGATGGCGCGCGATTACGGGATCGCGGACAAGCTTCCGATCCTGATCGCGGAGAAGACGGGACCGCACTTTGCCGTGGGCGATACCTGCTACAGCCACGAGGAGGATATCGTGACCCGTAATCCCGACGGAAAGGCGATCGTGGCGCGGGAAAATGCCGTGTCCGCGCTGCGCAGGGAGGAACCGGCGAAGGCGTATTTCAACTGCCACACAGATATCACGATCCCGTACGATGAGCTTGACCGGATCACAGTCATTCAAAAAAACGGCAGAGAGGTGGAGCTGATCGCCAACGGGCGGTTCGTGCTCGCGGGTACGGAGGAGCTCAACGGTCCGCTGGACGCGTAGGCGTTTTGCGCATGCGGCAGGAGGAGGTTACGCATGGAGGGATCCGGGATCGGACAGGTCATCCTGTATTACAGACAAAAATACCAGTTCTCGCAGGCGCAGGTCTGCGACGGCATCTGCTCGGTCATGACGATGAGCAGGATCGAGAACGGCGGCAGAGAGTGCGACTTTTTGGTTGCCGAGACGCTGCTTAGCAGGCTGGGAAAGACGACAGAGGGTTTTGAGTTTGCCCTGAGCGAGGAGGAGTATGAGCAGGCGAGGCAAAGGCATGCGGTTGAGCGGCATCTTGAGGCGTTCCTGCGGGGAGATGCCGTGCCGTCGGAGGAGGAGCTGCGGGATGCGGAAAGTGAGCTGACGAGGCTTGGCGGGGAGGCATCCGGCGATTCCGGGCTGCATCGACAGCTTGCGCTGTATTATCATGCCATGCTGCAGGAGAGGAGGGGCGCGTCCGGGGAGGAGGTCTGTGACAGCCTGCGGCGCGCGCTGCGGGTCACCTGCCCGGAGGATTGGGATGCGGCTGCGCAGGAGCGGCTGTTCGGGGCTGTGGAGGTGAAGATCATCTATCAGCTTTTTGTGTGTGGCTTTTATGCCGTTGAGCAGATGGAATCTCTGCTACAGTATATGGAAAAATATTATGCGGAGGATGAAAAGGAAAGGAGCCTGGTCCCGCTGCTCTATCAGATTGCGTGCCGCTGTGAGGATGCAAAGCGGTATCGGGAGCAGGTCTCCTATGCCGGACAGGCGATCGCGGTCATAAACAGCGGCAGGAGCTATCGGTATCTTGCCGAACTGCATTTCCTGCGGGTCAGGGGTCTGGAGAGGCTCGGGGAGGGGAGCGGGCTTTCGGACATCTGCAGCCAGATCTATTATCTGTATCTGATCTGTGAGGATGCGGAGGGGATGCGGCAGGTGGAGGATTATGCGCAGAAGGTTCTGGGATGCGAGATCCGAAGGTGATTGGGCGGCTGCGGGAGAGGAGGACATCGGGTGGCATATTATCATTTGAATAAGGTTATCCGAATGACGAGGATGGCGGCAGGGCTGAGCCAGGAGGAGCTGTGCGACGGGATATGCTCCGTGCAGACGCTTTCGCGCATCGAAAATGGGAGGCACAGCGTCAAGCGGGAGACCTACCGGCGGCTGATGGAGCGGATGGGACGGTACGGGGAGAAGAGCTATCCGAAATTATCTGTGGATGATCTGCGGATGCTGGATCTGCAGCAACAGACACGTCAGGAGCTTGTCAGAAGGAATTATGATCAGGCGCAATATAAGCTGGACAGATTAAAGCTGCATCTTGCGGAACACCCACTGAACCTGCAGTACGTACAAAGGGTGGAAACCGTCTTGGCATATCGTATGGGACGGATCGCAAAGGAGGAATACCTGCAGGGGCTGCAGAAGGCAATTGCCATTACAGTGCCGGATTATGAGAGCCTGCTGGAAACGGAATTTCCGTTCACACACGAAGAAACGATGGCGCTGATGAATCTTGCCGACGCATGGGGACAAAACGGGGATCTGGACCGGGAAGTGAAGATCATTCAGATGCTGCTGAGAAGCCTGGACACAGGATATGTGGAGGATGACGAAGCGATTAATACAAGGCTGGTATTGTTCAACAATCTGGCGGTTGCATACGGGGAAAACGGGCAGCATTCGAAAGCGATCGAATTGGCGGAGCAGGGAATCCGAATTTCCAGGAAGTACCAGAAGGTGCAGCTTTTGCCCAACTATTATCTGCAGATCGCATGGGATATGGCAGAGCAGATCAGGCT
>CANRBT010000024.1 GCA_947628935.1 uncultured Roseburia sp. | reverse complement strand
TAGCCCCAGTCGCGCAGCGAGGACAGATTGCCCAGATAGAGCACGTCCTGCCTGCCCTGCGCGATGCGCGCCGCCGCCAGCGTGATCTTCCGCGTCACGAACGTCTCCCCGCGCCGCTCCGACTCGTGGTTAAAGAGGATGCCCGAGCAGCAGAACATGCCGTACGCCTCGCGGTACTCCCTGACGATCCAGTAGCCATACTGCTTTGCCACAGCATACGGGCTGTACGGATGGAACGGCGTCGTCTCGCGCTGCGGCACCTCCTCCACTCTTCCGTAAAGCTCCGAGGTGGACGCCTGATAGATGCGGCAGGACTTCTCCAGGCCACAGACACGCACCGCCTCCAGGACGCGCAGCACGCCCGTCGCCACCACGTCCGCCGTGTACTCCGGCACGTCAAAGCTGACCTGCACATGGGACTGCGCCGCCAGGTTGTAGATCTCATCCGGGCGCACACTGCCGATGATCTTCACCAGGCTCATGGAATCCGCCAGGTCGCCGTAATGCAGATGGAAGTTCGGATTCCCGTTCAGATGCTCGATGCGCTCCCTCCGCTCCGTGGAGGAGCGACGGACCATGCCGTGCACCTCATATCCCTTCTCCAGCAAAAGCTCCGCCAGATAGCTCCCGTCCTGTCCCGTCACACCTGTGATCAACGCTGTTTTTCTCATATTTTTCTCCTTTTCGTTATGCTATAATAATATTGCTGTCACCCTGTCTGGAAACCGTTGATAAGGATAATCCAATTATTTCCTTTTTACAATTGAATATATTGCCCAAAAATAGTATTATATTGCTATGGAGGTTTTCCCATGGACCGAGCTTTTTTTGAAAAATATACGACCTCGGAGGTGACGAACACGCGCCGTGTCATCAACACGCCCTCCACCTTCACACGCGAGCACTTTTTCTATATCCAGGAAGCCGGCTATCTGAAAAGCTTACAGCCGCATTTAAGCCGCCGCAGCAATCTGCGCTCCTATCTGTTCCTGATCGTGCTCTCCGGCAGCGGCGAGATCGCTTATCGCTTTCCCCGCAGCGCCGCATCCGCCCGGAAGGAGGACGCAGAGTCCGCTATGCATGCGGTAAATGCGCATGCCGGCGACTGCTTTTTCCTGGACTGCATGGGCGAATACACACATATCAGCAATGACAGCGATCCCTGGGAGCTGCTTTGGATCCACTTCTACGGACCGCAGTCCGACGCATACTACAGCCGTTTCTGCGAGCGGCACGACTGGCACTTCCGCTCGTCCCGTCTCGCCGATCTGACCGACGGCATCCGTTCCCTGATCCGCCTGTACGAGAAACAGACGGACGACGCGGATCTTCTCGCCGCACAGCAGATCGTACAGATCCTGACGCTCGCCTGCACCGAGAGCGATCTCCCGGGCAACGCGGTCTCGGCGCGGGGCGAAAAGCTCAAGAGTATTATCCGCTATCTGGACGGACACTATACGGAGGACATTTCACTGGATCAGCTCTCCGAGCGCTTTTTTATGAGCAAATATTATCTTTCCCGGGAATTTAAAAAGGAATGCGGCACGACCGTGATACAATATCTTCTGACAAAAAAAATCACCCATGCCAAGGAGCTGCTGCGATACAGCGATTCCTCCATCGAGGATATCGCGCAGCTCTGCGGCATCGGTGATGCAAGCTACTTTAACAAGGTGTTCAAAAAGCTGGAGGGCTGCACTGCCTCCGAGTATCGAAAGCGGTGGTAGGCTCAGACCAGCCTGCGCACGAGCGGGATCCGCTTGAGCGCCTCCGTCACCAGATACCCCAGCGCGAACACGACCAGATCCAACAACATCACGGATAACAGGTTGTTGTACTTCTCAAACAACGGTTTGAGATAATAGATACCGAGATCCGACAGCAGATAGATCCCGAATGTCGCCTCGCCGACACGCGCCAGAATGCGTTCCGTCCGCTCTTTCAGGGGGGGTGCTTTTAGGGTGCAGACCGTCTTGACGCCCAGGAAGAGACACGCCGAGATCGCAATGTAACACACGTTGTCATATTGCAGAAGCGTTGCCGCATAATCGCTGCCGTTTTTCATGCGCCATATCGTATAGACGCTGAGCAGCGCCAGCAGCACGAGCACAGCCGCAGCCATCGGAAGGAGCCGCCTCCGCTCGCAGGCGACAAACGTGTCCAGATAATACCCGAGGAAAAAGATCCCGACCGGGACCGCAAACACGGGGATCCGGAAATTCGGATTGAAATTCACAAAAAAATCAAAGGTGCAGAGAAACAGGGCAAACACAAAAAAATACAGATAATCCCGTTTTTCAAACCGGCTCGCCAGCCTCTGCAGCACAGGGAGCATGAGCATCAGCCCAAGATACAGGTACAGGTACCAGTACGCAGTCGTCGCGCTGCTCCTGCCCACCACTGCGATATAACCGGAAATCGACAGCTCAAAATCGCCGATCAGAAAATAGGGGATCGAGAACAGCAGGATCACAGCCAGGATCCGCGCCGCCCTGCGCAGGCACTTTTCATAGGTGTCCACCCTGCGCAGCAGCAGACTCCCGCTGATCATCAAAAACACTGTGACCGCACACTTGCAGACCGCCAGATACACGGTCCCGCTGACCACATTTCCCATCGAAGCTGCAGCGTAGTCTGCTTCCGCCCGCTCAAACACAAAATTCGTGTGGTTGGCGATCACCAGAAAGCAGGACAGGATGCGCAGGATATCCAGATACGCCACTCTCTTTTTCCGTGAGCTCTCTTCCATGCCAAAGTCCCTTTCTCTATCCAAATCGTTTTTCCAGCCCTTCCCGCACTCTTGTGAGCTGCCGTTCGACCGCCAGCGCCAGCGCATGCTCCGCCCTGCCGAAGACGAGACGGCGCAGCGTCTCGATCACGAACCCCATCGCGATGAGCAGCGCGGAGACGCCAAGCATCGCGAGCTCGTACCAATCGCTCTCCCGAAGGGCAAGGTAATCGAACAGGTACTTCAGGATCACGCTCCGCACCGTCCACTCCATGACGAACGACGCCGGGACCGTAGACGCCACCCGGTTCACCCACCGGCTTTCAAAATACCTGCCACGGAAGAACAAAAACAGACATACCGACTCGCCGATCGTAAAAAGGGTGTTGTCCCGCGCAAACGCATTGTGCATCGTCCCCGTCACTGCATACAGGACGCCGTTGAGCGCGGTATTCACGATAAGCAGTGCAAAGAAACCGCCCAGCAGCCTTTTTCCGGAAAAGACCGTATGCTCGTGGTACAGGCGGAGATAACGTCCGATCAGATAGAGCAGCACCATGTGCACGATCCCCTTTCCGCCATCCTGCGTGATGTCAAAAAAGAAAAACGTCGTGACGGCGGAAAACAGGAGCAGCATCACGGCAAGCAGCTCCCGGAAGCGCTTTTTCTCCAGCGTTTCCGCCAGCTCGTTTAAAAAGGGGGACAGAAAGGCAAGCGCAAAATAACAGGTAAAATACCACGAATGTCTGCCGATGACCGGAAAAACATGGGAGACCGCCTCCTCCATGCCGACGGGTTCGCCCCACAGCAGCGAAAGCGCCAGCCCCGTCCATGCATAAAACACCAGCATCCAGTCCAGCTTCAGCATCTTTTTGACGTCAAAGCGTATGCCGTAATAGCCCGAGATCAAAATAAAACAGGAAACGCCCGTGTTCCCCACCGTGCTGACCAAAACGGAGATCCAGGCGGACAGCTCGTTGTTCTCATAGCTTCCGCTTGCGTGCAGCCAGAAGCTCAACAAAAGAGCCAGAATGCGCAGCAGCTCGATACTGGAATTTCTTCTGTTGACGGTTGTCTGCATACTATTTACCTCCTCTGTGGATCAGCCATAGATAGCGCGTGTTTGTCACCAGGTAGCGACGGAACAGACGCCGCGGGTCCTGCAGCAGCCGGTAGAGCCACTCCAGGCTCAGCCTCTGCATCCACGCCGGCGCCCTCCTGATCCTGCCCGCGTGATAATCGAAGCCGGCGCCCACGCCGATCATCACGCCGTTCACGCTTCCCCTGTGCTCATACATCCACAGCTCCTGCTTCGGCGCGCCAAGTCCGACCCAGATGATATCCGCGCCGGACGCGTTGATCCGCTCCACCTCCGCCGCATCCTCCTCCCCGGTCAGCGCACGGAACGGCGGCGAGACCATCCCCGCGATCGCAAGCCCCGGATAGCGCTCCCGCAGCTTTTCCTCCAGCGCCGCAAGCGTCTCCTCCGTGCTCCCGTAAAAGTAATGGCGCAGCCCGTTGTCTCTCGCAAAAAGCGCGAGCATCAGATCCGGTCCCGTGACGCGCTGCGCCTCGGGGAAACCGTGCTTTCTGCTGTAGACGGACAGCGGCTTCCCGTCCGGCAGCACAAACGCGGCGCTGTTTTGTACCCTTCGATAATCCGGATCGTCATGCGCCATCACCGTCGTGTGCACATTCCCCACACAGATATACTGCCCCCGCAGCTCCCCGATCTCACGCTCGATCGTTTCGACCGTCTCCTCCATGTTTGTCACAAGGATATCCACCCCAAGGATCCCGCAGACCTTTCTCTTTGCCATCTTCCTCTCCATCCTCTATTTTCTGACCGTCTCGAGGGGGATATTCCCGATATAGGACGGCAAAAGACTGAACGTGCTGTTGTAGCTCCCCAGGATCTTCCTGCACTGGGAAAGCGCCAGCATCTCCACAAACGCGTCCTCCAATCCCTCCCTGGAATTGCGGTCAATGACGCCCTTCTCAAAAAATACGAGCCGCGCCTGCGGGAGAAGGCTCCTCAGCTCTCTCTTTACCGCCTCGTCGTCCGTCGCCACGTAGAAGCCCGCATCCGCATCCGCCGCGATCTCCTGCCGCATCCGCTCCGCAAAGAGCTCTGTCGGACTGTTTGCGATCGCATCCGTGTGGTCCGTGCGGCGCACATGTACGCCAACTGTGTGCGCATCGATCTGTGCAAAAAGCTCCGCTCCCTTCCGCTCGATCGCCGGACTTGGCTTTAAGAACGAATAGCTTTCGGCGGACAGCTCACAGATCGGTCCATACGTCTTCATATAGATCACAGGCTCCCGCTCGATCGCCTGTACGATCCCCTCATAGCCCTCCTCGCGTTTGATGCGCTCCACGTCCTCGCACTCCAAAAAGCGCGTCGCCTTTTTGTGGTATCGCGCCTTGATCCGGCTGCCTGCCAGATGTGCGATCGGATCCTTCCGCAGACCAACCTCGCTGACCTCGACCACCTGCATCGGAAGCGAGAAGAGATCCGTGGACCTCACATTGCAGCCCATCTCCCGCTTCCACAGCACCACCAGCTCGCGGTCCAGCCTCTGCGCCACAGTGTAGGCGCTCCCCAATCCCAACAGCTTGTTTCCCAATCCCGCACAGGGCTCCACTATCATCATACGCTTATCCTCTCTCCGTCATCTCTGCCGCGTGACGCCGCCGTTCTCCACCTGATAGACGATATCACAGTTTTTGATCGTAGAAAGACGATGCGCTATGATGAGCAGCGTCATCCTTCCCTGCAGGCTGTCGATCGCCTCCATCACAGCCGCCTCCGTCTCATTGTCGAGCGCCGAGGTCGCCTCGTCGAGCACCAGGATCTCCGGTCTCCGGTACAGCGCACGCGCAATTCCGATCCTCTGCCGCTGTCCGCCGGAAAGCCGCACGCCCGCCTCCCCGATCATGGTATCGAGCCCGTCCTCCAGGGACGCGACAAAGCTGTCGAGCTGTGCCTGCCGAAGCGCTTCCCAGATCTGTGTATCATCGATCTCGCCCTCCTGCCCGAACGCAATGTTATTGCGAATGGTATCGTCCAGCATATAGATCGTCTGCGGGATATAGCCGATCTTCTCATGCCACCCGCGGTAAGACTCCCGGATGTCCCGCCCGTCGACCGTGACCCTTCCCGCGTCGGGCTTCAGCACGCCTAAGATCAGATCCACCATCGTGGTCTTTCCTGCCCCGGACGGTCCGATGAACGCCACGGACTTGTTTTTCGGTATCGTCACATTCACATGGGAAAGCACAGCCTCCTCCGCCTCCGGATAAGTGAATGTCATATCCTCCACACGGATCTCCCGCTCAAGGTCGATCGGATCGTACGCCTGCTGCTCCGCGCGGTCCAGATCCAGATCCCGGATCTTCACATACTCCTCACCGATCCGATGGATCACCACGCCGTTGTGGATGATCGATCCCAGATATTCCGATATCCGGTTCGCCGAGGGCAGCAGGGCAAACGCCGCGGCGGCAAACACGGCAAGCGTCTCTACGAACTGCGTCGGGTTTGTCTCCACCACATTGACCCGCACCACGATCGCCAGCATCAGCCCCACGATACAGAGCGCCTCCATGACCGGCTTCGGGACATAGGTCAAAAACGCATTCTGCTTGATGACATAGGTGTAGCGGCCGTTATACCTGCAGAACTCCTTCTCAAAATACGTCTCCCGGTTGGCGATCTTGATCTCCTTGATGCCGCCGAACGCCTGCTGCATGCACTGCAGGATATTGGCATTGTACCTGCGCCTGTCATTTCCGAAGCCCGATAAGATACCGCGCAGCTTTTTCATAAAGAGCAGCACGATGACCCCCATCGCGACCGCGACTCCACAGGTGAGCAGCGGATCCTTGACAAGCAGAAATACGACCAGGATCACGCTGACGCAGACCTCCGAGGCGAGCTGCAGCATATTTAACACAGCCGCATAAAACATCTCCGGATCCGTGTTGATATCCCGCATCAGTTCCGCGCTGTTGTGGTTCAGAAAAAAGGTGTACTCTTTTCTCATATAATAGCGCATCAGCCGGTCCTGCATATCCCGCTTCCCATAATAAGAAAAACAGTACTGCAGATTGTTCATAAAGATCAGGAACGCATTTTTAAACAGATAGACGAGCATGATCGCGACCGCCAGCAAGGTGATGAGCTGGCTGTCATCCTGCATACCAAGCGCATCATAGATATACCGGACCGCACCCCCGATCAGCTCGTTTTCAAAAAGCTGTTCCGGATCGAGCACAGCCTGTATGAACGGCGTCAGCACAGACACGCTCAAAAGATTCACGCCTGCATTGATCAAAATCAGGACCGCCATGCCGATCAGATACCATCTCTGTTTTCCGTCAAACACCTTGAACACGCTTTTTACAATATCCTTCATCCGTCCCTTGCCTTTCTTCTTTATAGAATGATCCACTCCGACTGCTTCATCCGTCTGCTGTAAGCATCCTCCGGCATGATGACCGTCTTCCCCGGATTGGGATTGACATATGCCGCCCAGGTCGAAAACGTACTGTTGGAAAGGATCTGATTCTGACACGCAGCCATGAGGAAAAATTCATCCACATCCGAAAACGTCCCCATCTGCGAGATGTCATCCATGCGCCCGGTCACATCATCCGCGATGTCACCCAGTGCCTCTCTCGCCTTTGGCGGATCGTTGGTGAACACCACATACCGCAGCCCGGGATGCTCCTGCTCCATCCGGGCGATCGCCCGCCGGAAATAACTCTGTCCCGGACCTGTGATATCGCCTCCCCGGATGTGCACTGCGCAGGTCGGCGTTTCGCGAAATTCCTCCCGCAGCCGCAGCACCTCCCCGCTCTGTTCGTAAGCAGGCTCCATCATCGCGCGGATCTCGTCCAGATACGCGTCAAAATATTGTAGATTCTGCCAGTACCCATGCAGATATTTATTTCGGACACGCTTCCCGGAAAACACGCGCGGATCCACGTCCTCCACAGCATAACGCCCCCGCTTATTGTGATACGTCACACGCTCCCGTATCACACGGTACTTGATGTTGCGGCGCAGCCGCTTGTATATTTTCTGCCACACATTCCTGTTCGGGAAGGATTCCCGCGCATCATAGCGCAGCCGGAACTTGTCCAGCTCAAAGTCCCGCAGTGCGGAATTGTCGCACTCCGAGGTGTCCAGCATCAGCGTATCGTTCTCCCGCCGCGCCGCCGCATAACCGCACGCATAATTGAACAGCTGGTTCCCCATGCCGTCCCCGATCTTAACTACAACCAATCCGCCCTCTTCCTTTCCATCGTTCCTTCACCGCGGAGACTACCTGTCCTGCTGCCAGCGCGACCGCCATGGCAATTCCGATCCGCACGGCGGAATAAACCACCCACCAGGCACTGTACGGCGCGGGGAGCTCTACAAAGCGTCCCGCGATCACCTGAACGATCTCCAGCACAACCATATGCACACATAACAGCTCGATGCTGTGCGTACCGGCATATGCCGCCAGCCTTCCAGCCCATGTCCCCTGTATCCACTTTGCCACCCAGATATACGGAATGCTTCCCGTCACGGACACCAGCAGATAGAGCGGCACGCTCGCCATCCCGTGATCCCCGTAGATGCGGATCGAGGTATTCAGATATCCGTTCCATTCCAGCAGGAGCAAATACGACAATGTCACAGCCGCCACAAGCCACGGTTTCTCCCTTCCCGCAAAAAATTCCGTCTTGCGCAGCCATGCGCCCGCAAGCAGGAGCAATGTCATGATCCCCGCCATGTCCAGACTCCAGGGCAGCAGGATCGGCAGACGGTCCAACAGCACGGAAAGGACGATCAGCACGATTCCCGCTGCAGCGGTATTCCTCCACCCTGCCAGACAGCGATCCGCTATGGCATAAAACAACAGCCCTGCCGCAAAGTATGCCGGCAGATACCACATCGGGCTGTTCCCCACAGTCATCAGCGCCACAGGATCCTGACCCGATGTCAGCCCGACTGCAAAAAAACCAAATCTTGCATAAAGGATGCCAAACAGGTCATGAAGCATTTCATGCAGATCCCGCCGCAGTACGCCGTAGAACAGCCACAACCCTATACTATACCCAAAATACGGCACGAGCAAACGTCTTGCACTGCGCTCCACGCGCTCCCGGTAGGATCTTCCCGGACGGTACAGATAACCGGAGATCACAAAAAAAACCTGTACGGCAGGAGCCATCAGATACATCGTCATCCCACAGGCATGGGAGACGATGATGACCAGAAGGGCAAGTCCCCTCGCGACATCGATATAGACCAGCTTGTTCGTCCCCTCACTCATGTTCCGCTCTTCCCAGCATCCTTCGCATCACTGTGCGCACCTTCCAGACACGGCGATTCCTCCGCTCCCTGCGCTCCTGCTTTTTCATTCCGGCGACCTCCAGCCGCCGCATCCTCTCATCCAGGCACACCCTCTCGGGAAAGCAGAACGCGCCGATCCGCTCCAGATCCCTGACACGGTTGCTGTTGATCGCTTCGTTATTATAATGGATGCCGCTCCCGTCCATTCCGATATTGTTCACAAGCGAATAGACCGGCGTCAGCGTGAGCATTCCCAGTTCAAACGCCTTCAGGTACCACGCCACGTCCCAGGTGATATAATGGTTTTTCAACTGCTCCGTCAGCATTTGATAGAATCCGTGCGCGCCGTCCACATCGAACCTCCACTGCTGCTCCCTTGTCGCCAAAACCTCCAGATTCAGGTCATCGTCATCGTACAGCGCCCAGCGGTCCGCCCAGGTCGCCCATCCCCAGGAGGTCGTCAGCTGCGAAAAGTAAAACTGCTGTCCGCCTGTGCGGCGCTCGGAAGCCTCAATATAGCTGTAGCCCGACACGGAAATGACCTTCTTTTCCTCCCGATACCGCTCCAGCGCCAGATTCATATATTCCAGGAAACGGGTACCGACTTCCAGGTCATCCTCGAGTATGATGCACTCCCCGTATCTCCCAAACAGCTCTGTCAGCGCCTCGACCTCGTTCCTCTCAATGCCCAGGTTCTCCCCGCGCTCGATCAGCTTCAGGTCCGCAAACCCGGAGATCCCTCTGCAATATGCGCGGACCTGCTCCACCCGCTCCGCTTCCCCTGCATTCCGCGCGCCGTCCGAATAAATGTAAAGCTCGCTTTCCGCCGCAAGGGCGTTTCCCTGCAGCGAACGCACGGCTCTCTGCACATGATCCAGGCGGTTAAACACAAACAATACGATCGGCGCACGGCTCTCTCCCATCACACGTTCCTTCTCCTCTCAAAACCTATGAGACTCATGATAAAGGTTTTACGCAGCCTTGTCAAGCGCACGGCTCCCTGTGCACGTGCGCGGGCACGTGCACATGCACGGGTTCCGGTTGCATTCCCGGGGGACATATGCTATGATGATACCGTTGTTATCGTGTGTCTAAAATGAGGGACTCATGGGAAATATAATAGAAGAATTTTACTACTACTTCAGATACTGGAAACGCTGCCAGCTCCAAAAACGAGCGGTTCCCCCGGAACGGTTATATCGCCGCTATGTCAACAAACCCTACTGGGATATCGATACCGTAAATCACGAGGTCGCAGCTCTTATCTCCTCCGGCACGCCGTTTATGATGGGACGCTTTGGCGCAGTCGAGCTGTTCAATATGAGAACGGAAGAATTTCATCAAAAAGCGAAACGAAGGAAGGCCTGCGATCAGCTCTTTACCTGCGCCGGATTTTTCCCCAACGACCCCGACCTGCTGCCACGCTTTCATGCGGTCATGAAGGATGCCTGCAGCCAGGTCGATATTCTGGGTGCCTGGCAGAATCCGTTTGAGGATTACTATATCAGGCATTACTGCACCCGGTTACGGGCCATCACGCAGCTGTCCTTTCTGGAGCCGTGGCGGCACACCTTTCCCTGGTCGTCCGCGCTGGAGGGGAAGCGTGTTCTCGTCGTGCATCCGTTCGAGGAATCCATTCGCCAACAGTATGCGCGGCATGAACAGATCTTTGCCGACAAGCGCATTCTGCCGGACTTTGAGCTGCTCACCCTAAAGGCCGTTCAGACAGCCGGCACAGCCACAGACAGCCGTTTTGGGGACTGGTTCGAGGCGCTGGACTGGATGTGCCGCGCATGCGATGCGCTGGACTTTGACGTCGCGCTGGTCGGCTGCGGCGCATACGGCTTTCCGCTCGCGGCGCACATCCGGCAGCAGGGAAAACAGGTCGTACATTTCGGCGGCTCCCTGCAGATCCTCTTCGGCATCCGCGGACGCCGCTGGGACGAGCTGGATCCGTTTGTGTCCGCCATGTACAACGACGCCTGGTGTTATCCGCTGGAAACGGAGCGCCCGGCGGGCAGCGAGGGGATCGAAGGCACCACATACTGGAAAAAAGAAGTTTGATACGTCAGGAGGTCACAATGAAACGAATCGTTCCGATCCTGGTACACCATGAGACCGGAGAAAAGGCGCAGATCGCCGGAAAAAAGAACCAGGAATATCTCAGATACTGCATCGCCCAGGCAAAAAAATACAATCCCAAGGTCGTGCTGTTCGGCGACAGCTACAACCGGGAATGGTGCGACGACTGGCACGCGGCAGACGATTATCTCTCGGACAAATGGCGGGAATTTTATTCCGTATTTGAAAATTATTCCACCTACCCGCAAAGCTGGGCAGAGGGGATCTTCAAACGCTTCTTCCTGTTTCTGGAATATATGGAGCGCGAGGGATTCGAGGAATGCGTCGTCCTGGACAGCGACATCCTCCTCTATCTCGACGTCAGCGCCTATGAGCCGCTCCTGCACTGCAGGGTGGCTGCCGAAACGCCAAAGGAACAGGATCTTTCGTGCCTTCCGCCGGGCAACGGGCTGCAATGCTATACCAGCGGCGGCTTTTCTTACTTTACCAGGGAAGCGCTGTCCGAATTTACGGACTTTTGCATAGATACCTACCGTGATCACAAGGATCTGCTGCTCACCAAGTGGGAAGCGCATCAGAAATACGGTCTGCCCGGAGGCGTCTGCGAGATGTCCCTGCTCCACCTGTGGATCCGGACGCTCCCGGAAGGGCAATACCTCAACCTGCTAAAGGAGGATCCAAACCACGCCGTCTTTGATCAGTCTTTCGCCTCCTCCGGCGGCTATCTGGAAAACCAGTATGAATTCATCCGCTGCCTCGGGATCAAACGGCTTCACTGGGAAAACGGCAAACCCTACTGTTACACAGTCAAAGACCACCGGCGGAACGATTTTCTCATGCTGCACTTTGGAGGTGAGACCAAGATCTTTATGGAGGGCATCTACAAAAAACAGCGCTGCTCCCTCTCCGCAAAGCTGACGACCTGTCTGGTCAAATGCCGCGGTTATCTCTCCGCCGTAAAGCACGGACATACCGGATGGCAGCAGCGCCTGAAACTGCGGCATGCCGCCAGGTAACGCTTCAGACACAGGAGAAAAACCATGACGCAAAAAAGAGCATCCAACTTTGAGCTGCTTCGGCTGCTCTGCATCCTCGGCATCATTGTCATGCACACGTTTGCAGGGATCGACATCGACAGATCCGTCCCGAATATCCTGTGGAACGTTCTGTGCGACTCCGTCTTTAACACGGGAGTCACCTGCTTTGTCCTGCTGTCCGGCTATTTCGGGATCCGGTTCGATCTGCAAAAGCTCATCCGCCTGGATCTGATGATCCTTTTTTTCACGGTATCAGGGACACTGGCGCTCGGGGATTTCGGCGCAAAGTCGCTGATCAAGGCGTGCTTTCCCATCCTCACCGGACGCTACTGGTTCATGACCTGTTATTTTGCCCTGTGTTTTTTAGCGCCCTTTTTGAACCGCGCCGCAGAGCGGATGACGCAGGTGTATTTCCGCCGTCTGCTTCTGACGCTTCTGTTCCTGTTCTCCGTCGTGCCGACCTTCGGTTACTACGATATCATGCGGGACGCCGGAAAGGGGCTTGCCAACTTTATCCTTTCCTATCTGATCGGACGTTACCTCGCCATGTATCACACGAAAGATACGCCCGCCCGTCGGCTGCTTTGCATAACGGCAGGCTCTACGCTCTGTATCTTTGCGGCAGACGGGTTTCTGACCCTGCGCTCCGGCGCGATCTACACGGTTTTTTCACGCGACTGCTCGCTCTTCATCCTGACGTCCGCCGTGTGCCTGCTGCTCCTGTTTCGCCGCTTCCGCTTTCAAAGCGCCGTCATCAACCGCGCTGCGGGCAATGTCCTTGCCGTCTATGTGCTGGACGAGTTTCTCCGCACGCTTTTGGAGCGCTATATCCCGCTCAATGATTACCGCTTTGAGTGGTATTTCATCCTGCTGGTATTCGCCTATGCGCTTTTCGTCTTGCTCTTGGCGATGCTTCTCAACGAGCTGCGAAGGTTTCTCCTCGGACGCCCGGAAGCCTGGCTGAGTCAAAAGCTTTCCGCCTTCCTCCGGAGACTGTGCTCTGCTCTGCTGCGGCGTCTCAAAGCGGACGCCGAACCGCTCTAAAAAAGGACTGCCAGAAGACAGTCCTTTTTTTGATCCCCTATTCGATCACCAGATCCTCCCAATCGTCCACAGGAACATACGCCACATAGGTCTTGCCTGTGTTCAGCGTGATCTCGTTTCCCGCCATGTCATAATACCGCGTCGGCGCTCTCATGCTGTCCTTCGTCCAGGACACATAACGGGCATGTCCGTTCGTCACATAATAGCCATACCCGGAAGTGATACAGTCAAAGATCATATAACCGTGCTCGTCATACTGCTGATACCCGCAGCTCTGGATCAGCAGATTCTTAAAGCAGAGCTGTTTGTTATCATTGCCCGGATCCACGTGCGCCTTGCCATACTCGGAATAGTAGTACAGCTGGTCATCCTCATTGTATTCCAGCCAGGAGCCGTTATGCGCAAACGGCAGATCAATGAGCGTCGCATCGACCGCATCCTCATACTCCGTGAGGTCCACGGGGTTGTCCTCGTTTGCGAACTGATAATGCGGTCCCGGATAATAGCTCGTGTACTCCGTCGAAACGCCCGAACTTTCAAAGTTCTTCTCGAGATCTCCCGGCATTATGTACTCCGTATACTCCCTGGACTTCCCGTTGCTCACACGGGAAAAGGTCCCGCTGAAATGATCCACAGCCGGATCCGCCAGATACTCATCGATATAGAACGGTCCGCCGTCATGACAGAGCACAGCATTCCATTCTGTGGAAAGGATCACATTCGTCGGGCGCACGCTGCGGATGCTCCCGAACTGCTCCAGATTCCCCCAATCCTTGACCAGCGCCATGAAACGGGTGATACGACCGTTCGCCGTGCTGTTCATCATCTCATAGACGATATCCGCCTGTGTCAGTCCGTAGTGCGGAAGGGCGATCGACTCATTGTCCACCATGACCGCGATCGGACGCTGCTCCTTGATGCTCTCGTCGATCAGCTCGTTCGTCAGCTCACTGCGATACATGCCCTCCGGCAGGATCTCCTCCGCTTCCGTCTCGGTCTCCGTCTCAGTCTCCTCCGTCACATCCGCCGTCTGCCCGACGTCCTCCCCCTGTGGATCCGTATCCGCGGCATTTGAGCCACAGGCCGCCAGTGTGACCGTAAACGCCAGCATTGCCGCCAACATCATACTTCTTTTTTTCACTGTGATATACCTCTCTGTATTTTATTTTTTTAACACTCCTGTATCATACCATAGTTTCCGCGATCCTAAAAGCCCCATCCAGAAACTTCTTTGTCTTCCAAACACTTCTTCCTTCCTAGTGCACCCTCTCGAGATCCGTGGCATTCGTCTCCGCAATGATATAGTGCGGGCGCCGCTTGACCTCCAGGTACATTTTAGAGATGTACTGCCCCATGATCCCCATGCAGAACAGCTGGATCCCGCCGATCAGCGTGACGATACTGACCGTAGACGCCCATCCCGCGACCGGATCCCCGAACAGGAACCTGCGGACCACGATGAATACCACAGCGCAGAACGCCACAAAGGTCATCAGGATGCCGAACCATGACGCGACGGAAAGCGGTACCTGGGAAAAATTGATGATCCCGCTGACCGCATAGGAAAAGAGCTTCCAAAAGCTCCACTTGGTCTCGCCTGCGATCCGGTTCACATTCTCGTACGGAAGCCAACAGGTACGAAACCCGATCCAGCCGAAGATGCCCTTGGAAAAACGATTGTACTCCCCCATCTCCACGATCGCCTCGACCATCTCGCGCCGCATGAGCCGAAAATCCCTCGCACCGTCCACAATATCCGCATCCGAGATCCGATTGATCAGCCGGTAAAACTGTCTGGCAAACCAGCTTCGGATCGGCGGCTCCCCCTTTCTGCTGACCCGGCGCGTCGCCACGCTGTCGTACCCGCCGGACTCAACCATTTCCAGCATCTGCGGCAAAAGCGCCGGCGGATCCTGCATATCGGCATCCAGCACAGCTACATAATCGCCATGCGCATTGCAAAACCCCGCGTACATCGCCGCCTCCTTTCCGAAATTTCGGGAAAAGGAGAGGTATGTCACACCCGCATCCCGCGCGGCAAACTCCTTCAACACAGAAAGCGTCCCATCCTCTGACCCGTCGTTCACAAACAGCAGCTCATAACAAAAATCCGCCCCTCTGCTCTCCTGCAGCTGCGCAAGCACCCGTTTTGCCTCCGCGTAAAAATAGGGCAGCGCCTCCTGCTCGTTATAACAGGGCACGATCAACGTCAGCTTCATCCTCTATCCTTCCCTTTCTTTCTCCAGAATGCTCCCGTATATCTCCATCAGGCTCCGATAATTGCTCTCCGGAGCAAAATTCCGCTCGTAAAACCGCCGCGCATTTTCTCCGAGCTGTTGTCTGTCCAGTTTCCCAAAGTCAACGATCTTCCGCGCAAGATCCTCCGGCGAATCATACTGAAACGTCAATCCCGTCCGTCCGTCCTCCACCATCGCCCCCATGTTCCCAATGCGCCCTGCGATCACGGGAACGCCGTACGAATACGCCTCCGCGATCGTCATGCCGAACGGCTCATACCACTGAGAAGGCATCAGCACAGCCGCCGCTCCGCAAAACCGATCCCGCATCTCCTCGCGGGACAGATAGCCCAAAAAGGTCACATTGCGCATCCCGTGCTCCCGCACGTATGCCGACAGCTCCTCCTTCAGAGGTCCGTCCCCCGCCACATAAAGCTGCTGCCCGGGCAGCGTCTCAAAGGCGCGTACCGCCAGCGCGATCCCCTTCTGCGGTTCCAGGCGGCCCGCAAACAAAAAATAGCTGCCTGCCCCCTGCGGTTTTGGCAGACCCTCGCCCGCTCCGTCCTCTGCAAAGGTAAAATTCGGCTTGACATAGACCCGCGCCGGGTCTATCTTCATCCCTTGTCTCTCAAATGCCTCCAGCAGTTTGTTCCGGTTGAACCCGGACAGGCAGATAAAATGCACCCTGCGATAGGTTCCCAGCTTCCTGTGCACATATAAGATCGCCGCACTGACAAGGCTCTGCGCCCTGCTGCCCCGATAGCATCTGTGGCGCACGGCGCAGAAGAGACCGCGGCTTACGCATTCCTCACAGATCGCATTGTCCCGAAAAAAGGTGCCCGCAGGACACGCCATCCGAAAATTATGAAGCGTCTGCACGACCGGAACATGGCTCCGGAACGCCGCATAGAACACAGACGGACTCACCATCGTCAGCGTGTTGTGCACATGCACGAGATCAATGCGTTTTTCCCGGATCAACCGCCGTACCTCACGCGCGGTCCGAAACGAATAGACCGCCGAAAACGGCAGGAGCAGCTTCCCCACAATGCCCTTTCCCTGCAGCTCCGTATTGGAACGTTGATACTCATACACCTCGTGCCCGTGCTCTGTCAGCAGCCGTTTTTCATTGCGCACGACCACATCCTCCCCGCCCGGGATCTGATAAGAATTGTGTACCTGCAGGATCCGATATGCCTTCATGCCCTCTCCTCATCGATCGTATCAAAGAACTGCGGGTACAAAAGCCCCGCGCACAGCAGAATGAACGTGTTCATAAAGCCGTTCATCACGAACTGCTCCAGCACGCCGTAGAGCGCCATTGCGCTGATCATCACCAGCTCCTTGTAACACCCTCTTTTGTATAGCGCAAGCAACGTCTTCATGACAATGTAAAAGACAAACAGCGCCACGATCCAGCCGCAGTAGAGCAGGATAAACATGTACACGTTGTCGATCAGACCGTAATAATTCGCATAAAACAGCTCCTGCGTGCGCGGGATCAGCGACAGTCCGATCTTTTCATAAAACCCGTTCATGATGTAGACACGTCCTGTGACGATATGATTGATCTTACCCATAATCGGATTCCCCGCGTCGTAGACCATCATCATCACCAGGCTGAAGACAACCCCCACAGGCACAGAGAGCACAAAGATGAATTTCGCCTTTTCCCTCTTTACCAGCTTCTCAAACAGGATCAACGCCCAACAGAAGAAGAACACAACGATCCCGGTCCGGCAGAAGGTCAGCCTGTAGAACAGCAGAGCAGCCGCCGAAGTGCCAACGAACCACCATACATTCAGTTTTTTGTAATGATCATAGAGCAGGAGGACCAGCACGATAAACACGGTTTGAAACGCCGTGTTCGGGATCTTCATTCCAAAGCTGTACACAGGCACATCCCTAAAATGAACATCCGGGACGGTCGTGTAACCAATGTCAAACACTCCGAACACAGAACCGATCACCATCACGATCAGACAGAACACCCGAATGCCGATCGTCAGCTTGACCAGCCGGCGGAAACTGACATTCTTCATGCCGATCACGGTCGCAAACATGAGCAGCCAGGTCCCGTGCTTGTTGACCACGCCGAGCAGAAGCCCCAAACCCAGCAATAACGCCGACCACATCACCTCACGCATCGTATACCGTGTGGTAAACACCTTGACGGCAAGAAACAGGATGGCAAAGAACATGAAGCATTTATAAACTCCGTCTCCGTGATCATACCCAAACGACTTCATGAGGATATTCACGGCAAAATATCCGTAAAATGCCGCAATCCCCACCTCCGTAAAATCCGTCTCCCGGCAGAACGTCTTCGCCCCGACTGTCGCTGCCTTCCGCTTTTCCCTACTCCATCCTTTCATAAATCGCATAAATGTCCTCTATGACCTCCACCTTCGCATAACCATACCCGGTCAGATCCTCCGGGATCTCATGAAACGAGAGATTAAACACAATGTACCTGCAGTTCCGGTTCCT
>CANRBT010000023.1 GCA_947628935.1 uncultured Roseburia sp. | reverse complement strand
CCCCGGCGGCATCTGCAGCGGACGCCGCCGCATCCTCCTGTACCTCCGCGTCGGGATGATAATACTTTCCCGACACGATCGTCTGCCTGCCGCCATCACCGCATGCCGCGACCGGGCAGATGCAGAGCATGACGGTCAACAGAACACCCAAACATCTCTTTTTCCTACGCATAGTCCACCTCTGTTTTCTCTTTGCCATAGCTACAGTATAACGCAAATCGTTCAGGATGTAAAATTGAATAAAAGCTCCAGGAACCTTTCCCGCGCCGGTTCCTGCTGGATCAGCCGGTTCAGCTTCTCGATGTTACGCCCGGAAATCCACGCCTTGTGCGCGTTGTAGTAATGGTTCGCAACCTTCCAGAATTTTTCAGGATATGCCATGTACAAATACAGGCAGCGCAGCTCCCTGGGCGAAAGCCTGCGCTCCCTGTCGTAGGCGTGTATAAAGTCGAGCCCCAGCCCTGTATTCCAGTTATTCTTTTCCAGCATCTTGCGCATAAAATTGGCGAGATCGCTCACGCGGATCTGATAGGAAAAACTGTCAAAATGCACGATCGCCGGTCCCTTTCCGCAAAAGATGACGTTGTGCTGGTTGTAGTCCCCATGGCAGAACCCCACCATCCCTTCATCCTCCTGCAGCTCGCGCAGCTCACTCGTGACATGCTCCGCCTTGCGCATAAACTCCCCGTATTGTCCAAAAAAAAGCGTCTCAAATTCGTTCTTTTTCTTTTTGGCGCGTATGTAATTTTTGACCTTGTTCAGCTCGCGGTTGTGCTTCTCATAAAGTCCGAGCAGGACGTCCCGGTTCGCGCGCACGAGCTCCGGCACCTCCCCCGGGTACGTCTCGGCCGCATTGTGCATCTTTGCGAGACTGTGCACCGCGGACAGCATATCCTCCCTGTTCCTGGTGTCGCACTCCGCACCCTGCCACGCGTCGCAGAGCACATACTTTGTCTCATCCTCCGCCACGGCGATCGGAGCGCCCTCCTTCGTCCGAAGGAACGTCTCTACCGACAAGCCCTGTCCCTTCAAATGCTCCAGCATGCCGGCAAGAAATTCCGCCCGCTCCATGGAGCCCCGGTATTCCTTCAGGAGCTTCTGTCCCCGGTCCGTCTCACAGATATAGCTCTCGCGTCCCTTGGAAACCGATCTTATCTCCAGCTCATATTGTTCCAGCACCTGTTCCGGTCGATTATACACAAAAACCCCTCCATATGATTCAGCTACGGATCTCTTACCGTGTCTCTTCATCATATGTCAGGGTCTTTCATTTCATGACTCGTTCTTTTCACGGAACGCCGCCGCCAGTGCGAGCAGCTGCTCCTTCCGGTTCTTCGCAGGATCCTCGAGCACTTCATTCAAAAGCCGCTGCAGCGCCACGCCGATCTCCCTGCCCGGACGCATGCCCGCCGCGATCAGATCGCTCCCGTTCACAGCCAACTCCCGGACGGACAGGCACTGCTTTTGCTCCATGATCGTCTCATACTGCGCCTCGTATGCGTCAATGTACGCGAGCTTCTCCCCGCGCCGGTACCCGCTCTGCGCCATGGCGTCCGCCCGCTTGACCGCGAACAGCGCCGGGTACTGCTCCGTTCCGATGTGATGGATCGCACGGCGAATGCCCCGCTCCGTGGGTTCGGGATTGTCGTCATGCCATCTCACAAGACGGCAGACCCGCTCCGTCGTGTCATTGTCAAATTTGAGGCGGCGCAGGATCTCCTGCGCCTGTTTTGCCCCCAGCTCCTGATGCCCAAAAAAATGATCGACGCCCTTCTCATCCGTAGTCCTGCAGGCAGGCTTTGCCACATCATGTAAAAGCATGGCAAGCCGCAGCACCCTGTCCGCCGGCACGCCCTCCACGGCATGGATCGTGTGCTCGCCTACCGTATAGCAGTGATGCGGATTGTTTTGCGGCGTCTCCATCATCCGGTCAAATTCCGGCAGGAACACCCTCGTAAGTCCCTTCTCATAAGCGAGCCGGATCCGTCCGGGATGCTCCGAGGTCAAAAGCTTGACCAGCTCCGCCTGGATCCGCTCCGCACTCACTTTGGCAAGGTTGCCGGACAGCCGCTCCATCGCCTCCCCGGTCCGCCGATCCACGGAGAACCCGAGCTGTGCCGCGAACCGCACCGCGCGCAGCATCCGCAGCGCATCCTCCGCGAACCGCTCCTCCGAATTTCCCACACAGCGCACCACACCGCGTTCCAGATCTCCCATCCCGTCAAACGCATCCACGATACCGCACCGCTCATTGTACGCCATCGCATTGATCGTAAAATCGCGGCGCTTCAGATCCTCCGTCAACGTCCCGGCAAACCATACCTCCTTCGGATGGCGCGCGTCCTCGTACTCCCCGTCGATCCGATAGGTCGTCACCTCGTAGCCCGCGCGCTCCATAAGAACCGTTACCGTGCCATGCCGGATGCCTGTATCGACCGTGCGCTCAAACAACGCTTTCACCTGTGCCGGCGTCGCGGAAGTCGTAATGTCCCAGTCCTGCGGCACGCGTCCCAGGAGAGAATCCCTCACGCAGCCGCCCACGGCATACGCCTCAAATCCCTGCCGTTCCAGCGTCTCTATGATACGCTTCACCTGCCTTGGCAGTTCCACTTGCATCCGCCCGTTCATGCCGCCTCCCCTTCGGTCTTAGTATGCCTTACCCCAGTACACCAGCTTGTGGGCAGGCTTCCCGCAGCAAACGCACGTGTCCGCGATCTGCTCCCGGTCGTGGAACGGCAGACACCGGGACGTCACAGCCAGGTTCTCCTTGATCTTATCCTCGCACGCCTGGTCGCCGCACCACATCCCGCGGATAAACCCGGGACGGTTCGCCGCAATATCGCATAGCTCCTCATAACTGTGCGCATCCCAGATATGCGCGTCGCGATGCGCCTTCGCACGCTCGAACATCTCGCGCTGCATCTCCTCAAGAAGCTCTGGCAGCTTCTCCTCCAGCTCCTCAAGCGCAACGGTAAGCTTCTCCCCCGTGTCCCTGCGCACGACCACGCAGGAGCCTGCCTCTATATCCTTCGGTCCGAGTTCGACGCGCAGCGGGATCCCCCGCATCTCCTGTTCCGCGAACTTCCAGCCCGGGCTCTTGTCGGAATCGTCCAGCTTTGCCCTGCAGACCTTGCCCAGCCGTCCACAAAGCTCCTGTGCCTTCTCCAGCACTCCCTCCTTGCGCTGCTGGATCGGGATCACCATCACCTGCACGGGAGCAATGCGCGGCGGAAGCACGAGTCCCGAATTGTCCCCGTGGACCATGATGATCGCACCGATCAGCCGCGTCGTCATGCCCCATGACGTCTGATAGACATACTGCAGCTGATTATCCTTATCGGTATACCGGATCTCAAACGCCTTCGCAAAGCCGTTGCCAAAATCATGGCTGGTACCGGACTGCAGCGCCTTTCCGTCGTGCATAAGAGCCTCGATCGTGTAGGTTGCCTCCGCGCCCGCGAACTTCTCCTTCTCCGTCTTCTGTCCGCGGATGACCGGCATCGCCAGCACCTCCTCGCAGAAATCCGCATAGAGATTCAGCATCTGGATCGTCCGCTCCTTTGCCTCCTCCGCGGTCGCGTGCGCCGTATGTCCCTCCTGCCAGAGAAATTCGCGCGAGCGCAAAAACGGTCTCGTCTCCTTCTCCCAGCGGACCACAGAACACCACTGATTGTACAGCTTGGGAAGATCCCGGTAGGACTGGATGATATTCCGGTAAAAATCGCAGAACAGCGTCTCCGAGGTGGGACGCACGCACAGACGCTCCGGCAGCGGGTCCAGCCCTCCGTGCGTCACCCACGCAACCTCCGGCGCAAAACCCTCCACGTGATCCTTCTCCTTCTCAAGCAGGCTCTCCGGTATGAACATCGGCATATAGACATTCTCCACACCCGTCTCCTTGAACCTGCGGTCGAGCTCTGTCTGGATATTCTCCCAGATCGCATAGCCGGCAGGCTTGATGATCATACAACCCTTTACGGAGGAGTAGTCGATCAGCTCCGCCTTCTTTACCACGTCCGTATACCACTGCGCGAAATCCTCCTCCATCGAGGTGATCGCTTCCACCAGCTTCTTATTCTCCTTCGCCATACATCCGTCTCCTCATCCACTTTTATTTAAGCTTATATTCTATGACAATGCAAAGGGCTTGTCAATTTCAAACTCCATTTTTCTGTGCGTGACCGGGTGCCGAAACCCAATGCGATAGGAACAGAGCAAGAGCGGACGGTTTGTCCGGCACAGGTTCTCACGGAAATTGTATTTTCGGTCGCCCACGATCGGCATCCCCGCATTTGCCAGCTGCACGCGGATCTGATGATGCCGCCCCGTCGCGAGCTTTATCCGCAGCACAGCCCTTGTGCCCGACGCCTCCAGGACCTCATAGGACAGCTCCGCGCGCTTCGCGCCGCATGTCCCGTGCGCCACCACAGACGAGGTGTTCGTTTTTCCGTCCCGCAGCAGCTCATCGACAAGCGTGCCCTTTTTCCGGGGCGGTTCCCCCTCGACCATCGCATAATAGCATTTATCCGCCGCCCTTGCCGCGATCTGGCGGCCGAGGGACGCCGCCGCCTCCTTTGTCTTGGCAAAAACCATGACGCCGGAAACCGGCTGATCCAGACGGTGCACCACATAGATCTCCGGCGGCTCGCCCCGCCCGGCGCGCTCATTTTTGAGTATGCTCTCCATATCCGGCTGACCCGGCTGTCTGGTCTGCACAGCCACGCCTGCCGGCTTCACACAGACGAGGACGGCGTCATCCTCATACAGCATCTGTATCTCCCTCATGCCTCCAGACCCCGGATCAGGCGAAAGACCTGCTCTACCTTCAGGCGGAGCTCCTCCGGGATCTCGCTGCGCCCCGGCAGGACGGCGCGGTAGCATTTCTGCGGAAAATACTCCGTCGCATAGATCGGCACTCCAAGCCCGAGGGATGCGATCACACGCTCCAGAAATTCGTTATACTCGCAGACATCCTCCGTGCCCACATGGAAAACGCCGCGCAGATCGTGCTTCAATATATAGGAAAGCCACGCATTCAACTGCGCTGTCGTCGCAAAGTTCATATACAGGTTCTCGTAGGTCGTGATCGTGTCCCCTCTGTTGATATGACCGATCAGCTCGTCGATGCGCGCGCTGTTCCTGCCGAACACCATCGGAAGGCGCAGGATCACGCAGTCCTCCCCGAGAAGCTCCGTCAGCATCTCCTCGCATTCCAGCTTGAATTTCCCGTACTCCGATTCCGCCTTCGGCGCATCCGCCTCCGTGTGGGCGGTCGCGATATCCCCGTCAAACACATTTGCCGAGGACAGGTACACCATACGCTTTTCCTCCTGCGCGGCAAGATACTCCGCCATCTGCCTGTGCGCCTTCATCTGAAGCGCATAGTCCCCTGCCAGGCAGGAGATGATGACCGCCGGGCGGCACTGCTCCAGTATCCCCTTCAGGCGCTCCTGATCGCCGAGCTTGTAGGGGATCATATGTACATCCCCCCGATATTCCGCCTGCTCCTGATGATACGTGCCGTAGACATCCTCATACTCCTTTGAGAGCGTCAGCATGATCTGCGTCCCCAGCTCCCCGCTTGCTCCCATGACCAAAATACTCATAAACTCTCTCCCCTTTCTAAAGCTTGAAGCGATATCCCACGCCCCAGATCGTCTCTATATACTGCGGCTTGTTCGTGTTCATCTCGATCTTCTCACGGATCTTCTTGATGTGCACTGTGACAGTCGCAATGTCACCGATCGACTCCATGTCCCAGATCTCCCGGAACAGCTCCTCCTTGGAAAACACATGGTTCGGGTTCTCCGCCAGAAACGTCAGCAGGTCGAACTCCTTCGTCGTGAACTGGCGCTCCTCCCCGTTGATCCACACGCGGCGCGCCGTCTTGTCGATGCGTATACCGCGGATCTCCACGATATCATTTTCCGGCAGATTGCTGCCGACCAGACGCTCATAGCGCGCCAGATGCGCCTTCACGCGCGCAACGAGCTCACTCGGGGAAAACGGCTTTGTGACATAGTCGTCCGCCCCCAGCCCAAGTCCGCGGATCTTGTCGATGTCATCCTTTTTGGCGGACACCAGCAGGATCGGCGTGTTCTTCTCCTCCCTCACCTGCCTGCAGATCTCGAACCCGTCGATTTCCGGCAGCATCAGATCGAGGATGAACATATCGAACTCCTCGGCGAGCGCCCGCTCAAGGCCAACCGCCCCGTCATGCTCGATCTCCACCTCGAATCCGCTCAGCTCCAGGTAGTCCTTCTCCAGCTCCGCGATCTCCACCTCGTCCTCCACGATCAAAATCTTACTCATTGAACACCTCCTGGTATTTTCTCACGACAAAGTACATCACGGTCCCTATCGACTCCTTGCTGGTCGCCCAGATCTTTCCCCCGTGATCCTCCACGATCTTTCTGGCAATGGACAGCCCAATGCCGCTGCCGCCTGTCATGGAATTGCGCGAGGCGTCCGCGCGGTAAAACCGGTCAAAAATATAGGGCAGATCCCGCGCCGCAATACCTCTTCCGTTGTCCTCGATCTCCACCTGCACAAAATCCCCGACGTCCTTCACGCGCACATGGATCATCCCCCTCTGCTTGTCCAGATACTTGACGGAATTCCCCACGATATTGTTGACGACGCGCTTTAACTGTTCCGGATCCGCGATGATCCTCACGTCCTCATCCACATAGTTGGAATAAGAAAGACCGATGCCCTTCGCCTCCAGATCCAGACCGATCTCCTCGACACAGTCATTGAAATATTCCGTGACATTCATCCTGACAAAATTATATGGAATGCGATTCGTGTCGATCTTCGCGTACAACGTCAGCTCATTGATGAGCGTATCCATCTCGTTCGCCTTGTTGTAGATCGTGCGCAGATACCGCTCCTGTTTTTCGGGGGTGTCCGCCACCCCGTCGATCAGCCCTTCGGCATAGCCCTTGACCGCCGTGATCGGCGTCCTCAGATCATGCGCGATATTGCTGATCAGCATACGGTTCTCCCGCTCGTCCGAAAGCTTCTCCTCCGCATTATCCTTCAGCCGCTGACGCATCTCCTCAAAGCCGCGGCACAGCTCTCCGATCTCATCGTCGCTCTCCACAGTCACGGTAAAGTCCAGATTGCCATTCTTGATGTTCTGCGCCGCCGTCCGCAGCCGCCGGATCGGCGTCACCATGCTGGTGTAGATCCAGACCGTCAGCATACACGCCGTCGACAGCAATATCAGCAGGATCGCGATCAGCGCGTCCGACATCAGATTTCGTATCTCCGGGATGGGCTCCTCCAGGATCGTGATGATAAACACGCTCCCCGGCGCACCGTCCGCGCACACAAAATCGATCTGCTTGATCAGCGTCTGCTGCTCCCCGTCCACATATACGCCCGTGTTCGGATCCGTCTCCTCTCCTCCATATTGCGGCAGCCCGTTCAACAGCTTCTCCGCCGCAATATCCATTCCGCTATAGATCAGCTCCCCGCCCTTGCGCACGACGAGATAGGAGTTCTTCTCCCTGAGCCTGAGGTTCATCTCCCCCAGATACCCTTCGTCCTCAAACCGCGCAGGATCGCTTTCCGCCACCTCCGAAAGCTCCTCGAACGTCTTCTGTGTAAAACGGCTCATCAGCTGCATGGCATTGGAAAAATAGCTGTAATCCTCATCCTCCACCCCATACGTCTGCTCGATCGCCCGGATCTGGATCCGCTGAAAGCTGAACAGCACAGCCGCCGACAACAGGATCGGAACAAAAAGAATGATGCAAAAGGATATCATGATCTTCGTTTTTAGCTTCATCCGCCCCACCACAATCACAATCAAAAATGAGCCATAGAATGTCATATTCTACGGCTCATTATACCACGAAACGGAAAAAAACCTATCTCTTTTGTAGAAATTAATCTAAACTTTTCATAAAAAACGGCTACAGACTGCTCTTTAACGCCTCCGCCTTGTCGGTCGCCTCCCAGGGCAGGTTCAGATCCGCACGTCCAAAATGTCCATACGCCGCTGTCTGGCGGTAGATCGGCCGGCGAAGATCCAGCATCTTGATGATCCCTGCCGGGCGGAGATCAAAGTGCCTGCGGATCAGCTCGACCAGCTTTTCATCGGTGACCGCTCCGGTCCCGAAGGTATCGACCATGACGGAGGTCGGCTGCGCGACGCCGATCGCGTAGGAAAGCTGGACCTCACACCGCTCTGCGAGCCCTGCCGCCACAATGTTCTTTGCCACATAGCGCGCCGCATACGCCGCGGAACGGTCCACCTTCGTGCAGTCCTTGCCGGAAAATGCTCCGCCGCCGTGGCGCGCATAGCCCCCGTAGGTGTCCACGATGATCTTGCGCCCCGTCAGCCCCGCATCCCCGTGCGGTCCGCCGATCACAAAGCGTCCCGTCGGATTGATGAAAAATTTGGTGTCCGCATCCACCAGCTCCTTCGGCAGGATCGGGTCAAATACATATTTTCTGATGTCCGCATGGATCTGCTCCTGCGTCACATCCTCGTCGTGCTGCGTGGAGAGCACGACCGCCTCCAGGCGCGCCGGCTTGCCGTTCTCGTCGTACTCGACCGACACCTGCGTCTTCCCGTCCGGGCGCAGATAAGAAAGCGTTCCGTCCTTGCGCACCTTCGTCAACTGCAATGCCAGCTTGTGCGCGAGGGAGATCGGATAGGGCATCATCTCAGGCGTCTCGTTCGTCGCATAGCCGAACATCATGCCCTGATCGCCCGCTCCTGTGTCAAGCTCGTCCGTCAACGCGCCCTCCCGCGCCTCCAGGGACTTGTCCACTCCCATCGCGATATCCGGGGACTGCTGGTCCAGCGCTACCATGACCGCACAGGTGTTTCCGTCGAATCCGGTCTTTGCGTCGTTGTAGCCGATCTCGTTCACAGTCTTTCTCACGATCGCCGGAATATCGAGCTGCGCCTTCGTCGTGAGCTCGCCCGTCACCAGCACAAATCCCGTGCAGCTCGCAGTCTCGCACGCCACACGGCTCATCGGATCCTGCTCCATGCAGGCATCCAGGATCGCATCGGAGATCGCGTCACAGACCTTGTCTGGATGCCCTTCCGTCACGGATTCCGACGTAAATAATCTCTTTTCCATCTCTTTGTCCTTCCTTTCTCCATCTGTGGAACATAAAAAATACCGCTTGCGAACACAAGCGGATATGACAGCATAGATAATCAAATCCTCTTATTGTTCGAACTTTTGCTCGCTCAGGTTGGCACCTTCCGATCGGGGTTGCCGTGACTTCACAGGTCCTATGTACCTCCATCACTCTGAATAAGAAAATTATCTACAATATGGAATTTTCAAATCTACATTCACAACCATACACCCTTATGCACAATCTGTCAACCTTTTTATTGACTTTTCCATTGTAAAAAACTATACTGAATGTAATGAGTAGAATTTTCATTTTGTGAGGTTCACACACATGAAGGAAGTAAACATTCAAGAACTAAAGGACGGCATGCGCCTCGCCACGGACGTCACGACCAAAAACGGTCAGTGCATTCTCTCAAAGGGCACTGTGCTCGACAAACAGACCATCTCTCGCCTGTCGTTTTACAGCATCCCGTCCGTAATGATTCAGGAGGACATGAAAGTCGCCCCGAAGGCGTACTCGCAGACCATCAAGCAATCACCCAAGTTCAAGTCCTTCCAGATGGATCACACACTGGTCCTCTCAGCGCTGCGCCAAAGTTTTGAGGGTTATGTAAACAACGGCACGCCGATGGAGCTGGATGACCTGCTCTCACAGGTACAGGTGCTGTTCGATTCCTGCAAGACCTCTCTGGAGCTTTTTAACATGCTGCACAACATGCACAGTTCCGACGACAGCATCTACGCCCACTCGCTGAACGTCACGCTCATCTGCCGCCAGATCGGCAAATGGATGAGGGTGGACGACGACGAGCTCCGCCTGATGACTCTCTGCGGACTGCTGCACGATATCGGCAAGCTGAAGATTCCGGCGGAGATCCTGGACAAGCCGGGCAAATACACAGACGAGGAATTTGATACAGTCAAGATGCACACGCAGTACAGCTATGATCTGCTTGCGCCTCTTCCCATCGATGAGCATATCAAGTACGCGGCGCTCTCCCACCATGAGCGCTATGACGGCTCAGGCTACCCGTCGGGCGCGTCCCGCGATGCGATCGACGACTACGCGATGCTCGTCGCCATCGCCGACGTCTATGACGCGATGACGACCAAGCGCGCACACCGCGCACCGCTCTGCGCGTTCCAGGTCATTGAGAACTTTGAAAAAGAGGGGCTTCAGAAATACAAGCCGAAATATATCCTCCCGTTCCTGGAGCATATGGCGCGGACGTATCAGAACCACCGCATCATGCTCAACGACGGACGCAGCGCCAATGTCGTGATGATCAATCCGCACAGCCTCTCCCGTCCCATCATCCAGATGGACGACAGCTCTTGCATCGATCTCTCCACGACGCCGGATCTGTTCATCCAAAAGGTCGTATAACCGCACCAAATCAAAAATACCGTCGCAAGACGGTATTTTTTTGCCCTTTCTTTTTCTGTCGCTTCCCGCTACGAAACCTTCAGCGAAAACTTCTGGATCTCCTTCTCCGTGCTGACCTTCTCGATCAGCGCGCCAAGTCCGGAAAGCTTTTTTTCAAACGCCTCGTAGCCTCTCTCGATATAATAGATATCGTCCACGACGGTCAGTCCCTCCGCCGCAAGTCCCGCGATGACCAACGCCGCTCCGGCACGCAGGTCCGGCGCATTGACCCTGGCGCCCGTGTACTGCTCCACGCCGTTGATGATGGCAATGCTGCTCTCCACCTTGATGCTCGCCCCCATGCGCGTCAGCTCATCCACATACTTGAACCGGTTCTCGAAAATGCTCTCCGTCACTGTGCTCGTTCCGTTCGCAATGCCGAGCACGACCGCCATCTGCGGCTGCATATCGGTCGGAAAGCCCGGATACGGCAGCGTCGTCACCTGCGTATGGCGCAGCGGCTTTGACGCGACCACGCGCACGGCGTCATCAAATTCCTCCACCTCGCAGCCGACCTCATGCAGCTTTGCCGTGATCGCCTCCAGGTGCTTCGGGATGACGTTCCGGACCGTCACATCCCCCTTGGTCGCCGCCGCTGCGAGCATGAACGTCCCCGCCTCGATCTGGTCGGGAATAATGGAATACTCGGTCCTGTGCAGCTTCTCCACTCCCACGATACGGATGACGTCCGTACCGGCTCCGCGGATGTTCGCTCCCATGCTGTTCAAAAAGTTCGCCACATCGACGACGTGCGGCTCCTTCGCCGCATTCTCGATCGTGGTCTTGCCCTCCGCCATCGAAGCCGCCATCATGATGTTGATCGTCGCCCCGACGGAGACCTTATCCAGATAGATATGCGTTCCGACCAGCCGTTCCGCCGCCGCGATCACCAATCCATGGCGGATATCCACGGTCGCCCCCAGCGCCCGAAACCCTTTGATGTGCAGATCGATCGGACGGCTTCCGATGTCACAGCCTCCCGGAAGCGCCACCTCCGCACGCTTGTATTTGCCGAGCAGCGCGCCGATCAGGTAATAGGACGCCCGGATCTTGCGGATATATTCGTTGTCAACGTTGAAATCACGGATGAACGAGCCGTTGAGCCGAACTGTGTGCTCATCCGCCCGCTCGACCCTTGCCCCGATCTCCTGTATCGCATTGAGCAGCACATTGGTGTCTCTCACGTCCGGCACATTCTCAATGGTAACGGTCTCATCCGTCATGACCGCAGCCGACAGGATCGCAAGCGCCGCGTTCTTCGCCCCTCCGATCTCCACCTCACCGACCAGCGGATTCCCACCTTTGATCACATATTGCTCCATATCATCCTCCACGCCACGGGCTTCTCCCACGGCATCCACCCTAAATCTCTTTCATACAAACATGTAATTATAGTAACTGTCACACTTTTTTGTCAAGCGGTTCTTTTCATTAATAGCTGATGTAGTTCAGCGGATTCACCTGCGTACCGTTGATGTAGATCTCAAAATGGACGTGCGGTCCGGTCGAATTCCCCGTGCTGCCGCTGAGTGCGATCGGCTCTCCCTGCTCCACATGCTGACCCACCGTCACCAGCAGCTTGCTGTTGTGCGCATACCGCGTCATCCTTCCGTCCGGATGCTGGATCACGATATTGTTTCCATATCCGCGGTTGCTCTTGACCGCCTGTATGACCGTGCCCCCGCAGGACGCATACACCGTCGTGCCTGTCGGGACCGCCCAGTCCACGCCCTTGTGCATTCTGCCCCAGCGCCTTCCGAAACCGGATGTCAGTATTCCGCCCGAGATCGGCTTAATATACGTCGGCGGTATGATCGTGCCGCGCTCGACGACCGCAGCCTCCGACGGAGTCATGATCGTCTCCGCATACAGCTCACGGCTCACCTCGACGCCGTTCTCGTACACGACCACATCGTTCCTCTCGCGATGCCCCGTCGTCCCCGCCTCGTGCACGACCTCCTTCGTCGTGTACCAGTTGTCGTTCTCAATGATGACCGGATCCGCTGTGTAATCCTCCTCGTAGACCTCGCCCATCGTAAGCCGGATCTGCAGGTCCGGCTCCGGCACGGCAATGATGAGCTCCTGCCCCTCGCGGATCATCTCGTCTGCGTCAGACATCCCGTTGAGTGCCACAATGGACGCCACAGTCGTATCGTGATCCATCGCGATCACGGAAAGGCAGTCGCCGCTCTCCACTACATATATTTTATTCGACTCCTTCTCTTTGGTGACTTCGACCAGCTGTTCCTCGATGTCCGAAAATGCGGCGGGATCCACATAGCTCTCGTAGACCTCCACCAGCTCCACAAAATCCATGTCCAGCACACCCGTCCGGTAGGCGTTCTCCTCCGCCGCAGAGACCGGAGCCGTCAGCGCCTGCTGCACGCTGTCGATCATCTGCGCGCTCACGCCCGCCTCAGGCGTCGCCGTCTCCGCAGCCTCCGGCGCGAACGCCTCCACAGTGCGCTCCTCCTCCTCACGCTGTACGAGAGCCGCATGGAGAATGCCTCCCACCTGATAATCCGACGCGTAGATCCGCGTCTCATAAGCCGCCTGCGCATTGACCGATGCCTTCACGCGGTTCAAAAATTCCTCCACCTCTTCCAGCGTACGAAAATAGGCGCGATAGCCGTCGATCGCGACCGTGTAGGCACGTTCCCTGCCACCGTCGCACATCTCTGCTATCATGCCCTTGAACGCATCCTTTAATTCGCGCTCCGTCATAAGTCCGCAAAAAGGCTCCCTGCTCGTCTCGCCCGACCAGTCAAATTCCACGCACAGCCTCTCGTCCCGCTCCAGGGACAACTCACGACGCGCCTGCAAATACATTTCCCTGATATCCGTCTGCATCGGTACACGCCCGACGACTTCCCCGTCCACCAGGACAGTCTGATAGGTCTGCCCGATCGCAACATACTGTGAAATGCAGATCAGCAGCACGGCAACAAATCCGATCACAAGTAACACGGTCTGCACTGCTGCTTTTCTGGTAATCGTCATCTCTTTCATGGAAAGGTTCCTTTGCCTTCCTGATCTTCTCTATCGTTACAGGAGAAATTTCTGTTACTATTTGTTCCCCATATCACCCTTTAGCATACCATACCTCCATAAATTTCGCAAGAAAAAGGACGCATGGGAACTGCCCTTGCAATATGGCAGACCCATGCGCCCTCCTGCAGGCTTCCTATGCCTGTGTCTCCTCGACGGTCTCCGTCTCCGTGCTCTCCGGAACGGTTGTGAACAGGTTGTCAAAGGTCACAGTCCCCCACACCTTCTCATCGACCGTCCAGGTATGCCCCTCCTTCCAGCCGTCCAGTATCTCCTGATACCGCTCGCTCTGACGCTGGCTGATGATGCTCTCTCTCGTGTTCTCAGTCGCCTCCGCGTCCGTTTTGGCATCCAGCCGCACCACATAGTAGCCGTTGTCCGTATCTATGACATCCGAAACCTCGCCTTCCGCAAGTCCCTGCAACGCCGTCAGCACGGCGGCATCCAGTGTCTCATCATCCGCCGTGAAGGTATTGGCGCTCACCGTGTACCCGCAGGCTTCCGCCGCTTCCTCCAGCGTCTTTTCCTTTGCATCAGCCGCAAACCCTTCCACAGTCGTCTTCAGCTGCGCAAGCTCGTCCTCCGTATACTCCGCCGTGCTGCCGTCCTCCGCCACGCTGCCGGATTTGGAAACGAACACATAGCTGTATGCGCTCGTATTTGCCTCCTCGTCGCTCACCTCCGTGTCCGCATCCAGGATCATCGCGTCGTGCATCCGGCTCTGGATCGTCGTGAGCGTCAGATATTCCTTCACGGTCTCCACATCCGCGCCCAATGCACGGAGCGCTTGCTTTGAATTGGCTGCGATGAACGTCTCCGCTGCGGATGCGATCGCAGCCTCATCGTCCGCCGTGAGCGCCACATCGTACTCCCCGGCATGCGCCTGCAGCGTGTACATGGTGAACAGGGAATCCATGACATCCCCCTTGATGCTGTCCTCCATCGTCGTTCCGTTCCCGTACAGGTCCGACGACCAGACATCCTCTCCGAAATACGCCACATAAAAATCATCGTAATTCGCCTGCTGAAAGCGCGCCATGAAATTTGCCACGCCCAGCGGAACCTTTTGCTCATCAAATGTGGCTACCGTCGCCTCTTTATTGACCCCGCACCCTGTAAGCAGGGATGCAGCCATCACACCGCACAACAGAGCGGCCGTCAGCTTCTTTGCTCTCATCTCTTCCTCCATTCGGGGCGACCCCGCGCCCCTTTTCCTTTTGTTCCTGCAAGTACCTGCTTATTATAGTGCTTTTTGCCTTGCATCGCAACGTTTTTTTGTTTCATGCGCCGCACAGCGTCCGGTTCGCCGTCCGAAGGAACTCCTCCAGGATCTTTTGCACATCCGCTCCCTTCTCCCGCGAATTTCGGTTCAGCAGATAGACAAAGCCCGGCGCCCTGGCATCCGCGAGGAAGCGCACGCTCTGCCCGTAAGCGGCGACCAGCTCCGGGATCTTCGCCACATCGATCTGCGCCTTCTCATAGAGCGAAAAGCGCAGCTCATCCCCCTTCTGCGACACCTCGGTAAAATATGCCGCGTGCGCCAGAGATTTCACCCGCGCGATATAGAGCAGGTTTTCGACCGAGCGCGGCGGGTCTCCGAAGCGGTCGATGAGCTCCTCCATCATCTCCTCGGTCTCCTCCTCCTGCTCGATCCCCGCTATGCGCTTGTAAATGTCCAGCTTCTGGAACTCGTTCGGGATATAGTCCACGGGGATATAAGCGTCGATGTCGATATCGACCGCCGTGTCGAACTGCTCCGCCACAGGGATGCCCTTCGCCTCCTTGACCGCCTCGTTCAGCATCTTGCAGTAAAGATCATATCCCACAGCCTCCATATGTCCGTGCTGCTTTGCTCCGAGCAGATTGCCCGCTCCGCGGATCTCGAGGTCGCGCATCGCCACCTTGAACCCGCTGCCGAGCTCCGTGTACTCCTTGATCGCCGCCAGCCGCTTCTCCGCGACCTCCTTTAGCATTTTGTCCCGCCGGTACATCAAAAATGCATACGCCGTCCGATTGGATCGTCCCACGCGCCCGCGCAGCTGGTAGAGCTGGGACAGCCCCATGTTGTCCGCATCGTGAATGATCATCGTGTTGACGTTGGAGATGTCGAGTCCCGTCTCTATGATCGTTGTGGAGACCAGCACGTCGATCTCCCCGTTGATAAAACGGTACATGACGTTCTCGAGCTCCGTCTCCTTCATCTGCCCGTGCGCGTAGGCGACGTTCCCCTCCGGCACCAGCTCCGCAAGCTTCGCCGCCACATCCGCGATCTCACGCACGCGGTTGTAGACATAGTACGTCTGTCCCCCGCGGGCAAGCTCGCGCACGACCGCCTCCCGCACCAGCTCCTCGTTGTACTCCATCACGTAGGTCTGGATCGGCAGGCGGTCCATCGGCGGCTCCTCCAGCACGCTCATGTCCCGGATTCCGATCAGGCTCATGTGCAGCGTGCGCGGGATCGGCGTCGCCGTCAGCGTCAGCACGTCCACGTTCGTCTTCAGCTGCTTGATCTTCTCCTTGTGCGCCACGCCAAAGCGCTGCTCCTCGTCGATGACGAGCAGCCCCAGATCCTTGTAGGCGACATCCTTCGAGAGCAGCCTGTGCGTGCCGATCACGATATCCACGGCGCCCCGCTTTACCCCCTCGACCGTCTTTTTCTGCTCCGCCGCCGTGCGGAACCGGCACAACAGCTCGATATTGACCGGGAAATCCTTCATGCGCTGCGCGAAATTGTTGTAATGCTGCTGCGCAAGGATCGTCGTCGGCACCAGAAACGCCACCTGTTTTCCGTCCTGCACCGCCTTGAACGCCGCGCGGATGGCGATCTCCGTCTTGCCGTACCCCACATCCCCGCAGATCAGGCGGTCCATGATCTTCGTGCTCTCCATGTCCGCCTTTGTCGCTGCGATCGCCGCCTCCTGGTCCTCCGTCTCCTCAAACGGGAACAGCTCCTCAAACTCCCTCTGCCAGACCGTGTCCTGCCCGTACGCATAGCCCTTCTCACTCTGTCGCGCCGCGTAAAGCTTCACGAGATCCTGTGCGATCTCCTGCACGGCGCCCCGCACCTTTGTCTTGGTCCGGTTCCACTCCTGCCCGCCGAGCCGGTTCAGCTTCGGCCGCTTTGCATCCGCCCCCGCGTACTTCTGGATCAGCTCGAGCTGCGTCGCCAGGATGTACAGGTTGCCGCCCCCCGCATACTCGATCTTGATGTAATCCTTGACCGTCCGGTCCACCTCGATCTTCTCCAGACCGCGATAGATCCCCAGCCCATGGCTCTCATGCACCACGTAGTCACCGATGCTAAGATCCGTAAAGCTCGCGATCTTCTCCCCCTCATAGAGCCTGCGGCGCTTCTTTTTCCTCCGCTCGCCGCCAAAGATATCGCTCTCCGAGATCACGACGAACTTCAGCATCGCATACTCGTAGCCCTTCTTGAGCTTCCCATAGCCGGTCATGATCTCGCCGGGCTTGACCTCGTGGTCAAAATCCTCGGAGTAAAAAGCGTTGAGCCCCTCCCCCATCAGATCCTCCGCCAGACGCTTTGCGCGCGTGCGCGACCCGGAGAGCAGTACGACGCGGCTGCCGTTCTTCCGGCAGCGTCTTAAATCCTGCACCAGAAGCTCAAAGCTGTTGTTGTAGGGGTTGACCGTTCTGGACTGGATATTCACCCTCACCTTTGCGCTAAGGTACGGGTTCTTCCCCTCCAGCGCCACCAGCGAAACGCACCTGCGCCGCTCCAGCTTGCCCAGGATCTCCTTGCACGGGAACAGCTCCCGCATCTGTCCCGGGAGGAGGTAGCCCTTCTCCAGACGCTGTTTCATGCTCTCGGAAAACTCCTGCTCCGTCGCCATGCCGCGCTCGATGCTGCGCGCAGTCTCATCCAGAAACACGACCGTGCGTTGCGGGTCAAAATAATCGAGCAGCGACACCCGCTCTTCACAGAAATAGGACAGGTAGGCGTCCAGACCGGCGCTGATGCCAAGCTCCCCCGCTTCCTCCGCGAGCTGCTCCGCCGCGGACTGCACGCGATACGCCTCCTCCGTGCGCATGTCCGCGCGCAGCCTGCCCGACACCTGCTTTGCCTCCGCGAGGATGCGCCCGATCCCTTCGCGCCGCTCCTCCTCCGAAAGCACCAGCTCGCACGCCGGGTAAACAGATATCTCGTCCCGGTTCTCGATCGACCGCTGGCTCTCCGCATCAAACGAGCGGATGGAATCCACCTCGTCCCCCCAGAGCTCGATGCGGAACGGATTCTCCTCCGTCAGCGGGAAAATGTCCACGATCCCGCCGCGCACGGCGAACTCCCCGCGCGTCTGCGCCTGATAGTTCTTCTCATACCCCAGATTCGCCAGATGCCTCGTCAGCTCCTCCAGCTCCACGGAATCGCCCACGGCGATCTTCTTTACCGCATGGATGAACTTCTCCGGTTCCGGCATGGGGTTCAT